>DWYM01000038.1 GCA_019118665.1 Candidatus Mediterraneibacter intestinipullorum
ATTTCACACCCGCCCTTGTCAAGTCAGGGTCGAAAGTGATATGATAGTGCCAAGTTCCAAGGGACAGAGCGCAGCCTGCAGAGCCCGCGTATCTGAATGAACAGGAATCCAGAAAATACCAGAGAACGAGAGAGGTAATCAATATGTCAAACAACAGTGAAAAAGCCCTGAAAATGCATGAGGAGTGGAACGGCAAGCTGGAGACAACGGCAAAAGCCCACGTCAATACCCGGGAGGACCTGGCGATCGCCTACACCCCCGGCGTTGCGGAACCGTGCAAGGTGATCGCAGAGGATCCGGAGGCCGCTTACAAATATACGATCAAAGCAAACACGGTTGCTGTCGTATCTGACGGCAGCGCTGTCCTTGGTCTCGGCAATATAGGAGCCCTGGCAGCGATGCCTGTCATGGAGGGAAAGGCGGTCCTCTTCAAGGAGTTCGGCGGAGTCAACGCAGTTCCGATCTGCCTTGACACACAGGACACAGAAGAGATCATCCGCACAGTCGTCAACATCGCTCCTGCTTTCGGGGGGATCAATCTGGAAGACATTTCTGCTCCGAGATGCTTTGAGATCGAGACACGTTTAAAGGAGCTGCTCAATATCCCGGTATTCCACGACGACCAGCATGGAACCGCTATCGTAGTGCTGGCAGGCATCATCAACGCCCTGAAAGTGACAGGCAAGAAAAAAGAAGCATGTCGGGTCGTGATCAACGGCGCCGGAAGCGCGGGCATCGCCATCGCGAAGCTCCTGCTCACTTATGGGTTCTCTCATATAATAATATGTGACAGCAAAGGAATTGTCTCAAGATCCGCAGAGAACCTGACCCCTGTCAAAGCAGAGATTGCCCGGGTCACCAATCCGGAGGACCTGAAAGGAACGCTCGCGGACGCGCTGAAGGGCGCAGATATCTTTGTCGGCGTATCTGCTCCGGGCGTTGTCACAGGCGAGATGGTTTCTACCATGAATGCAGACGCCATCCTCTTTGCCCTGTCCAATCCAGTGCCGGAGATCATGCCGGATCTGGCAAAGGCTGCCGGCGCCAAGGTAGTGGGAACCGGCCGTTCTGACTTCCCGAATCAGGTCAACAACGTGGTCGCATTCCCCGGCATCTTCAAAGGAGCCCTGGAGGGCCGCGCGTCCCAGATCACCGAGGAGATGAAGCTGGCAGCCGCGGAAGCCATCGCAGGCCTTGTATCTGACGACGAGCTGAACGAGGATAACATCCTTCCGCAGCCCTTTGACCCTCGCGTTGCTGACAGAGTCAGCCAGGCTGTAAAGGGTCTGATCCGTTGATACGATCACAGCAGGACCGCTGGGGCGGGAGGCGTTATTATTCCCTTGACTCCTGCCTCCGGGAAACATTCGGAGAAAAAGTATACAAGATCACCCTGAATGGAGGGATGTCCTGTCCCAACCGTGACGGACAGATTGGGACCGGCGGATGCATCTTCTGCAGCGCGATGGGCTCAGGCGATTTTGCAGGGGACGCCGCCCTCTCCATCACGGAACAGCTTGCCCGCGGAAAAAAAGAACTTCTGGAAAAGCGTCCGGTACACTCTTATATCGCTTATTTTCAGGCGTTTACCAACACACATGCCCCTGTCAGCTATCTGGAGAAGATCTTTATGGAGGCCATACAGGACCCGGACGTCAAGGCGCTTTCTGTAGCGACTCGTCCTGACTGTCTGGGCGGAGACGTCCTGGAACTGCTTGAACGTCTGAACCGGATCAAACCTGTGTGGATAGAATTGGGGCTTCAGACCATTCATGAGGAAAGCTCCCGCTTTATCCGCCGGGGATACAGGCTGGAGACATTCGACAAGGCCGTGTGCGATCTGCGCAGGATCGGCGTCACCGTGATCGTCCATGTGATCCTCTTCCTCCCCGGAGAGACGGAGGAGATGATGCTTGAGACAGTTGAGCATCTGAACCGCCGGGATATCCAGGGAATCAAGCTCCAGCTCTTACATGTGCTGGAAGGGACAGACCTGGCCGGCTTTTACCGGGACCATCCGTTCCACGTTCCTGATATGGAGGAATACATCCGGGTCCTTGGCAGATGCGTCTCCCGACTGAGACCGGACATCGTGATCCACAGACTGACCGGGGACGGACCGAAAGACCTTCTTATCGCGCCGCTCTGGACATGAGCCAAATGCACTGTGCTGAACCGGATGCACCAGTATTTAAAAGAAAATGATATATGGCAGGGAAAGGAGTATCATGGCTGAGACATTTACACTGTATAAACTGATCATATTGTATATGCTGAACAAGGTCGATTTCCCGCTCACCACCTCCCAGATATCAGAGTTCGTGCTGGACAAGGGATACACCTCGTATTTTAAGCTCCAGGAAGCGCTCTCCGAGCTGACGGAGTCTGAGCTGATACAGACGGAGACGACCCATAACCGGACGCTGTACCATCTGACCGGGAACGGAGCGGAAACGATCCACTATTTCAGCAATAAGATCTCTTCTGCCATCCGCAGGGATATCGATGAATTTCTGAAGGAAAAGCAGTATGACTTAAAAGAAGAGGTGTCTGTCAAATCAGACTACTACCTCAATACAAAGAAAGAATATGAAGTACGGTGTCAGATCGTAGAAAACGGCTCCAGCCTCATCGACCTGAAACTTACAGTTCCGACCGAAACAGAGGCGGAAGCCATTGCGAACCGCTGGGATCTGAACAGCCAGCAGATTTATGCCCTGCTGCTCTCCAAGCTTCTGTGAGAGCAGCCCTGGCTTGTCCGCCCGCACCTGCTGCGGACCAGATCCGGGGAAGAGCAGCATTTTATCGCTGCGGTATTTTATTCTTCACTGTCCATTCCCCGGATTTTTTCCAGATACTCTTTGATCGTTTTTTCATAGCCAAGACCGCCGGGTTCATAGAACCTGGCGTTTTTTATTTCATCCGGGAGATACTGCTGGTCCACATAATGCCCCGGATAATCGTGGGCGTACTTATACCCGATTCCACGTCCCAGCTTCTGCGCTCCTTTATAATGCGAGTCTCTCAGATGAGACGGCACTGTGGTCTGGTACTGCCGGACCGACTGGTTTGCCGCGGTAATCGCGTTCACTGCGGAATTGCTCTTCGGCGCACACGCCACATAGGTCACTGCCTGGGCCAGGATGATCTGGGATTCGGGCATTCCGATGCGCTCCACTGCCTGAGCCGCTGACACTGCCACTGTCAGCGCCATGGGGTCCGCATTCCCCACATCCTCTGAAGCACAGATCATAATGCGCCTGGCGATGAACTTCACATCTTCTCCCGCGTAGAGCATCTTCGCCAGATAGTAGACTGCCGCGTCCGGGTCAGAACCTCTCATGCTCTTGATAAAAGCAGAGATGATATCGTAATGGTTATCCCCGCGCTTATCATAATTCACAGCTCGTTTCTGGATACATTCTGATGCCACCTCCAACGTAATATGGATGATACCGTCTTCGCTCCGCTCCGTGGTCAGCACGCCGAGCTCTATAGCATTCAGCGCGCTCCTTGCGTCCCCGCCTGACAGGTCCGCCAGAAATTCCAGCGCGTCCTCGTCGATTTCCGCGCGGAAGCTGCCCATTCCCTTTTCCGTATCATTCACCGCCCGCAGCAGAAGGGTCCTGATATCCTCTTTCTCCAGCGGCTTCAGCTCAAAGATACTGGACCGGGAAAGGAGCGCTCCATTTACTTCAAAATAAGGATTCTCCGTTGTCGCTCCGATCAGTATCACTGTACCGTCTTCCACGAACGGAAGGAGGTAGTCCTGCTGCCCTTTGTTGAACCTGTGTATCTCATCTATGAACAGGATCGTCTTCTTTCCGTACATCCCCTGGAGTTCCTTGGCCTGGCGTACCACTTCCTCCATATCCTTCTTGCCCGCCACCGTGGCGTTTATCTGCCTGAATTCCGCGCTGGTCGTGTTGGCGATGACCTTTGCAAGTGTGGTCTTTCCTGTGCCCGGCGGTCCGTAAAAAATAACGGAACTTAGTTTGTCCGCCCTGATCGCGCGGTAGAGGAGCTTGTCCCTGCCGATGATATGCTGCTGTCCCACGACCTCGTCAAGTACTGTGGGACGCATCCTTGAGGCGAGAGGCGATTCTTTCTCCTGCTCTTTCTCCCGCATATAATCAAATAAATCCATTATTTCCTCCTTATACTCCTGCCAGCTCCCGGATCACTTCCCCCGCGAGCAAAAGCCCTGCCGTGGGAGGCACGAATGAAATGCTTCCCGGCACTGCTCTTCTCGCCCCGGTATCCTCCCCTGTAGTCCGTCCCTCTGTGGAAATGGGTTTTTCCTCTGAATACAGCACCTTTAAGTGGGTGATCCCCCGGCTTTTCAACTCTTTCCGCATGACCCGGCACAGCGGGCACACTCTGGTCTCTGAAATATCAGCGACCCGGAACAGTTCCGGATGCAGCTTATTTCCTGTTCCCATGCTGCTGATGATGGGAATCCCTCTTTTGTCCGCCAGCCCTGCAAGAGCAATCTTCGCGCTCACTGTGTCAATGGCGTCTATGATATAATCCGGCTCCCCCGCCTGCTCAAACAGCGTGTCCAGATTATCCGGCAGAACGAACATCTCGTACGTCTCCACTTGTATCTCCGGGCAGATATCCCGGATCCGCTCTTTCATGAGCGCTGTCTTATACTGCCCTATCGTGCTGTGGTACGCGATAGACTGGCGGTTGATGTTCGTGACCGACACTCTGTCATTGTCAATGAGGGTCAGCTTTCCCACGCTGCTCCGAGCCAGCGCCTCGATGCAGTGGGAGCCCACGCCGCCCACACCGAATACCATCACTGACGCATTTTTTAATCTCTCCACTGCCTCCTCACCGATCAGCAGTTCTGTCCTTGAATATTCATTTATCATCCGTTTTCTCCCTGTTGTTTTCTTACCGCTTCTTCTGTTATTTCATAAGGAGCTGGTCTGCTGTGACAAACTCATAGCCCCTCTCCTGAAGCGCATCTATGATCTGAAGCGCCGCCTCCACAGAGGTGCCGTAACAGTCGTGCATGAGAATGATATCATTTTCTTTTGTATCCGTCACTACCTTTCTCACGATCTCCTGCGTATTTTTCGTCACCCAGTCCCTGGAATCCACGGTCCATTTCACATACAGCTTATCCAGCTCTTCCAGCCCCTGCGGGAACTCCCCAAAGGGCGGGCGTACCAGCATGGGCTCTTCCCCTGTGATATCCCTGACCAGGCGGTCGGTCATCTGCAGCTCCCTGTGGGCGTCCTCCGCGCTCATATTCGAAAGGTCTGCATGATGGTAGGTATGATTTCCGATCAGATGCCCTTCCTCGTGCATCCGCCTGATGATCTCCTCGTTTCCGTCTTTCTCGATATTGGCGCCGATAACAAAAAATGAAGCCTTCACATCCCTTTCCTTCAGTCCGTCTAAAAGAAGGGGCGTGTACTGCGCGTTTGGTCCGTCGTCAAATGTCAGGGCAATCTGCGGCCTTATACTATCTCGTTCCCGGCTTCCCGCCTCTGTATCCACATGTTCCCACAGGACTGAGACAGGGCACATCATAAATACCGCTGCCAGCGCCAGAGCCTGCATCCATCTCTTGATATATTTTTCCGTATCTATCCCTCCGCTCCATGTCCGCATATGGATATAAAACCATTATGATACAGATTATGTAGGCCGCTCTGTCCACATTCGCGCTGCGGGAAGAAAGCATGAGCGGCATGGCAGCATCAGGAGTTTCCCTGCATATGGGTCTTCCTATACTCCGACGGCCCGATTCCCTTCTGCTTCTTAAAGGCCTTGGAAAAGTAAAGGTTGTTGGCAAATCCGACGGAATAGGCGATGGCTGACACCGACAGAGACGTTTCTTTCAACAGATGGCACGCCTGTTTGATCCTGTATTCTGTCAGATACTCTTTGGGTGATTTCCGCACATAATTCTGAAACGACCGGAAAAGATGGCTGCGGCTTATCCCCACATAGGCGGCAATATCCTCTACTGTGATCGGATAGGAATAGTTGGTTCCGATATAGCTCTCCGCCTTCTCCACATAAGTAAGCTGTATATCCTTTTCCTGCTCCTCCCGGTCCGAGTAGTGCATAAATACGGCGAGAAGACTGTAGAGCTGCCCTGCCATCGCCACTGACGCCTCATAGGTATTTCCCTTTACCTCATAAATGCGCTCCAGCCCCTCTCTGATCTCATCCACCGGAATCTTTCCCTTCAGGATGTACGGTGTCTCCCTGCTGAATCCGGTATTTCGGATAATGGACGCCGCGTCCGCCCCCATAAATCCCGCCCAGGCATACTCCCACGGCTCTTCTCTGTCTGCACGGTACTCCAGCTCGTCGCCCGGATACAGGATAAACGTATCCCCCGCGGTCAGCCTGCATGACACTTTTCCGTTGGAATAATACCCGCTGCCCGACAAAATATGGTGGATGCAGTAATGATCGCGCACGCCCGGCCCCCACTGGTATTCAGGTTCACATTTCTGGTAGCCTACATTGTACACAGAAAGCGAATTCAGCAGATTTTCTCCCATTTTATATGAGTGTTTATATGTGTCCTGCATGTCTGTCCTCCTCTTTTGGCTCTTTGCTCCAGCCGCATTACAGTTATTATAGTCTTACAAATCATTTTTGTGCAACATTTTTACATGAATTTGCACACATTTTTTATAGACGTAAACTGCTTTCTGGTCTATACTGAAAATAGATTACGCCGTGAATCAAAAATTTCAATTTTCAAACTGAGGAGGATCATCAGATGAAACAAAAGCTTTTTGACAAATTCACAGAACTTTTCGGCAGTTCAGAGGGAGCGCACTTCTATTTTGCACCGGGCCGCGTGAACCTGATCGGCGAGCACACAGACTACAATGGCGGACATGTATTTCCCTGCGCCCTGACAATGGGTACATATGGCGTGGCAAGAAAAAGAGAGGACCGCACGATGCATTTTTATTCCATGAATCTGGATGGCATCGGTGTAGTCGAGGCTTCTCTTGACGATCTGACCAACAAAAAAGAGTACGACTGGGCAAACTATCCCCTGGGCGTTGTATGGGCATTCGCTGAGAAAGGCCATACACTGGACAGCGGTTTTGACATGGTCATCTGGGGAGATATCCCGGACGGAGCAGGACTTTCTTCCTCCGCAGCCCTTGAAGTGCTTACCGGAGTTATCCTCACAGACCTGTTCGGCTTTGCAGATCTGACCATGACGGACCTCGCCCTCTTCGGACAATACTCTGAGAACAACTTTAACGGCTGCAACTGCGGTATCATGGACCAGTTCGCCAGCGCCAACGGTAAAAAGGACAACGCGATCTTCCTCGATACCAATACTCTGAAATTCGAGTATGCTCCCATCAAGCTGGAAGACGCCAAGATCATCATCACAAACAGCAAGGTAAAACACAGCCTTGTAGATTCTGCTTACAATGACAGGCGTCAGGAATGCACAGACGCTCTTGCCGCCCTTAAGACAAAGCTGGACGTCAGCTCTCTCGGCGACCTGACGCCGGAAGAGTTCGAAGCCAACAAAGAGCTCATTGCTGATCCGGTACAGTTAAAGCGCGCAAAACATGCTGTATACGAAAACCAGCGCACCATCGATGCCGTTGAGGCTTTGAAAAACAATGACATCGCAAAATTCGGCGAACTGATGAACCAGTCCCACATCTCCCTGCGCGACGATTATGAGGTGTCCTGCGAAGAGATCGACATCCTTGTAGACCTGGCATGGAAGATCCCGGGCGTGATCGGTTCCCGCATCACAGGAGGCGGATTCGGCGGATGCACGGTCAGCATCGTGAAGAATGACGCCGTCGACACATTTATCGAGAGCATCGGAAAGACTTACAAGGAAAAAGTCGGACATGAGGCTGAGTTCTACACAGTCGATATCGGAGCAGGCGCTTCCCGCCTTGACTGATACTGACAGCCGCACAAACAGATCTTGTTTATTTCACAGTAATATCCCGCCGCGGCCGCGCCATACGCCAGCCGCGGCGGATCAATATCCGGGAAACAATATCTAGGAGGAAAACCATTATGATTTATGAATCTATCAATAAACTGGTCCAGTACGGAATCAACACCGGACTGACCCCTGAATCAGAGCGGGTCTATACTACAAACCTTCTGCTGGACCTTCTCAAAGAGGACAGCTATGAGGATGTATCCTGCGATCCTGACAATCTCGTTCTAGAAGACATGCTCAAAGACCTGCTCGATGAAGCGGTCAGAAGAGGTATCATCGAGGACAGCATTACATACCGCGACCTCTTTGACACAAAGCTTATGAACTGCCTGATGCCGCGTCCTGCACAGATTCAGGATCAGTTCTGGAACAAATATGAAGATTCACCTGAGACCGCCACAGATTATTACTATAAATTAAGCCAGGACAGTGATTATATCCGCCGCTACCGCATCAAAAAAGACAGGAAATGGACTGTTGACACACAGTACGGCACACTGGACATCACCATTAACCTGTCCAAGCCCGAGAAAGACCCCAAGGCCATTGCGGCTGCGGGAAAGGCAAAGTCCTCATCCTATCCGAAATGCCAGCTCTGTATGGAAAATGAAGGTTATGCAGGACGCGCAGACCACCCCGCAAGGGAAAACCACAGGATCATCCCCATCACCATCCAGGGGACAAAATGGGGATTCCAGTACTCTCCATACGTTTATTATAATGAACACTGCATCGTCTTCAACGGTGAGCACATCCCCATGAAGATCGACCGGAACGCATTTGCTAAGCTGTTTGATTTTATCAAGCTCTTCCCCCACTATTTCCTCGGGTCCAATGCCGACCTTCCCATTGTGGGCGGTTCGATCCTGAGCCATGACCATTTCCAGGGAGGAAATTATACATTCGCTATGGCCAAGGCTCCGATCATCGAAGAATTTGCCGTGAAGGGCTATGAGGATGTCTCCGCAGGCATCGTGAAATGGCCGCTCTCTGTCATCCGCCTCCGAGGGGAAGATACAGAGCGCATCATCGATCTGGCTGACCACATCCTGAAGGCATGGCGCTCCTACACAGATGAAGATGCATTTATCTTCGCTGAGACAGACGGCGTGCCGCACAATACGATCACCCCGATCGCGCGGAAAAAGGGCGGACTCTACGAACTGGACCTGACGCTGCGCAACAACATCACCACAGAGGAGCACCCGCTGGGCGTATATCATCCCCATGCGAAGCTTCATCACATCAAAAAGGAGAACATCGGGCTCATCGAAGTCATGGGACTTGCAGTCCTGCCCGCCCGCTTAAAGGGCGAGATGGAGCTCTTAAAAGAGTACATCCTCAACGGAAAAGATATCCGCAGCAATGAACAAATCTCAAAACATGCGGACTGGGTTGATGAATTCCTTCCCGCATATGCAGATGTCAATGCGGATAATGTGGAGCATATCCTGGAACAGGAAGTGGGGAAAGTCTTCTGCCAGGTGCTGGAAGATGCAGGAGTGTATAAATGCACTGAGGATGGGATGAAAAAATTCCGGAGGTTTATAGAGGTGCTGTAAATGCGGAATTGAATTTCAAGAAATTATGACCTCTTAACAGGGGTTACAGTGTTTTAAACCCAAAGCGGCAGGGAAAATCTCTGCCGCTTTTCTATGTGTTAAATGAGAATTCTGTGAAAATCTTCTTTGACCGGGATCCTAAGCAAATTACAATACGATACAAAAAAAATACAATATTCGTTATAATATAGTCAGAGGTGTAAAATATGAATCGCATATTAGTTGTAGAAGATGAAAGATCGATCGCAGATATGATAAAAATGTGTCTTGGAAAAACGGATACATATGTGAAATCGCATCGGATGGAATGACTTAGGATACAAGCCTCCCATATGATCTAAACAAATCATACGGGAGGCTTGTATTTATGAAAAAACGTGTACGGCTCATACTCGCAGCAATTGTAATATTTTCAATATTATTTCTTTTGTTTAATGATAAAAACTCCTATGCTACAGGTCAGGATACTCAAAAATTGATCGACGTGCCTGTAATATGCCAGTCAGGCAGTTTATATTTCAAAAGTAAACAGATAATCCGCCTTCAGGAAGCAGGTTCGCCACTTCTTCGATTCCTTTTTTCCCGAAGTATACTCTTTCCCCATCAATGATCATACACGGCACGCTCATGATCTGATACTTGTCCTTTAGTTCCGGGAAGTGTGCCATATCATAAACATCTGCGGTAACCCCGGGCGATTCCAGGGCGATGCGCTGTACTGCCATGACAAGCTCCGGACACATGGTGCAGGACAGGGATACGACTGTCTGGATATGATGTCTGGCATCCAGATTGCGGATGCGTTCAAGCAGTTCGGGTTCAATTGGCTGTCCGGGACCGGATGCATTATAGACCGCAATCACAAAGGAATTGAACTCATGTCCACCGGGAACACCGTGGAAGGATGTCCCAAGGTAATCCCCTTTTTCGCTGCAGAACCGGATAGATGGATATTCTATGCCGTCTTCCGCTGCCTGCTCCTGCCCGTCCTTTCTCCGGAATACGCACTGGATTTTTGGCGACAGCTCTTGCAGCTCATTTCCAAAGCCTTCCATCTCCCTGGACAAGCTGCTACTATCCAGGCAAAACTCCAGGGTGACAGTTTTCTCAAGGCGGTCAAGGACAGGAGCCAACTGCTGTTTTACAGAAGCGCTCAGGAATCCGCCTTCGTCCTGTGACGGCGCATCAGCTCTTTCCCCGCTTTTTTCTTCCTCAAGCGAGATGTTTTTTCTGTCCACTTCCTGTCTTTCAAGATGGAGCTTTTCATACATGGCAGATACATATTTTTCAAGTGATGTGGCTGCCACGGCTCCATCGGACACTGCCGTTACCACCTGCCTCAGATTTTTCACGCAGATATCGCCCGCGCCGTACACACCGTCCACGCTTGTCTTCTGGTCAATGTCCGTGACAAGATACCCCTGGTCTGTCAGTTCCACCTGATCTTTAAAAAGCTCATTGGAAGGCGCGTATCCTGCAAATACAAATATACCGAATCCTTCTCCTGCCTCCGGTTCATATTTCCATGTCCTGTCCTTTTCTGTAAAGACCGCATATTCCAGCCTGCCCATCCCTCCCGATTCCAGAATCTCGCTCTGGAAGTGAACTTCGATCTTCGGGTGGGCCATGGCTGCTTCTGCCACAGACTGGGCACAGGTAAACTCCTCTTCTCTCACTATGATGTATACCTTCTTCGCATATTTGGTAAGGAAAACCGCCTCTTCCGCTGCGGCAAATCCACCGCCTATGACAAAGACATCCATACCGGTAAAAAACTCTCCATCGCAGGTGGCGCAGTACGCGACTCCTCTGCCACGGAATTCCATCTCCCCTTTAAACCCGATCTTTCTCGGGCTTGCGCCTGTCGCCAGAACCATGCCCAGCGCCCTGAAAGTACCTTTGTCCGTGACTGCGGATTTCATGTCCCCTTCCAGATCCAGGGACTTTACTTCCGCCTGTCTAAATTCCGCGCCAAAATATTCTGCCTGTCTGCGCATATTGTCTGTGAGGTGTGTGCCGTCCGTTTTCAGCACACCCGGATAATTTACAACTTCGGAGGTGATGGTGATCTGCCCTCCGATCTTCTCTTTCTCGATCACCAGCACGCGATACTTTGCTCTTGCCAGATAGATAGCGGCGGCGAGTCCAGCCGGACCGCCGCCAATGATAATACTGTCGTAAAATTCCATGTTATCTTTCATAATCACTCCTTCCGCGAAACTCCCATTAAAGGAGTCCCACAAGATCCAGGCTGGGCTTCAAAGTCTCAGCTCCGGGCTGCCATTTCGCCGGGCACACCTCGTCCCCATGCTCTGCCACGAACTGAGACGCCTGGACTCTGCGGAGAAGCTCGTCCGCATTTCTTCCAACATTACCTGCGATCACTTCGTAAGCAACGATCTTGCCCTCCGGATTTACGATAAAGCTGCCGCGCTCTGCAAGGCCGTCTGCCTCGATCATGACATCGAAACCTCTCGCAAGCTCCCCTGTAGGATCTGCCAGCATGGGATACTGGATCTTCTGGATCGTCTTGGACGCGTCATGCCATGCCTTGTGAACATAGTGGGTATCACATGATACCGAGTAAATCTCACATCCCGCCTTTTTAAACTCTTCATATTTGTTGGCAAGGTCCTCAAGCTCCGTAGGGCACACAAATGTGAAATCCGCCGGATAGAAGAAGAACACGGACCACTTTCCGAGAATATCCTCTTTTGTTACCTCTTTGAATTCGTTTCCCTGATAAGACTGCACCTTAAAATCTACTACATCTTTTCCGATTAATGACATTTTAATTACCTCCTATGGTCAATATGTTTTAGTTAGTTTTTTCTAACTTCTCTTGCACTTTACCACATGATACCAGATAAGTCAATAAACAATAATGATAATTATTATTAATTTATATTTTTGTTTGTTGACAAAAAAACAGAAATACAAGATAATAGCTGTATATTCTGACTGCCAAGGCGGTCTTAGATGGGAGGCATTACTTATGAAACAATGTATGGATTCTGACAATCTCCACCGCCGTCTGAAAAAGATCATCGGACAGGTCCAGGCGATCGACCGGATGATCGATGAGGATATTCCCTGTGAGGATATCCTTTCTCAGATAAACGCAGCCAAATCCGCTCTCCACAAAGCCGGGCAGGTTGTCCTCGAAGGTCATATCAATCACTGTGTGAGGGACGGCATCGAACACGGAGACGCAGATCAGACGATCGCAAGCTTTACGAAGGCAGTCGAGCGGTTTGCAAATATGAAATAGAACTCCTTATTGACAGGCTATACCCATATAGGTATATAATATACATATACCTATATGGGTATATTTGTGTTTTTATTCAGTTGAAAAGGAGTGATTGATTTGCAGAAATTAGAAGAACTGCTGGAATGGGGAGGCACAAAGAGAGATATCGCGTTTCTTGTCATCTCCGGCTCTGCCCTGCTCTTAAGCATATTCGGGGTCTCTCTGTTACCTTTTGATATGGCATGGATCGCCATCATCCTTTGCGGAATCCCCATCATCCTGGAAGCAGTTATCGGACTGGTCACTGCATTTGACATTAAGACGGACGTTCTGGTGTCCATCGCCCTCGTGGCATCTGTCATTATCGGGGAAGATTTTGCGGCAGGGGAAGTCGCCTTTATCATGCAGCTCGGGGCGCTACTCGAAGACCTCACTGTGGCAAAAGCCCGCGCAGGCATCGAGAAACTGGTCCACCTGACACCCCGCACCGCGCGGCGGATTTCTGCTGCCGCCGCTGGAAATCAGGCTGCCGGGACAGAGGAGATCATCCCTGCGGAACAAGTCCAGGTCGGGGATCTGCTATGCGTCCTGCCAGGGGAGGCGGTCCCAGTGGACGGCGTGATCGTCTCAGGCGAGACATCTGTAAACCAGGCTGTCATGACCGGCGAGTCTCTTCCAGTGGATAAAAAACCGGGAGACACGGTATCCAGCGGTACAGTGAACCAGTTCGGGGCATTTGAGATGAGGGCCGAGAAAGTCGGGGAAGACAGCTCCATCCAGAGGATGATCCGTCTCGTCCAGTCTGCTGACGCAGGGAAGGCAAAAATCGTGGGAATTGCAGACCGCTGGGCCACATGGATCGTAATCATCGCGCTGACGGCCGCTGCTCTCACATGGCTGATATCAGGAGAGATCATACGAGCCGTCACCATCCTCGTCGTGTTCTGCCCATGCGCTCTTGTTCTCGCCACTCCCACCGCGATCATGGCGGCAATCGGAAACGCCACAAAGCACGGCTTTCTCGTCCGCGAGGGAGACGCGCTGGAACGGCTGTCCTCAGTGAAGCGTATCACATTTGACAAGACCGGTACACTTACATACGGCACGCCCCAGGTCACAGCCGTGGAAAGCATCCGGCCGGATATATCCGCCCGGGAGCTCTACGCATATGCCGCCGGTTCGGAGCTGAACTCAGAGCATCCCCTAGGGAAAGCCGTAGTCCGGTGTTATAGGACAGAAACCGGAGATGCTCCCCTCACGCCTGACAAATTCTATATGCTGCCCGGGCGGGGAGTGCGGGCAGCGATCCGCGGAAAGACAGTGCTTGCAGGAAATCCCGAACTGCTCCGGGAGAATCACATTCAGCTCCCGGATGAAGTCGCATATAAGACCGAAACGCACCTGAAAGAAGGCTGTACTGTGATCTATCTGACAGTTGACGGCCTCTGTGCGGGATTTATCGCGCTGGCGGACACACTGCGCCAGGACGCGTCTGATGCGGTAGATGAACTCAAAGCGTCCGGCGTGACCCCTGTCCTGCTGACCGGGGACCACGAAAACGCCGCCCTGCATATCGCCCGGCAGCTTCACATTGATGAAGTCCACGCCAACTGTCTGCCCGAAGATAAGCTGTCCTGGATCGACGCCAGCCAGAAAGACCGTCTTCCTGTCTGCATGATCGGCGACGGCATCAATGACGCCCCTGCTCTGAAAAAAGCCCTTGTGGGTATTGCCATGGGAAAAGTGGGAAGCGACATTGCAGTGGACGCGGCAGACATTGCCCTTGTGAATGATGATATCCGGGAGCTGCCCCATCTGCTGAAGCTCTCCAGGAGAATGATGAACACGATCCGGCTGAATCTTACATTTTCTATGGCGTTGAATTTTGCCGCCATTATCCTCGCCATCACCGGGATCCTGAATCCTGTGGTCGGCGCGCTGGTACATAATGCGGGTTCTGTGGTGGTCATCGTCAATTCCGCCTTCCTGCTCGGGTGGAAAAAGCAAAACTGAGCAGAGAAAAAGGTGTAAACAGAGTTTCTGCTCCATTTACACCTTTTTTTCTTCGTCTTCTTCCTCTTCCACATATTCCAGTATATCACCGGGCTGGCAGTGAAGCTCCCGGCAGATGGCGTCCAGGGTGGAGAACCGGATAGCCCTTACCTTCCCAGTCTTTAGATTGGAAAGGTTCACATTCGATATCTCCACCCTTTCTGCCAGCTCTTTCAAAGACATTTTCCGGTCAGCCATCACACGGTCAAGCCTTAAAATAATCGACATATCCCTTCACCTCATAATGTCTCGTCAGATTCCTGCTGCAACACCCGACCGTAATCAAAGACTGCGGAAAGACAGAAAAAGACAGTTCCCGGAACTAACCAGTAAAAGTTGATAATATCATATCCCTGAGTCCCGATCCCTTTTATAAAAGTAAGAAAGGGAAACAGGTTTTCCCTGGCAGCTAAGATAACCATCACAGCAACACCCATCCGGAAGACCGCCCTGCTGTTTTCTTTTATAAACGGCTTATCAAACCACTTGATATTGCGGAATATTTCTTTTAGATACCACAAAAAAGCCGTTATTCCCATACCAAACGCCACATCGCTGAAATGTTTCGCCAGATATACATATTTCGGCATCTGCCCCGCCGCCTCATTCAGAATACCCGGATCAAATTCCATCTCTGACAGAAACTCTGCCAGAAATCCCTCTTTTAATCCCGAAAACCGTACGATTGCCAGCATCCCTGCCGGGGTGTCTGTGAGGGACGCCGAAAACTCTGACTCCGGCTGGAATGCCAGCCAGATCCCGGATATCAGGAGCAAGACCACAAACGCCGCTATGGCCCAGAACATAACAGAAAAACCCATGCCCCACTCATTGCATCGTTCTTTCATGATCGTTTTTTCATCTTTCATGATACCATCCCCCTTTTTACAGACATGTTTTTCGTTCCTTTGGATTCCTATGAATCCCTTTCTTCCTATCTGCATCGTATCATGAAGAATTTATCTCTGTCAATATGTTTTTAATGTTTATCATTAATTTTTATTTGTTTATCATTTAAATAATTTCCAGCCGACCCAGTGTGTGAATGGCGCCGCCGCAAACACGTTCCAAACATAGGGCAGAGAAAGGTTTTTGTAAAATAAAAAAGACGCGGCTTCAAACGTCCGTCCGAGTGCTTCCTCCAAAATCAGAAACCAAACTTCTCTCTTACTTCTCCCAGCCTTGCAGCAAACTCCTCATAAAATCCCTTCTCTTCCGCTGCCATGTATGCCGTCTCATAAAATCTGCGCAGCACATACAATGTCAGGATCCTTACATTTTCTTCGCTCAGTGTATCCAGCGCGTTTTCGCACTGATCCAGGAAGCTGTGCCACTCCATGATGTAGTTTTCATATGCTTTCAGGTTTGGGATACCCAGCCACTTTTTGATCTTTATCTTCCCTCTGTCCTGTTTCCGGCACTCATGGATCTGGATGAAATACTTAAATCCGTTTTTCTCGTAATATCTCCCCAGCGGGAAAAGCCTGCAGAGCCCCGGACGCCATGGATGTACGGAGCACCGCCCCTGTCCGTCTAAAAATGGACAGGCATCCCGCACACTGTCCATCTTCAGGTTCAGGAGTACCATCCCATCCACAATGTTCAGCTCTATATTTCCGGCTTCCAATAATGCCTGAAAGTCTCTGCGCATCCCCCTGTGCAGCCTCCAGATATCCATGGGGTCCAGGATGACCGAGCTGCCCATTCCTCTGCAGCAGTCCGAACAGCCCGCACAGTCATGGCAGTCCGCCTTCACCATGTCCCCGGAAGAATAAAGTCTGCCGTCTGATATTTCATTTAAGTCAACGTTTCGTTTCATGATCTGTCATCCCTCTTGAACTTTTATCCTCAGAACCCTCTACTGCTCCACGCAGGACAGACGGTTCATCCTGTCATAAAAAAACCGGTTAAACAAAGACATCACCCTGCCTACTCCGACCACGGCAAACACTGTGCCGATCCCCACTCCTGCCAGATGCCCGGCAAAGATTAGACCAATGGATGTACTGATCAGAATATTCACCACATCCACACAGTTCTTTGTAAAACCCACATCTTTGTGAACAAAATCCGCGATCGCCTGGACAATGCCGTCTCCCGGATTGGGAATGATCCTCATATTAAGGGACATAGCCGCACCGATCCCTGTAAATACGATGGCCATCAGCAGCACGATCACCCGCACTGTCATCTGGCCCGGCGTGCTCCGTCCCCCGGAAGAAAGATCCGGTATCCCGGCAGAAAAAATGTTTAAGAAGCGGGTAAAGATAATACTTAGCGGAAACTGAAGAAAATCCATCAGAAGCGCCAGCTTCCGGTTTCTGTGACCGGCATTCTTTAACACCTCCACCGTATTCTTCTCATATCTTTTGTACCGTATCGTATGTAAAATCATCTCAATGACGATAAACACAGCATAAAGCCCAAGCGTGGTATTCCCAAAACTGTATCCGAACACCTCAGAAATGCTGCTGGATACAGAAATGATCGCGGATACGCCAAGTCCTGCCCTTGTGTTCAGTGTGAGTCCCATTGCCAGGATCAAAAGTCCCAGCAGATAGAAGCCCCACCGGTATAGCGCCGCCTGTTTCATATTTTGTCTCATCCCCATCTTACTCTCTGATATGGCATCCCCCTGCTCTCATGAAGGAAATGGCCGCGCCAGTGCAGATACTGCCTCATCCTCTGGCCGCAGCTATATCATTATAAAGGAGTTCCGGCAGTTCTATCAAGTATTTTATCAGAGACGAAAGAAAATAGATCTGAATTTGTCTGTGGGACTATCCGCACATAAAACGTCCGAAAACCGCTGACTAATTTTAAGACATATTCGCGGCGGGCAGGGATGTGGCTCTGGTTCCGGTTCCGTAATCTGGGAAAGACGTAAAAGGAATGGAATGTGGCTAAAAGCAATTTCAAAGCGGACGATTCGCTAACGCTCAGGCATCCGCTTTGAAATTAACGCCACATCTCATTCCTTTAAGTCTTTCCAGCAGATTACTCCAAGTCACCGCCGCCACATCCCTGCCCGCCGCGAAAGGCTTCTGAAACAGGGCTGCGGTTTTCTACGTTCACCCAACCGGCAGTCTCCAAAAGAAATTTCAGGATTTTCAAAGTTGAATGCAAAGGGGGCTTCAACGGCAAAACAAAGCTTTCATCCCATAGTCTATGACGTGAAGCTGCGCTTTCTTCTTTCGAAATCTGTATTTGCCGGGGAGTCTTCCGACTCGAGCAAGCTCAGAAAACAGCGGAGCGCCTTTTCGAAAAACCTTTCAGAGCGGGTGTGTGGGTGGCTGAGGTGACTTCGGAATGGAATTTAGAAAAATAGAAATCCGGGAATATGCGTTAAGCTGGGCAATGGGATTGTCTGAGACGAAGGCGAGTTGCCCATTGCCCAGATTTGCCCTTAGCACATTTCCGGATTTCGTTATTTTTCTTGTTCCATGGAGCGGAGCCGAAGCCAGCCACATCCCCGCGCTAAATACGTTTGGGATAATCTGCTCCGAAGTTTTCGGACGCTTTTGTATGGACAGTCCCACAGACAAATCCAGATTTTACGCACACACGTTTTCCAGGATCTCTTCCAGCGCGTTCTTGCTGCTCGTATGGCACCTGACTACGTCCGCATTACATCGCCCTGCCTCTTCTACCGCGCACCGCACCATCTTGTGGGACACCGTATTCGTGAAAAGCACGATCAGATCCGGACTTCCGATCTGTTTGCTGAGACTTGCCGACATCTGTGTGAACACCTTTGCCTTACAGTTGAACCTTTTGCATATCTGCTTATACTGACATACCATTCTGTCATGGCCGCCTATGATAACAACACTCATATCAAACCTCCTGATGACAAGTAACTGAACAATGAATCTCCGACATTAGGTTAGTTTATTCTAACTCACATCAGTTATGATACACTATTCGCCATAAAATAGCAAGAGGAATTTGAAATTCGTTCTCATTATCAATAAATTTTATATAAAAAGGAGAGCTGATCAGCTCTCCAATATCCTCCCATCAGTGGAAATCACCGTTACAGACCAGGGGATAAACTTCCCGCTGTTCTGCAGAGCAGTCTTGGCAGCATGCTCCACCCCTCTGCAGCACGGTACCTCCATGCGGACGATCGCCACACTCTTTATGTCATTTTCCCTGATGATCTCTGTGAGCTTTTCGGAATAATCAATGTCATCCAGCTTGGGGCATCCCACCAGGGTGATATGTCCTTTGATGAACTTTTCATGGAATCCCGCGTAAGCAAACGCCGTGCAGTCTGCGGCAATCAGCAGCTTCGCTCCGTCAAAATAAGGTGCTTTCACAGGAACCAGCTTGATCTGTACCGGCCACTGCGACAGCCTGCTTGGCTGGTCATAAAGCGCATGGACATCCTCTGAGCTTTCCTTACGCTGTATCGCCTTTGCCTGGCTTCCCGGACACCCCCACGGTAAAGGCGCCTCCTGTTCCTTTTTTTCTTTATTCCGCATCACTGCCTCATGGTCGTAGGCCGCAGCCTCCCGCTCCACAAAAGTGATCGCGTCGACCGGGCATACCGGAAGGCAGTCTCCCAGCCCATCGCAGTAATCATCCCTCAGCAGCTTTGCCTTTCCATTCACCATGCCAATGGCCCCTTCATGACATGCCTGAGCGCACGCCCCGCAGTCATTGCATTTCTCTTCGTCAATCTGGATAATTTTCCGGATCATATATACCTCTCCCTTCCTCTGTCTGCACATCTGTATCCAATGAGATTATGTCACAGATAACCTGATTTTTCTGTTGTTATTACAACAAAATACAAAAAAATCAGATTAACCTCTTTTTTGCTTGACTGCTCATGATAAATATGCCAGAATGTTCTTTAGAAAAAATTTACCGAGGAGGAAAAAGATTATGAAAAATTTAATCCGAAAAATGTTACTTATCTCATGTGTGGCAGTATTCGCTTTTACATTCACTGCCTGCGGGAAGTCTGATAACAATGAACCCGCCGTCACAGAAGAAGACGCGTCCACAGACACAGATACCGCAGAAGCTGAAACCGGAGACGACGCTGATGCTTCAGATGACCTCACATCCGGGAGATACGCGACTCTTGAGGAATTTATCAATTCAGACGTGATGCAGCAGCAGCTTGCGAGCCAGACTGCTTCGCTTGAAGGCAATGGGCTGAGCGTGGAACTCACCGCCGAGGGAAGCAAACTGATCTACAACTTTACGCTTACTGATCCTAATCTTACCGCTGCGCTCGATGTTGCAGCCCTTGAGGCCTCTCTCGACTCACAGTCTGCCACATATGAGGCCATCGCTTCCACCATCCCGCTTGCCGTGGATGTGGAAAATCCGTCTGTTGTAGTACGGTATCTGGACAGCACAGGAGCTGAACTTTTCTCAAAAGAATTTGTACCTTCAGCAGAATAAAAAACAGTGGCCGGCTTTTCGGAATATCTGGCGCCCGCGGGAACTGTACGCTTTAACAAGCACAGTCCCACGGGCGCTTTTTTCCATTTCACGCCCCAATTTTACTTCCCCCGGATGCCTGTACGAAAACAATCCAAAACTGTATATATTATATATTGACAGTTATTACAGTTTGTGCTGATCTGTACTTATCAAACAAGTACAGTATTAACAAAGGAGTGAATCAAATGAACCAGCATTATATATCTATCCGGCATCTCTCCAAAAAATTCAGCAAAGATTTTGTACTGAAAGATGTCAATGCAGAACTTCGAAAAGGCGAGATCCTCGGTTTTCTTGGTCCCAGCGGAGCGGGAAAGACGACTACCATCAAGATCCTCACCGGACAGCTCCGCCCCACTTCCGGGGAAGCCGAAGTGCTGGGTATCCCCTGCGACAGGATCGATGAGACGATCTACGAGCAGATCGGCATCGTCACAGATGTGAGCGGTGTCTATGAGCGGATGAGCGTTTTCGACAATCTCAAGTATTTTGCCCGGATTCTAACGTGCCTCTCAAAGAGATCGACCCTCTCTTAAAGAGGATCGGACTTTACGAGCACCGCAAAAAGCCCGCCGCCAAACTGTCCCAAGGTCAGACCCAGAGGCTCATCCTTGCCAGGGCAATCCTGCACAAGCCCAAAGTGCTCTTCCTCGACGAGCCTACCAGCGGGCTTGACCCCTCCACGGCGCTTGAGGTACACAAAATGCTGATGGAATCTAAAGCCGAGGGCATGTCCATCTTCCTCACCACCCACAACATGGAGGAAGCGACAAAGCTCTGCGACCATGTGGCTCTTTTAAATGAGGGCGTCATCGTGGAGTACGGCTCTCCGGAAGAAATCTGCCTGAAATATAATAAGATGAAAAAATATAAAGTCCAGCTTACAGATGGGACGAAACATCTTCTGGATCAGGGCGCTGAGACAGCGGAAAAGATCGCGTCCTGGATGGCCGGCGGACAGATCGAGACACTGCACTCCTGCGAACCCACGCTGGAAACTGTATTCTTAGAAGTAACAGGGAGGAAATTACAATGAAAACAACCGGGAACAATACAACACCAAAAAAAAGAATCCGAGGTCAGAGCGCTCCGCGTACGTCCTGTCCATCTGCGGAAACTTGCCGCCATCACAGAAGTGAAAGGAAAAGCGCTGTTCAGCAAGAACTTTATCATTATGCCCATCTTCGCTCTTGGGTTTACTTTTCTTATGAAAACAGTATACGGCTCAATCGCGGAAGGGGTGTTTGATCTGAGCACTTACGCCCTCGCGCTGGGCGTGCTCATGAACATGGTGATGGAAGGCGTGTACTGTACGGCAGCCGCCCTTGCGGAAGAGAAGGAGAAAAATACACTCCGCACGCTGATGACATCATCTGTCAATGGGCTGGAATTCTTTCTGGGAAGTTTTATCCCGATCCTCCTGATGTGCATTGCTGTAAACATACTGTGCGCGGTCATAGCCGGAGTCAGCATGGACGCCCCCCAGTGGGCGGCATACATTGCAGTCACGACTTTCTCATCTGCCACCAGCACGGTAATCGGCATGATCTTCGGTATCTATTCCAAAACGCAGGTATCGACCAGCACAATAACTACATCCGCGGCACTTGTCCTGATGATGGTGCCCATGCTCAGCGGTTTCAGCGATGTCCTTGAACAGCTTTCCGGATTCCTGTTTACCGGGATCGTTTATGAGGCGATCGGAAATATCAACAGCAGCCTCCCATTCATCGACGCGCAGGGCATTGCGGTGCTCGCAGGTGAGTTTATCCTGTTCGTGATCCTCTTTCTCGTACTGTACCGCAAGAATGGATTTGAGAGATGAGCACATGGTATCTGAGGTGAATATATGGAAATTATCTTAAGCAATGCGAGCGACCGCCCGATCTACGAGCAGATCACTTCGCAGATCAAAGAAATGATCATGAGAGGGGAGTTAAAGCCCGGTGAGTCCATGCCGTCCATGCGCAGGCTCGCCAAGGATCTCCATGTGAGCGTGATCACCACCCAGCGGGCTTATGACGACCTGCAGAGAGACGGATTCATCATCACGGTTCCGGCCAAGGGAACCTTTGTCTCTGCGCAGAATCAGGATTTTATACGAGAGGAGAACCTTCGGAGGATCGAGAAGCTCCTCTCTGACGCCGCTGTTTTGGGACGAGAAAACGGTCTCTCCTTTGATGATCTGAAAAATACACTGGAAGTCGTTTACTCGGCGGACTGACAGCATGACAACAGCAATATACACGGAGGATCAACAGATGGATTATGCGATACAGGTGGAAAACCTGACCAAGACATACAAAGATTTTACTCTGGAAAATATTTCCCTTAAGCTTCCCTGGGGGACAGTGATGCGTCTGATCGGTCAAAACGGCGCCGGTAAATCCACGTTTATCAATGCCCTGCTCGGCATAGTCAAAGCGGAGTACGACCATGTCTCCATGCTCGGGTACGACCTTAAAACTCAGGAAATGCTCATAAAAGAAGACATTGCCGTCATCTTCAACTATTCCCACTATGATCTGAGCTTCACTCCCCTCTTTGTGGGAAAAATGCTCTCCAGGTTCTACAAAAACTGGGACCAGGAAAAGCACCTGTACTATCTGGAACGGTTCGGGCTTCCCCCGAAAAAGCGATTGAAAAGTTTTCTACCGGTATGCTGGCAAAGCTGGAGTTCACCGCCTTAAGCCACGATCCGAAGCTGCTCATCCT
Organism: Candidatus Mediterraneibacter intestinipullorum; assembly: GCA_019118665.1. GTDB lineage: Bacteria > Bacillota > Clostridia > Lachnospirales > Lachnospiraceae > Mediterraneibacter > Mediterraneibacter intestinipullorum. The sequence goes on from DWYM01000038.1 coordinate 23,021, forward strand.
GGGCGAGGGGACGAGCGGGCTGGACCCGGTAGTGCGCGACGAAATCCTTGATATTCTCAGGGAATTTAAGGAGGAGGAAGACCGCGCGGTTCTGATATCCTCCCACATCACAAGCGATCTGCATAAGATTGCGGACTATATCGCCTACATTCATGAAGGAAAACTTCTTTTCGTCAGGACATATGACGAACTGCAGAACAACTATGGCATCATCAACTGCGGCAGACAGTTCTTTGACGCCCTGAGTCCGAATGATATCGTGGCGTACAAAAAGTACCGGGTGCTTGTCAGCAATAAACAGAAGCTGAAAAACATTTTTTCCGATATCCGGATCGAAACCGCCTCCATTGAAGATATTATGCTGTTTTTTGTTAAAGGAGAAAAAATACGATGAAAGGGATCATTCTGAAAGATTTATACGATAATTTCTGTATTCCGAAAAATCTGGCAGCCTACATATTGGGTTTTCTGGTCATACCCTTTGGATTTATCCTTCCTTCCGCATACTATTATACCCTGATCGCGTGAATGATCCTGCCGATGTTCGGAGACTGCGCCCTGGAATACCCCACAGAGCAGGAAGAAGCCTCCAATTTTAACAAGTTGTTAATCACATTTCCTGTCTCCAAAGCTCAGATCGTGACCGCAAAATATCTCCTCGGTCTGGGATTTGTGCTCGTATTCGATTTTCTTTCCCTGCTGTGCTCTATGGTACAGGTGTATATCCACCATACGGTCCGGCTGGCAGAAGCGCTGCGTATATGAGCCATGAGGGGCAGCATTTCACTGATTTTCCTCTCTGTCATATATGTAGGATATTTCCTTCTTGGCAAACGGTGGGGATCGATCTTCTTCATTATTACAATATGTCTTTTCTCCTTTGGGTGGGGTCTGTCCAGCGTTTTAGTCGGCATCGAGGTGCTTTTCAACTTAAGTTATGGGATGGTGTTCTGCCTGATCCTCGCCGGGGCAGTGATAATGACTCTGAGCTGCCTGGCTTCGATCAGGATTTACTCCCGGAAATATTCTTAACTCCGCGATTCCATTGGTGGTCTGGCGGTTTCATTGACAATGTAAACGATCAGCGCACACCCGGGTCATGTCCCTGGTGTGCGCTGTCTCACTTTCTGGTCTTCACTTTTTTCTATCTTATTTTTCATCCTGTTTTTCTGTCAGCAGCCCTCCCATACTCCTCATGCTGATCGCCAGCGTGGAGGTATTGTGGAGGAGTGCTGATGTAGTCGGCTGGATAAGGCCGCCCACTCCCAGGGCGATCAATCCGGCATTGATACCTACGATCTCCCTGTAATTTTTATGGATTCGCTTCATCAGCATGTCAGCCAGCCGCTTCAGCGTCACGATCTCCCGCAGGTCATCCGCCGCGATGGTGATATCCGCGATCTCCCGGGCGATCTCCGCGCCGTCGCTGATCGCAACACCTGCGTCGGCCGCCGAGAGCGCGGGTGAGTCATTGATTCCGTCTCCGATCATGATGACTTTTCTTCCGGAAGCTTTCTCTCGCTCTATGAAACCTGCCTTATCTTCCGGAAGGACCTCCGAGTAATATTCATCCACTCCGACTCGTTTTGCAATGGACGCCGCGGTGCGCTCGCTGTCCCCTGTCATCATCACGACCTTGGATATTCCCTCCGCCTTCAGCATGCGTACCATTTCTCCCGCTTCCTCGCGCAGCGGATCTTCAATACAGATCACTGCTATGAGCTCCTGTTCAACAGCCAGATAGAGATGGGAATACTCCGGCGGCAGAGCGTTGAACCGCTCCTGGTATTCCGGGTGTACCCGGCAGCCTTCGTCCTCAAACACAAAATGACTGCTCCCGATGATGACTTTTTTCTCTTCAATATGGGAGGAAATCCCATGCGCCACCACATATTCTACTTTAGAGTGCATTTCCTCATGATAAAGCTTCCGTTCTTTGGCAGCGTCCACCACGGCCTTTGCCATGGAATGTGGAAAATGCTCTTCCAGACACGCGGCGATGCGCAGAGCCTCATCCTCCGGATAATCTCCGAATACAATGACTTCCTTCACTGTGGGCTTTGCTTTCGTCAGCGTCCCTGTCTTATCAAATACAATGGTATCCGCCTCGGCAACAGCTTCCAGATATTTCCCGCCTTTTACCGTGATTCCGCTTTCGCCCGCCTCCCGGATGGCCGAGAGCACAGCGATGGGCATTGCCAGCTTCAGAGCACAGGAAAAGTCTACCATGAGCACTGACAGCGCTTTTGTCACATTGCGGGTCAAGAGCCACACGAGCCCGGTCCCCAGAAGCGTGTACGGAACAAGGCGGTCCGCCAGATGCTCTGCCCTGCTCTCCAGAGCTGACTTCAGTTTCTCGGAATCCTCGATCATTGCCGCGATCTTTTCAAATCTGGTAGAACCGGATACCGCTTTTACCTGGATCTCCAGCTCACCTTCTTCCAGCACAGTCCCCGCGTACACTGACTGCCCTTCCGTTCTCCTGACCGGAAGAGCTTCCCCTGTCAGCGACGCCTGGTTTATCATGCCTTCCCCGCCGGAAACTACACCGTCAAATGGGATCACGTTTCCCATGTGGACAACGACTGTATCTCCACGTCTGATACGAGAGGAATGGACCAGGATCTCCTGTTCATCCTTTTTCAGCCAGACTTTCTTGATATTCAGGGACATGCTGCGCGCAAGGTCGCCCACGGATTTCTTGTGCGTCCATTCTTCCAGTATCTCCCCGATCCCGAGAAGGAGCATGACAGATCCTGCCGTATTGAAATCCCCCCTCAGGACAGAAACCCCAATGGCGGTGGCGTCCAGGACCGGGACTTCTATCTTCCTCTTTCTGAGACATTTCAACCCTTTCCAGATGTACCCGGCCGCTTTCACTGTAAGCCAGATCTTTCGCAGAGGGTATGGGATGATCATTTTCCCGCCATAGTGCAGCACTAATTTCGCGATCAGCTTTTCCCTGTACGCGGAATTCAGTTTTCTCCCGGAACTTGCCAGTACATTCTCCGGCACGTCCACTTTTTCATAGCTGAAACCTCTCAGCATGTTTAACAGCTCTTCACGGTCTCCCCGGTAACAGATCACGGCATCTGCGGTGCGCTCATATACCTTTGCGTCTGTTACATTTTCCTGTTTCTCAAGAAACCAGCAAAGAGTATCCGCCTCCGTATCAGTCATCCTTTCCTGGAAAACATGAATACGGAGACGGCCCTTTATCTCATGTTTGATGATAAATTTCATAGTATGCTATGCGTTCTCTTCTTTGATAGTATCCGCACCCGCATCTTCTGCCGCGGCATCCTCCTGCACCTTTGCTGCTTCCTCTGCCGCTCTCTTCTCATTGATCTGCTGCGCCTCCGCAAGGATATCCTCCGCATTTTCCTGCATGGTCGTGGCTGTCTTCATGACGCAGTCCTTTGCCCTTAACGCAGCTGCCGTGCAGTTTGTATATACTTTCTTTGCATCCTTGCTTGCGAGAACTTTCACCCCTGCCGTTCCGAACAGGACGCCTCCCGCAAAAAGTCCGATTTTCTTTAAAGTCGAAACACTTAACATGATAAGTACCTCCTTCAGTCCGTTATTTGTGCTTATAGCCCGTATAAAATACCATCACAAAGCAAAAGACCGCAGTCCATGCCCAGAACCTATGTTGTTTCACAGCTATATCACTTCCTTTGTTAATAATATGTAAGACATTTGTTTACGGTCACATCATAGCAACCAGGTTTTGAGCTAGTCAATTCTAACACCATTTGACGAGAAATTTTATCAGTTTCCAAAAAAAGCCAGCTCCTCCGGAGAGGATCCGACTCCTTTAAGAAAAATATCCAGAATATTCTTAATACACTGCTACTCCTCAAGCTTGATCGCCATGATCTTCTGATCTTTCAGATAACCGCACCGTTTCATTCCTTCCCGGACAACCTTGTTCCAGTTCCCCGGGGACAGATGGCATGTCGTATTATCATCCAGCAAGATCATCCACCCTTCCTTCTCTGAAGCGCCCTCCCCGGAGCACTCTACTTTGTACATGTTTTTCCGGCTGATCGCCCCGATCTCTTCCAGCGCATTTATCATCCGGTAAACCGTTGCCACTCCGATCTTATTGTCAACCTTGGAGGCCTTGTAAAAGATCTCCTTACAGCTCGAGCACTCATTTTCAAGAATGATATCGATCAGCATGAGACGCTGTTTTGTGATACGGCATCCGTTTTCTTTCAGTTTTTCTATGATCTGTTCTTTCTTGCTCACGGCATTGTTCCCTCTAATCCTGCATCTTTTTCCTCATGACAGCCTTAGTTCCTATAGCGCATCCCGCTGCTCTGACCATAGTCCGGCCTCTCGGATGATCCTTAGGAAATGTTTACTACCTTAAAGCCCGCTGCTTCCACAGCGCGTTTCAGATCAGCCTCATCCACTTCGCGGTCACAGGACACCTCAGCCATCCCATTGTTTAAGTTCACTTTGGCGGCAACTCCGTCAAGTCCATTCAGGGCCTTTGTCACACTGTTGACACAATTCTGACACTGCATACCTGAAATCGCTATTGTCTTTTTTCCGACCACAGAGCCGGACAGCTTCTTTTTCGGCGTCTGCCTGCTGCCAGAACAGCTTCCGCCGGCAGGGCAGCCGATACACTTGACGCCGCTTTTCCTTGCTCTGATCATATAGGTTACTGCGTTTCCGATCAAAAGCACCAGGATAATGATCACAATAATATCTGCCATCGTACACAGCCCCCTTTCTTCTTCAACGCCTTTTCAACGCTTTTTAAAAGCTTTTAAAATGTCAAGAGGTGGACAAGGCATCCCCCTCTGTCCACCCCTGATCGTTCACGATCACTACTTATGTATGTAAGCTGTATTCTGCCGCAAATTCTTTGTCGGACTTGCGGATCCTCCAACCAATGATCACCACGAATGCCAGGATCGCGATCAATCCCGGAACAAAAGCGGCTCCGAGAGCCCCAGTCGTAGCCAGAGTACCGATCTGGTATACGAAAAATGCCACCGTATACCCGGTCGCAAGCTGGAGACAGATACCTCCAAGCAGCCACTTTCCGCTCTTCATCTCAGAGTTCATCGCTCCGAGTGCCGCAAAGCACGGCGGTGTATACAGGTTAAACATCAAGTAAGCAAGCGCTGCGACTTTTGTCAGTCCCATGACCATGGCAACTTCATTTCCGCTGCCGATCAGTTCAAATTCCTCTGTGTCGATCAGGTTCGTTACACCGTACACGACTGCAAGAGTGCCGACTACATTCTCCTTAGCGATAAATCCTGTGATCGCTGCCGCGGCAAGCTGCCATACGCCAAATCCAAGGGGGATAAACAGAATCGCAAATGGATGGGCGATACTTGCCAGGATAGAAGTACCTTCCGCTCCTTCTTCCACGAGCTGGAACTGCCAGTTAAAGCTCTGCATGATCTGTACCACAGTGTTGCACACCAGGATGATCGTTCCTGCTTTCACGATGTATGCTTTGCCGCGCTCAAGCATGGAAACACATGCTCTCTTTAAGCTCGGGAACTTATATTCCGGGAGTTCAATGATAAAGAACGATTTGCGGTATTTCTGTCCTGTGATCCTCTTCACAAGAAGAGCTCCCAACAGTACCAGTACGATACCCATCAGGTACATGGTAGCTGATACCCACCATGCGTCCGCGAAATACGCTCCGGCAAACAACGCGATAACAGGGATCTTAGCCCCGCACGGCATAAACGGTGTGAGCATCGCGGTTGTCCGGCGCTCTCTCTCATTCCGGATCGTACGCGAAGCCATGACGCCGGGAATCGCACATCCTGTACCGATCACCATAGGAATAACGGATTTTCCGGAAAGCCCCACTCTCTTGAAGATGGGATCCAGCACAACAGTTGCTCGCGCCATGTAGCCGCAGTCCTCAAGAAGGGCGATCAGGAAATACATGACCATTACCAGCGGCAGGAATCCGATAACCGCTCCCACGCCGCCAATGATGCCATCGACAAGCAGGGCGTACAACAATGGATTCGCATTTTCCATCTGGCCGCCAACCCAGCCCTGAAACGTCTCTATCCAGCCGACCAGCCAGTCAGCGATCCATGTTCCCAGCGTAGTCTGTGATATGTAAAACACAAGGAAGATGACCGCCGCGAAGATCGGAATCCCGATGATCTTATGCGTGATGATGCTGTCGATCTTATCCTGGAAGTTCTTGTCTTTTGTAAAGACTTTCCTCTTTTCCACCTGCTTTACGATGCCATTGACAAACTCAAAACGTTTTCTGTCCGCAGCCTCTACCGCTGCCTTATCTTTCAGGTCGATATCTGACTGCACATAAAGAGCTGTCTGTCCTTTGCCCTTTAAAGCGGCAGCCGCCGCGACAACCTCTTTCAGTCCTTCATGTCCTGACGAGGTAGACACTGTCTTTATGACCGGACAGCCCAGTTTCTCAGACAAAAGCTTCTCATCAATCTCGGTCTGCTTCTTATCTGTAATGTCGCTCTTGTTCAGGGCCACTACAACCGGAACTCCCAGTTCAAGGAGCTGTGTGGTAAAAAACAGGCTTCGGCTTAAATTTGTGGCGTCCACGATGTTAACGATCGCGTCCGGGTTTTCATTTTTAACATAGCTGCTTGTGATACTCTCTTCTGAAGTAAAGGGAGACATGGAATAGGCACCCGGCAGATCCACCGCGACCATCTCCTCCGCACCGTCAAAATAAGCCTCCCTGATCAGGCTTTCCTTTCGCTCTACCGTAACACCGGCCCAGTTTCCCACACGTTCGTTCCTTCCTGTCAGTGCGTTGTACATGGTCGTCTTACCGCTGTTAGGATTCCCCGCAAAAGCAATTCTCATTTACAATCTCCTCCTTTAGCTCAATTAGGGTAAACTAACCCCTGTGTAAAAAACAGCAATATGGTTCACTGTTTTTTATTATATTGAAATAGCTTGCGCTAAATCAGTATCAATGTTGTATCTTCCATCCTTGATGGAAACAACGCAGCCGCCTCTCACGCGGGAAACCACAGTAATGGGTTCGCCGCTGTAACATCCCAGCGAAAACAGGAACGCCTCCAGCTCCTCATCATCTGTTACGATATCCTTTATGATATACTCCTCGCCTTCTCTGGCATCCAGTAAAGTCATATTATCATGTTCCTCTCATTTTATGATCATGCCGATTTTCCCGTCTCTATCCCACTCTTGTTACTACATCTAACAAATGATAGTTTAAACTAACCCATGGTGTTTGTCAATCCTTTTGGAAACAAATTTTTCAGTATTTCCTGATCCTATTTTATATTTTTTAGAAATGGGATTTGCCCTTGAAATCCGGTTATGTTATACTGATTAAAAATATTATCCTTCCACGGAAGGATAAAGTACGAATTATACGAGCGAGGTGGACATGATGCATACGAACGAATCAGCTGAAAACTATCTGGAAACTATCCTTATCTTAAGCCAGAAGCTTCCGGTCGTACGTTCTGTTGATATTGCAACAGAGTTGGACTTTAAGAAGTCAAGCGTAAGTGTAGCTATGAAAAAACTGAGGGAGAACGATCACATCATCGTCTCTCCGGAAGGGTATATCACCCTCACCCCCTCTGGCAAAGAGATCGCGGACCGCATCTACGAGCGGCACACGCTTCTTTCCTCCTGGCTGGAACGGCTGGGCGTTGCCCCAAAGATCGCGGCGGAAGATGCGTGCAGGATCGAGCACGTCATCAGTTCCGAGAGTTTTGAGGCAATAAAAAAACACATAAAATAATATGGTAAGACATCTTTTTTACAAAACGAAAGACCGACGCGGAAGAATCCGCACCGGTCTTTTCTTTATGCAAGATCAATTTCCTGCAGTACGCTTTTCAATTCTTCAGCAGATTGTCTCAACTTCTCTGTTTCCTCTTCATTGAAATTAATCTCAAGTACCTGTTCCGCGCCTCCCCGACCGACTACGGATGGGATGCTCAGGCACAGTCCGGACAGACCGTACTCCCCATTCAGGGAAACCGACACCGGGGCTACAGTATGGCTGTCCCGGACGATCGACTCGGCAATCTTTGCCGCCGCCATTCCTATGCCGTAATACGTCGCGCCTTTTCGTTCAATGATCTCATAAGCGCTGTCACGGACTGCATGGTAGATCTTGTCCTTCTCTTTGTCAAAGTCTGCATATCCTTTTATTTTTCCAAATTCATCAAGTCCGATGCCATAGATGTTTGCACAGCTCCACACAGCAAGTTCACTGTCGCCGTGCTCTCCCGCTATAAACGCATGTACATTCCGGCTGTCCACATTCAATTTCTCGCTGATGAGATATTTCAGCCTCGCCGTATCCAGCACTGTCCCCGATCCGATGACCCTCTCTTTCGGAAAACCGGATTCTTTCAGCGCAACCTGGGTCAGGATATCTACCGGATTTGTAACGATTAGCAGGATGCCCTCACATTTTACCCGCTTGATGTCTGAAATGATGGATTTCATGATCCTTGCATTCTTGTGTACCAGATCAAGTCTCGTCTCACCGGGTTTCTGGTTCGCTCCTGCTGTGATGATCACCACAGCAGCATCCGCGATGTCCTCATAAGTCCCCGCATAGATATCCATTGCATGCGAGAACGGCAGTCCATGACTGATATCCATCGCCTCGCCCTGCGCCTTGGGCTCGTTGGCGTCCAGAAGGACCATCTCCGAAAAAATGCCTTTCTGCATTAATGTATACGCAATCGTAGAACCCACAAACCCGCATCCGATCACTGCTGCTTTCTGTATATTTACCATAAATATTCTCCTCCTCTGGTCAAAGCTCATTTTTAATTCCTAGTATTTTGCTAGGAATTATTTGCACCTTTATTATATAGTAATATCCTGAAAACGCAAGACCCTTGCAGGTATTTTTTTCCATACAATCAGCCAATTCCCACGGAACACGCAGCCTCAGACGATCTGCTCCATTGTCTCAAACCGAAGCGACGCAAGGAATCCCATCGCCACTGTGACCAAAAGACTGTAAACAAGCAGTATCGGAAAGATAAATGCCTCATTTATGAAAATTCCTACCAGGACAGCCACTCCGACTCCCATGCCAAGGAGAGCAAACTGGATACATATTCTCAGCAGATCCTGCCCTGTCTTTCCGAATATCTCACCCACCAGACACTGGGCGATGACCTTTGTGTACAGACGGTCCGCCTGGAGTACCGCGTAGATAAGGATACAGTATATGATGTACAGCGGTTCCACATGCCAGAAAATACCAACAGGAATGCAGATAATGCTTCCATCCACCACTGCCTTGATATGTTCCATCAGAGTCGCGTACCACATTTTTTTCACCGGTGTATCCGGTATGAGGAAAAGATACGGATTTTTCAGCTCATTTTCCCATTTTCCCAGATAGCCGCTCATCACGATGGACATATAGGCGATGACTCCCAGAAGGAACAGTTCCGCCACTCCGGATTCCCCGGCAGTATCCCTCAATATATAACAAAGGAAAAAGGCAATGACAACGGCAATCAAAGTCACCTTGGAAAAAATAAAGAACCTCTCCTTCTTATATTCCAGGAGCTGCCTGTAAAAGATCGCCTTTGCTCCCCGGGAGCTGATACGCTCCCGGATCTGACGGAACTTTTTCTTCTTCCCGCCGATGCTGAAAACCGCTTCCCCATTCTTCTGCCTCTTTTTCAGCTCTGCGTAATCATCTGCGAACTTCGCGGCCTCCTCATAGTATCCGCCGTCACAGCGCATACGGCTCACAGCCGCTACTGCCAGGATAACAGTCACCGCATAAAGACAGGAACAGATCACATTGAGGGTTGTAGGTCCCAGCATGATCAGTCGGAATGCCGCGATCTGCCATCCTGCCACAGGAAGCATCTGGAGCACATTCCAATCGATAAACTCGGACGCAGACTCCACAGACATACCGTTCCTGCGGAAATACAGCACGATCAGAAGGGTGAACGCGATAAGAAACACCTTGATCCCCAGCCGGATCCCTTTCATCAGTTTCTGCGGCAGATGATCGTTTGTGTACAAAAATACCATGATCGCCACTTCCAGCGCCAGCTCAAACACACACCCCACCAGGAAGAACAGCAGCACCTTCCATGGCTCGACCTGAAAAACAGTCAATCCGCCGATGGCAAGGGTTGCCCACAGGGCCGTGGAGACCAGATAATTCATCCATGCCGCGTTCAAAAGCACGAGTTTGGGGCTGATCGGGGCCGTAAACACAAAATGCGCGTGTCCCGGCTTGAACAGGATGCCCTTCCGGGAAGAGTAACCCATAAAGTTTCCAAAAGTAGAATAAATGCTCCACACTGTGATGACGATCACAAGCCCTCGCACAGAGTCCAGCCGGATACTTGCTGCCAGGCCGCCCAGTGATACAATAATGAAAATGCCATACGCAATACCGAAAATCAGGGCGATCAGTGTGGACGGTCTGCTCACTGCTTTTTTCAGATTGTTGATAAGACTACGTCTAGTAAGATACATCATCGCTCTCATTGTTTCTCACCGCCTGTCATTGAAAAGAATAATTCATCCAGATCTCTTCCCTCCGCATCAGATTTTGTGTAGGAACCGATAATGTGTCCTTTTTCCATGACGAACATCACATCCCAGAGTTCTTCCACCATCTCCAGCATATGAGTGCTGATCAGGACCGTCACCCCCTCAGTTCTCAGACGGAGTACCACTTCCTTCAGAGTCTTGATCGCCGCCGGGTCCAGCCCCACCATTGGCTCATCCAGAAGGATGACCTTTGGTCTCACAGCCAGGGCGCAGCAGATGCTCACTTTCTGCATCATACCCTTTGACAGTTCATTCCCCAGCTTATCCTGTTTGTCATCCATCTCGAATTCTTTCAGGATCTCCTCCACCTCTTCGTCGGTGATGCCGCTGCTGTATGCCATCCTGACATACTCGATGTGTTCCCTCACTGTGAGAGCCTCAAACATATTCGGTATCTCCGGCACATAGGCAAAGACCCTCTTTGCCTCGAGCTGCCTTGCCGGGATATCCTGGATCCTGATCGTCCCCTTATATCTGAGCAGACCTGCGATACTTTTTATGATCGTTGATTTTCCCGCGCCGTTTGGTCCGAGGAGGATTCCCACCTGTCCGTCCGGCACAGTAAAGCTGACGTCGTCCACAGCCAGATTTTTTCCATATGATTTGCTCAATCCCTGTATTTCTAACATACTGCCTCCTGTCCATGGGGAACTGAAAAAAGCCCCGCATTATTGTACTATTGATTTAATACAATAATACGAGACTCATTTCTGTTTGTCAATATCTATTTCTTTTCCACGACCTCGCCCTGCTTCTTGTAGATGCTGTTTCCCGGCACAAATCCGCGGACAGAAGAAAGGGGATAGATATTGCTGTGACTTCCGACAACAGTTCCCGGATTCAGGACACTGCCGCATCCTATTTCCACCTCATCCCCGAGCATGGCGCCGAACTTCTTCATCCCGGTCTCAATATTTCCTTCCGGCGCCTTTACAACGACCAGCTTCTTGTCGGATTTCACGTTAGACGTGATCGACCCTGCTCCCATATGAGACTTGTATCCGAGGATAGAATCTCCCACATAGTTGTAGTGCGGGACCTGGACTTTATTAAAAAGGATCACATTCTTAAGCTCGGTGGAGTTGCCCACCACTGCTCCCTCGCCGACAATGGCGTTGCCTCTGATGAATGCGCAGTGGCGTACTTCCGCGTCCTTTCCGATGATCGCAGGTCCGTTGATATAGGCTGTGGGAGCCACCTTGGCAGACCTGGCGATCCAGACATTTTCCCCACGTTTCTCGTACTCATCGCCGCTCAGTGTATTCCCCAGTTCCACGATAAATGCGCTGATCTTTGGAAGGACTTCCCACGGATAAGTCACTCCCTCAAAAATCCCCCTGGCGATCGTCTGGTCCAGTGTATAGAGTTCTTTTACTGTCAATGCTTCCATTTATCTGTCTCCTTTTCTGCCGCTTCCGGCCCTTTTATAAAAACCTGCCGCCTTGTCATAGCAGGCTCTCAACTGATACTGATTGTTCAACCCTTTTACCCCCTCTGTCCTCCTGGTGATAAAATCGTCCAGCTTTTTCATATATTCATCCGGCGTGATGCTGCCTTCCGCCACATAAGTCAGCCCCTTCTCCCAGCTTGCCGTAAGCTCCGGATTCAGGAGGGACTTGATGGAATTGTCCACCACATCGTACACCATTTCTCCCTGGAGAGTAGGGGTGATGATCTGCGTCTTTTTATTGAGCGCAAGATACTTGATATGGATCAGCTTTTTTAATATCTCCGCCCTTGTGGCGCTGGTGCCGATCCCGCTGCCCTTGATCTGGGCGCGCAGCTCTTCATCCTCGATGAGCTGTCCCGCGTTTTCCATTGCAAGGATGATGGAGCCGGAATTGTACCGTTTGGGAGGAGAAGTTTCCCCTTCCTTGATATCCAGGGATCTCACCGGAAGGACAGTACCTTTCTTCAGTGTTTTTATCACTTCAAACAGCTCCGTGTCAAGATTCTGCTCCGTGCCTTCGCCTTCTGCGCTCCCGCTCTCCACGGAGCCCTCATCCGGCGCCTGCGTTCCCGCAGACTGTGCGCTTCCACGAGCCTGACGCTTTGTCTGCGGGATTCCCCCCACTTTCAGCCAGCCTTCCTCTGCCAGCACTTTAAAACTGGAAAAAAAGCTCTCACCGCGTATTTTTGATACGATCGCTACTTTCTGATACACCGCCGGCGGATAGAAGATGCTCAGAAACCTGCGCACGATCAGGTCATACACCTTTTGCGATGTGCCCGACAGGGAGTTCAACGCATTCAGCCCCTGACCGGTTGGGATGATGGCATAATGATCCGTGATCTGCTTGTCATTGACATACCTTGTCTTCGCCAGCCCTTTATGGCTTCCAAATCCCAGTATATCCTTCAGATACGGCGCAGCCATGGGATATTTGGAGAGGCCGTTTAAGTTCCTGCTGATCTCCTTTGCCACTGCCGTGGAAAGGACCCTGGCGTCTGTCCTTGGATAGGTTACCAGCTTCTTTTCGTAAAGCTCCTGGACAATACGCAGCGTCTCGTCCGGACTGATCTTGAAACGCCTGGAACAGTCGTTCTGCAGCTCCGCCAGATTATAAAGGAGAGGAGGATTTTTCTTTTCCTTTTTCTTTTCCACTGACTCAATGACACATTCCATGGGCTGTTCTTCCGCCAGATATGCGGTCAGC
>DWYM01000039.1 GCA_019118665.1 Candidatus Mediterraneibacter intestinipullorum
ACAAGCGTCCGCTCCCTCATCCCCGGCAGGGATGCAATGGACACATGCTCCGTCTTATAAGTAAGTTCTGAGTAGATCTCATCTGACATGACATAGAGGTCATGCTCTTTTATGAACTCTGCCACAGGCTCCAGCTCTTCCTTTGTCATAATGGATCCTGTCGGATTGTTGGGAAATGGCATGATGAGAACCTTTGTCTTCGGAGTCGTATATTTCTCCAGATCCTCCACTGTCAGCTTGAATTCGTTCTCATACTGGAGCGGCACGATCACAGGAGCCCCATCCGCCATGACCGTACATGGGAGATAGGACACATAGCTTGGCTGGGGGATCAGCACCCCGTCCCCCGGATCGAGCATGCAGCGCAATCCGATATCGATGGCCTCGCTGCCGCCCACTGTGATCAGAGTCTCTTTCACCGGGTCATAGGAGACATGGATCTTACGTTCCAGATAACGGCAGATCTCCTCGCGCAGTTCCTTCAGACCGGCATTTGATGTATAAAATGTCTTTCCTCTTTCAAGGGAAAAGATCCCTTCCTCTCGTATCCGCCACGGCGTGTCAAAATCCGGCTCGCCCACTCCAAGGGAGATGGCGTCCTTCATCTCATTTGCCACATCGAAAAATTTGCGGATCCCGGAGGGCTGTATTTCAACGATTTTCTTTGATAATGGATTTCTCATTACAGTATCACCGGTATCCTTTCCGACTCTTTTTTCGTCACCATGATAGTGCCGTGGTCTTTGTATTTCTTAAGAATGAAATGTGTTGCGGTGCTTAATACCCCATCCAGCGGAGACAGCTTCTCCGAGACAAACCGGGATACCTCTTTGAGCGTCTTTCCCTCCAGAGTCACGAGCAGGTCATAGCTGCCTGAGATCAGATAAACCGCATAGACCTCCGGATAATTGTACAGCCGCTCTGCGATCCTGTCGAACCCGCGGTCTCTCTGCGGCGTCACGCGCACCTCGATCAGGGCCGTCACCATCTCCACACCCGCTTTATCCCAGTCGATCAGCGTGTGGTATCCGCAGATGACCTTCTCCTTTTCCATCTCCGCCATTTCATTTGCCACATCCGTCTCTTCCACGCCCAGCAGGACCGCCAGTTCGCCAAGCTCCACCCGGCTGTGCTTTTCAATATATTTCAAGATTTCTATCCTCAGAGCTTCCTTCTTCTCGTTCATCTTATTTCCTCCTGTTTTTCATTTTTATGATGATGTCTTTTCCTGCCTCCCGGCCTGCCAGAGCGCCAGCTCGTCCGGCGCGGGCCTGTCCAGGTATCTCACTTCTTCTCCGCTTGTGATCACCCGCGCGTTCCGCGATTTTGTGACCCCAAGCCTTCCGGCTCGCGCGCCTGCCTTCTCCAGGATCTCTATCACTGTCTGCGCATCCTCTGTCACTATAAGAAAGCTTCCCGCAGACGTCATCTGATAAGGATTCAGGCGGTAGAATTCGCAGATTTCCACGGTCTCCTGCTTTATGGCTATCCCGGACATTTCCGCCTCCAGTCCTGTGTGGAGAGTCTCCGACACTTCCCAAAGACCGGCAAGGATACCGCCGCTCCCGACCGGACAGACCTCGGTGAGCAGCCTCAGCGCGCCTTCGTCCGCAAAGAGGGCAAGGATTTTGTCCGGTGTCACCAGCTCGTCCACAAGGGCTGCCGTCTGTTCAAGGAACGTGGAAACAAATCTCGTCCCAAGCTCTTCCCAGGCTTCATCCAGGATGCGGAGCGTCCCTTCCAGACCGGCATATCCGCAGAGCACGATCTCCTGCTCCGGCGCTGCTTTTAGCTTCTCCTGAAGGAATATCCCTCGCTGTGCCAGGCGTGATCCCTGCCTGTCATTTTTTCCGGCCGCCGTGACAGTGACAATAGTCTGCGCGGCTGCGCAGGCCGTCTCGCCCTGGAGGGATGTCACCTCCATGCCCATCCGGCCACAGGCCTCCTCCACACCTGCTGTGATCTCTTTCAATTCCTCTTCTTCCGCTTCCGGAGGAAAAAGGATCCTTACGGAAGCGCAGGATGGCCGGACTCCCTTTGCCGCCAGCTCTCCCGCCGCCCTTAAGACAGCGTGATAACCGGTCCGCACAGAACGTCCCGCCGCGCAGGCTTCCGCCCACAAAAATGACTCCCCGCTCCTTCCTGAGAGCCCGGATACATTTTCCCAGGGAGAGGGCTCAAAAAGCGAGTCTCCTCTCCTTTTGTGCAGTTGTCTCCTGACAGAGCGCTGCCATGCGGTCTGTGTCAGTCTGCCGTACCTCATTCGTCTTTCACTGCCTTCCTAATCTCTTTCCGCCGCGATCTCCGCGATCACAGCATTGATCCGGGTTTCATCCTGGGACTCGATGGCCGCGTTGATCATCGCGGACGCCTCCTCGCTCTCCGAGAACGTTCCCACGGCAACAGTCTTTCCAGATGCAAGATATGTACTGTAATTGACTGCTTCCCTGCTCACTTCTGTACCGTCTTCATAGACCACCTTCCAGAGCTGGGCCTTCAGTCCGGTATGCCCATTGTCCCGCGTATACATGGTCCCGATGGGATCTTCTGTCGCCACATATCTCGTTTCATCCGACTCCACGGTTTCCAGCGTTTCACTGATATATTCGATGGCGCGCCCCTCGGACCGCACTTCTTTTCCATAGATATTAAATGTAATGTTCCCGCCAAAGAGCACTGACTCAATATACACCGGCGTATCCATATTGTTACGGAATTTCAGATCCTTCACATCATCCGCGATGGCAGCGTCCATGGAAGGCTCTACATAAGAGACCTGCATAGAATGCTCATACCTCTCTGTAATTTCAAGCTCCGCCAGGAGAAGGGCATTATAGAGCGTGGTCGACACCTGACAGATTCCCCCGCCCATGGACTCCACGACCTCATTGTTCTCATAAGAGGCCGCCATGGCATACCCATTTTCCTCTGTGTAAGGCGCCATCAGACCATCCGCGGAAATCTCCTGCCCCGGCCGGACAAGCGTTCCCCCGATATGGTCCGCTCCTGATTCCACGTTCATGGTCCTGCCGTCATCACTCTCGCCGTAATAAGTCGTAAATGTCCCCAGTACGTCTTTGATACCCTCCAGGTCCCCCGCCGTGATGTCCGCCTGGGACTCCACAGTTGCCACAGACACTGTATTATCTTCTTTTCCCCGGTCTCCGGCGATAAAACTGTTTATGTTGGACACTGTTTTTTTGACATCCACTTTTTCTCCCGGCACATCCTTTTCAACTACCGTTTGCCCTCCGCTCTGCGTCAGCCTCGCATTTTCCGGCTGCATGAGGATGTCGGCGAGCTTTTCTCCAAGGACGTTTTCCGCCGATTTCTCAGTAACTTCATACCGGATGGGGAAGACTTTCTTATTTTCATTTTTCTCTGCGCTTTTCAAAATCTTATAACAGGTGATCGGATTGCCCTTCTTTCCATAATCAAGAGCATCCCGGATCACAGAATCCAGATCCGCCGCAGACATTCCGAGCTCTGTGAGCGCCGCTTCCGCGCTTCTCTCCTCATCCAGCTTGAGCACGATCGTTCTGGACGCGTATTCCTCCGCCGCTTTTTTGACCGCTGCTTCAGCCTGAGCCGCGTTCATGCCCGAAACATCCGTCCCGCCGATCGTGACTCCGGGGATAATAATATCCGGATCATATTTGGCGATCGTCATGCGGAACAGCACATTGATCCCTATGATCACCAGGAACGCGCAGAATACCAGGCCCACGATGAGCAGGACGGCCTTTTTATCATGTTCTGCTTTTTTCTGTTTCTTTCTTTTTCCGACTTCTGTCACACTCACACTCTCCTGTGCATTTTTCATGCAATATAAGGCAGGATCATGGTCACCACCATGGCCGCCACAAGCACGATAATGATAATAGATATGATGCGTCTCACCTTTTTATCATAAAAATTCACTGTTCTTTCTCCTTTATTTCACAAACTGATGCATCGCCTGTAAGGGGATTCCTTTTTCTGTAATCAAACACGAGAAGCCTCCCCCGCAAGCGCTCCAGATGGGTCATTTTTCGCATCTGACGGCTGTCATATCCCTCATATCCCGCCAGGTAATATGGCTTTTCCGCTTCCTTTTTGTAAAATGCGGCCGCCTCTTCCCTGGTCGTCTGATTCTCACCCAGAAACGCCGGACGGTTTTTCACATTATCCCTCAAATACAGGTCCAATGTCAACCACTCCAGCCATTCTTTCTTCTGGCCGCTGTCTTCTGCTTCATAGACGGCGATAAAACGGCTGAGGATCTCATACCTGGCAATGCGGGAATGCTGTCTCCCAAAAAGGCCCTTTTCTTCATAATATCCGGCAAGGGCTTCATACATGCCAAAGGCCGTGGGAAATTTCTGTTCAAGATATTCCATAGTATGCCGGAACTGTCCGCTGTTATAATAAACCTCCACCATCTCTTCGACCCTCTTCAGTCGGATCATCTCTCCAAAAGACAGCCATTTTGTCGCGAGCACCTCATAGGGCGGGCGAGCCTGATAAATCAGCCCATACGCTTCTGCTTTCTCATGCATAAGGGAGCCTTTTAACACCTTCAGAAAGCCCAGCTGGAGCTGCTCCGGCCTCATGGAATATACAGTGTCAAAGGACCGGGCAAAGCTCTCGTATCCTTCATAAGGGAGACCTGCGATCAGATCCAGATGCTGATGCACATTCCCGCTCTCCCTGATCTGCCCTACTCTTTCCCTTACCCGGCCAAGGTCCATGCTCCTGCGGATTTCATGTACTGTCTCCTCATTTGCGGACTGTACGCCGATCTCAAGCTGGATCAGACCGGGGCGCATGCTCCGGATCAGGCTGACCTCCTCGTCACTGAGAAGATCCGCCGCCACCTCAAAATGAAAGTTCGTTATCCCTCTGTCATGCTCTTTGATATAGCTCCATATCTCCATGGCATGATCGTGCCGGCAGTTAAACGTCCGGTCCACGAACTTCACCTGGGGGACTTCGTGGTCGATAAAGAACTGCAGTTCTTTTTTCACCATGTCAGTATCGCGGAAGCGCAGACATTTATCTATGGAGGACAGACAGTAGCTGCAGGAAAAGGGACAGCCTCTGCTGGACTCATAGTAGATGATCCGGTTTTGAAAATCCCCGATATGCTCATAGACAAAGGGCACGCTGCTTAAATCCATCACAGGGCGGGACGGATTTATCCGGATCTCTCCGCCCGGTTCCCGGTATACGATGCCTTTTATCCCTGACAGATCTCCTTTTGCCCCTTTAGAGCCTCCCGACTGCCAGTACTCTGCCAGTTCCAGGAAGGTGGCCTCTCCCTCCCCGAACATAACGCCGTCCACGCCCGGATATCTTTTCAGGGTCTTGGGCGCGTCCCAGGATACCTCCGGGCCTCCCAGCCATATCTCTGTATGCGGCAGGATCTTCGGCGCTTCTGTGACGATCTGCCCCACATACGAGATATTCCACAGATAGCAGGACAGACACAGGATATCCGGCTGCCTGCTGTAAATATCCATCAGGATCTCATCCACTGTCTGGTTGATGGTATATTCCGCGATCCCGATCTCTCCCTGGTATTGGCGCGCGTACGCTCTCAAGCTGTACACCGCAAGATTGGAATGAATGTATTTGGCGTTCACCGCCGCTAAAAGGACTTTCATCTAAACGCTCCGTTTCTATTGGTCATACATGAGATTTTAACACTAAACAGACCGGCAGGCAAATTTTTGTCACTTGCGGCCTCACCATTGACAATTGCTGAAAAACCATGTAAAATTAAGACTCGTGCAGCCGGGGTGTTAGCGGTACCTTGTACCTGCAATCCGCTATAGCAGGGGTGATATTGCGCAGAGGGCGGCAGCCGGCAGGGCTGCCCCCGGTAAGTGACGTTGATGTCCGGGTCTCACGCGACGGGAACTTGTGAACCGTGTCAGGTCGGGAACGGAGCAGCACTAAGCAGGACCTCCCGGGTGCCGTGAGGGCGCCTGGGCTGAGTTAACTGCCGGGGTAACGTCTGTTGGCCAAGTTCGAAGCGCAATGCACGAAAAAAAGAAGAAAATACGATCGAACAGATGAAACAGCCGGCTGATCCGCTTCCGCATCAGCCGGCTGTCCTGATATCCGCCTCGCTCTTTTTCCTCATTTTCTGCCCTTCCCGCAGCTCTTTAAAAAATTCCTTCATCAGCGCACTGCACTCTTCTCCCAGCACTCCGGTCTCAAGTTCCGCCTGATGGTTGAACGCCTTCATATCCAGCAGGTTCAGGACGGATCCGGCACACCCTGCCTTTGGGTTCATACACCCAACGACGACCCGCGTGATACGAGACTGGATGATCGCCCCCGCGCACATCTGGCAGGGCTCCAGTGTCACATACAGCGTGCATTCCTCCAGCCGCCAGTCTCCCATCTTTTTGCTCGCCTTCCTGATCGCGGCAATCTCGGCATGCGCCAGCGGATTCTTATCTGTATTCCTTCGGTTGTATCCTCTGCCAATGACCTTTCCGTCATGCACGATCACACAGCCGATGGGCGTTTCATTAAGGGCATACGCTTTCCTCGCCTGGCGGAGCGCCTGACGCATATATTTTTCATCTGTTTTTTTCTGCTGCCCGAAGCAGTCTTTTCCCTTTTCTTCCATGACATCCCTTTCATCCACTGTTCTTTTTCTCTTTTCCTGTGAATAGACTAGACTGAAAAGAGACAAGACCAGAGGTAATATATGAATTCCGGTACTTTTTATCTTTATGAATATGAAAACAATAAGCGCAGGAGAAATGTGGGCTTCATCAAGGCCTCCCGGCACTACCGCTCCTGCATTCTCCAGATCCATGCCAACGGTATACCTGTGGGAAACGGCGCTTCCCTGGAGCTGTACGCGTTTTACCGGGACGGCGCTGATCTGATCGCGGAACAGATCGCTGTGCTGAACTGTTTCAGGAGAAATATCTCGGCGCGGCTCCCGATTGCTGAATCACGTTTTCCGGAAGGGCGCCCTCTGCCCCAGATCGATGGGTTCTTCATCCGGCTGCCGGGAAACCGGTCCGCTCTTTTTTGGATGGCGTCCGCATTTTTCTTTGAAGTGGATATGAACCGGCTGAGGATCGCCTCCTCGGAGACCACCTCTTTGGAAAACACCGGCTCAGAGCCCGCCGCAAATGTCTCCGAAGCAGAAGGATCGGTGCCGGTGACAAATACCCCCCGGCCGGAGGAAGCATCCGCGCCTGCTGATATCCTGGCGGCGGAAGAAAATACCGGAGAGCCGGCAGCGCCTGCTGCTCCATCCGAACCTGAAGCTCCATCTGAGCCGCCCACACCGTCCGAACCATCCACACCATCCACACCGCCGGGAAAGCCGTCGGCAAAGAAGATCCAGCGCTCGGACATCGCTCAGCTTCCGCGGAGGTTCTGGCCCCTTGCCAACAACAGTTTCCTCCTGCACGGATATCACAACTACAATCATCTTATGCTCATCGAGGAGGAAGGCCGGACATGGCTGGGCGTTCCCGGCACCTATGACCCGCAGGAGGCAAGGGCAGCGGATCTCTTCGGCTTTCCCCGGTTCACCCGCTCCTGCGCATCCTTTCCGGAGCTGAGTGCGGAGGAGCGTAGCGACAGCGGTGATTTCGGACACTGGTGCCGCTGTGTGGGGAACTGCCCTCGCCGTTGACGGAAATCCGGCGGGAAACCGCATCAGCAATACGCCTGTCTTCCCGGAAAACAAAAGGGGCGTCTCAGATCATACCGTTCATTTCCTGATACAGCCGTTTTGCATAGCTGTCCGTCATCCCACACACATAATCTGTCACAAGGAGGAGACGCAGATAGAGCTTCTCCTCCTCTGTCTTTCCCGCAGACTGCAGCTTATATGCATTTTTATAATTGTCAGAAATAAATGAGACAACACGTTTATCAATGGTATCCTGGGGCTCTTCCGTATCAAAATACAGGACCGCATGTACAAGCTTATCCATGAGATCGTTCAGGATCGGGGACTCCGACACCTCCATCTTATAGATCGCCATGGAAGAAAACACATATCTGTACGCCATGTCCCCGAGCAGATCCATGAGCTTTTCACCAAATGTTCCATAAAACAGATCGTGACAGAATGTTCCTGCCATGATCCTGTCATAATTCGAGGTAAACCCAAAGGTCGCGCAGCTGATGAGAAATCCCTGCGCGCTTACGATCCAGTTTTTCACCGCATAGGACTCCGGGTCGCTCACTCCTCTCCCGATCCCCCGCTCATAGAGCTGATGAAGCTTGTCCAGCGGCCGAAAAGGAGACTGCGGATTTTGTCTCTGCAATGGTTCCAGCTCCCGCTCCAGGATATAGTATGTGATAAAGCCTTTCACAAATGCATCCTCGATATCTGCCGTCTTATATGCCAGATCATCCGCCGCCTCCAGGATAAAGGTGAGAGGATGTCTCCTGTTTCCCGCGCCGGTCGCCTCGGTCACACTGCGGAAGATTTCCTCATCCGCAAGGTAATACCCCATCTTTTTATCCTTGATATTCCCGCTCTCTTCATTGATTTCCACAGAAGACACCGGATATTTGATGATCGTATTGAGCAGGGAATAGGTCAGGTTCATCCCATGCTCATCCACAAGATAGTGAAGCTTTGTTACCAGCCGGAGAGCCTGGGCGTTTCCCTCAAAGTGGAGAAGGTCCTGTTTCATCTGTTCACTCAGCATCTCTTCCACCGGCCGTCCCCGGAAGGCAAGACCCGGCAGATTTTTCGCAAACCACTCCCGGATCGCGGTCTCCCCGAAATGTCCGAAAGGCGGATTGCCGATATCATGGATCAGTCCCGCACATTCAAGGATATGGGAGATATCCTCCTTCATCTGCGGGGTAAAGCCGGAGTTTCTCCGGTATTTCAGGATATTCTCCCCGATATTCTGTCCAAGCGATTTTCCAAGGGAAGAGACTTCCAGCGAATGTGTCAGCCTGGTGCGGATAAAGTCACTTTTATCGAGGGGAAATACCTGGGTCTTATCCTGAAGCCGCCGAAACGAAGCGCTGCCTATGATCCTGTGGTAATCTTTCTCGAACTCGCTGCGCAAGTCCGCTGACCGCTGTCTGTGTGACCCTTCCCGGGCCCTTCTGTCAGACAACAATGTCCTCCATTCCATCTTCCCTCCTCCTTTCTTCTCTGAATCCGCTTCTCTGATACGTCTCACCCCGCAGACCATGCTGCGGGGCGAGACGTATCTCCATATTTATTTCATCTATCTGTGTCCAGACTGTTCTATGTCAGTCCAGATAGATCGGCGGTTCGTAAGCCTTCCCCAAAAGCGCTTTTTTACGCTCCTGGAGTCCGAGAAACGCCCATTCCGTCATATCTGTCCATTTATGGATGGTACGGTCATATACCTGTACATATCCGATCCTCGTCGGATGCATGCGCACGCTGTTCGACTGATATTCCCTGCCTGTATATGGGTTCATCTCTCCTGACGACACATCTTCTTCCTCATCGTCATACGGAATGACCGGTTCAAAATCATCTTCCGCTTTCCCTGACGGCTCTGTCTGGGAGGCTGCTTCCGACTGATCCATGTTCCGCGCGCTGTCCGCTTCTTCTCTCCCATCCGGATACTCTGCTTCCACACTGTCCGCGGGGGCTGTTTTTTCTGCTTCACGAGCCGGTTCACCGGCTGCATCCCTTTGTTTCCTGCGCAGGAAAAGCCCGCCCCGGAGCAACCCTTCTTTTTTCGGCTTTTCCAGTTCCTTTCGCACTTCCTCTATCGGCTCTCCGGCCTTCACGTTTTCCTCAAGTTCCGCCAGCTCCCTGTGCATATCATAGAGCTCGCCGATCGTCACATCACGCTCTCCCGGAGCTGTCTCCTCCGTCTGCTCCGATCCTGCGGCCCATGCTGACTCCAAGGTCTCTGGCTGAGGGATCTGCACGGTCTCTACCGCCTGCACCGGCTCTGTGCCCTGCTCTGTCTCCACAGATTTCGCAGATGACTCTGCTGCCGGCTCTGACTTCTGTCCCACAGCCTCTGTCCTGGCCGCGGCAGCTCTCTCCAGCGCTGCTGTGCTTCTCTGCGGCTGTACCTCCACAGACATGATGCTCAGGCGGAACGGACACTCCAGGATATCCGCGATCATACGCATATCCTGTTCCTGGAAATTATCCCTGCCAAGTCTCTGCGTCAGATTCTGTCTCGACATCTTTTTCCCCGTCTTTTCTTCGATCATCTCCGCGAGCTGCTTGATCGTCATGCCTTTTCTTCCAAGGATGATCTTGACCTGTTCCCCAAATGTTAAGTCTTCCATATTTTTCCTCCTTATGTATATTTATACTCACATCGGTTACTGTCCCAGATATTCCTCCAGAGTAATATTCTGCTCATGGATCTCCTTTGCGGCATCCACCCCCACATAACGATAATGCCACGGTTCAAAAATGATCCCTGTCACATCTGCCTTTTCCTGAGGATAGCGCAGGATAAAACCATACTCCCAGCAGTGAGCCATCAGCCACTGCTGTTCCGCGGTCTCCCCCTGACGGTCATCCAGCGCCTCATACTCTGAGGCAATGATATCCACTGCCAGCCCGGTCGCATGCTCGCTTGTTCCCGGGACCGCCACGGATCTCTTCGTCTCATCATAAGCATCCAGCGGGGTATAGCCCCGGCTGATCCAGTCCTGCATCGTAGCGTTGAACACGGTCCTCTGCTGGTCATAAGAACGGTAAGCGGACGCCACATACATGCTGAGCCCCGCAGCCTCCGCGTCTGCCAGCATCCGGTCAAGCGGCTCCCGGATCCTGGCGTCCACGGAACGCTCACTCTCCACTTCATACATTTCCGCCGGGACATAGGCCGTATCCAGCGGATGCTCCTCATTCACAAGCACGAGCGCCCACCCATCCTCATTCCCGGACAGGAGATCCGTATTATTGTGAGCGGCATTGTACTTGTTCACCTGAAGCTGGAGCTGATCGTTTGCTGTTCTCAATTTTGAATTTTCCGCCTCAAATCCTGCTTCTTTTCTGGATATAATGCCATTGGCAACAAACATCGTAAACAGGACTCCCGCCGCAATGCCCGCACATATTCCTATAAGAAAGACCTTTTTCAGTCTGTTGCTGATCCTTACTTTTCTCATAATTTCAACTCCGTATGCAGCTCTGCATCGATCTCTTTATCAGTGGAGCACACTGCCATCCTGTAGGGCAGCCCTTTTACCTCATACTCCATATAATGATAATTCTCCGGAAATTCCCCCGGCTGTCTGATAAGCACCGGCGGTTGTCCCATACGGATACAGAAGGCATCTACCGGAAGCGCCATACCTTTTCCTGTTGCTTTCATGAAGCTCTCCTTGAGTACCCAGTACCGGTAAAAAAGTTCTGTTCTCCCCTCTTCTGTCTTTTCGGCCAATATTGCCTCGTATTCTTCCCTGCAGAAAAAACGCCCGGCAATATTTTCCTTCATCCGCCCGATCTTCTCAAGGTCACATCCCACTCTCTCCTGTCTGCCGCTGAGTTCCGCGGCGCACATGACAAATGTACCGGAATGAGAAAGGTTAAACGATGTATCATCTGCCAGCCCATGTTCTTTGCGGATCTTCTGCCACAGGCACCACACCCCGACGCTCTGGGTCTTCATCTCCAAAGAGCGCAGTGCATCCGCTTTTTTCTTCCGAAAATCAGGCAGACAGTTGTAATATTTCTCATAAAATCTGCTTTCATACAGCGGCGTCACATCCGCGATCCACGCCCGTACCACCTCTACCCTCTCAGATAACGGACCTCAAAGGTCTCTATGGTGATCGGCTTATTAAAGAGGGCTCCCTGTACATGGTCGCAGCCCAGTTCGCCAAGAACATTTAACTGATCCTGGGTCTCCACTCCCGCCGCCTCGACAGAGGCTCCGAGCTGACGGCATATGTCGATGACCGCCTGTGCGACAATACGGCTGCGGCTGTTCCCGACGATATTTGTGATCAGGCTCTTATCCAGTTTTAACGCGTCAAATTCCATGAGTGACAGAATAGAAAAACTGGAGTCCTTCGCCCCGAAATGATCCAGTATGACCCTTACATTGGCTTTCCGGATCTTGCTGCTCGTCTCAGCCAGCATTTCCTGATTCATGTCATTTCCGGATTCTGACACTTCTACTTCAAGATACTCGCAGCGCACATGATATTTCTCAATGATATTCATCATCTTTTCAGCAATGCTTTCCTGTTTCAGTGTGGCACCCGCGAAATTGACCGCCACCGGTATCATCGGGATATCCTCGATCTCCCAACGGTGCAGCGCCCGGCACACTTCCTCAAACACATACAGGTCAAGATAATGGGACAGCTTTGTCTCCTCAAGGAGATTGATATATTTCCCCGGATCGACCATGCCGAGATCTTTGTGGTGGTAACGCACCACCGCCTCCGCCCCCGCGATCTTCTCTGTCTGCACGTCAACTTTCGGCACCAGGCAGACAATGAAATTCCCATGCTCGATGTCTTCCAGCAGATCCTGCTTGATGATCGGTTCATGATGTCCCTTTTTGAGATTCTTATAATATTTTTTCTTCTCCTCGCGCATCATGACCTCTGCATTGTTTACCAGCTTGTCCACATCGATGTCGACCTTTTCCCAGGCATAGCCTATGGACACAAGGCCAAGACTGATATTGTCCAGCTTAGTATGGGCGGCATAGATCTGTTTCGTAAAATCCTCGTAAGTAGTATTTTCCACCAGGACAAGGTATTCATCTCCTGTCAGACGGTAGACCTCGCCGCTGCGGAAATATTCATCAAGCACTTCGCCCACGCGGGTCACGACTTCATCGCCGTATTCACGTCCGAATTCCTTGTTGAAATTTTTCAGTCCGTTAATATCGATGGACAGCGCTCCCAGAGACTTCAGTTCATGCTCGTTTACCCGTCCCAGATAATCCACAAGGCTGTTGCGGTTCAGAAGACCGGTAAGGTCATCGTGGTAGCTCAGGTATTCCTGCTGCTTCTGCATCTTGTGAAGAGCGATCACCTGTGGGATGTACGGAAGGAGCGCCCGCATCAGATCAAGGGTGCAGCCTCCCCGGTGCACGCCTGAGACAGCCAGTATCGCTGTTGTCTCATCGCTGATCTGACGGAACACGCTGTAGCTGTCGGCTGTGGTATCCGTGATCTCTTCCCTCATCCAGCGAGGCTGCTGGTCTTCAGGAAGCAGCTTCAGTCTGTCCCTCTGCCACTCCACATTCTCGGCGCACCACTCATAGATGCTCTCGATATCTCCCTGTTCTTTTTCTATATAATAAGCGTACTCCGCGTCATAATAATCGCGCACAGAGCTCAGCATATCATTCATGATCTCCACGAGTGAACGTGGTCTGTAACTATCGCTCATGCTTCCTCTCCCCTGCTGTATATGATCTGATGATCAAATGATTTTTCCAGTTAAAATTATACACAAAAAAGCACTCCCTGCATATTACAGGGCATTTTTATTTTAGTATACGCTCTGCTAAAATGCAAGATAAAACCGCCTGAAAATAATGACAGGTCCCTGCCATGACGCACAGACCTGCCGCTTCTCCGCCGCGGGAGATATTTATGAATTTTTCATTACCACACTCTCTACCATATCGGCAACATGCTCGCACGCGTCCGCGCACCGCTCCAGATAAATAAAGATATCACGCCACGCGATGATGCGGATAGGATCCTTTGATTCCACATAAAGCGTCCTGACATTTTGTATGAAGAGTTTGTCTGACTCCTCCTCCAGATCATTGATACGGATGATCAGGCTCTTAAGATTTTTAGAACGCCTGAAATCTTTGAATTCCTCCAGAAGTTCCCTCACTGCCTGACAGCACCGGATCACCACATCTGTCATCCGCAGGGCCCCGGGCTCGATCTCCTGGACATTATTCATATATACCCTGAGCATGACGTCTTCTACCTTGTCAGTTATGTTATCGATATTCTGACTCAATGTAACGATGTCCTCACGCTCAATGGGCGGAATGAACTCTCTTGCCAGACGGTCCAGAACCTCGTGCTTTTTAATATCCGCGCTGTGTTCGATCTCATGCAGCCGGTCCAGACGTCCCTGCAGACTGTCCGGCTGAAAATTTTCCAGCGTCTCTTTGAGCATCTCTGCCGCCCTGCACGAATCCTCCGCGCAGGCGATAAAATTATCAAAATAAAACGAATCCTGTTTTTTTGCCATTTTCCCTTCCTCCTCTGGTCTACATTAATAACGTTTCTTATATATTTCACTACAGTCCGTTAAAGTACGGCCATAAAAATCTTCGCAACTACAAAGCTGATCAGACCGCAGCCCGGGAATGTAAAGATCCATGTAAGCATCATATCCTTCACAACGCCGAAATTAATGGCAGAGAGCCTTTTCACTGCTCCCACTCCCATGATGGCGCTCGTCTTGGTGTGCGTCGTAGAAACCGGGATGCCGAACACACTGGAGAGCAGCAGACATGCCGCACCCGCCAGGTCTGCCGAGAAACCCTGGAATTTCTCCAGCTTTACCATGTCCAGTCCTACAGATTTGATGATCTTCTCTCCGCCGACGCTGGTCCCCACTCCCATGACCACACTACAAAGCAGCATAAGCCACACCGGGATGAGCATGCCCTGCACGCTGCTCTGCCCATTGCAGAAGGCGATCCCCAGGAACAGCACGCCGATGAACTTCTGTCCGTCCTGCGCGCCGTGCATAAAGCTCATGAAAGCCGCCCCAAAGATCTGAGCGCCCTTGAAGAACCCATTCGTCTTACGCCTGTCCATTTCCGCGCAGATAATGCTGATGATCTTGCAGATGCCCCAGCCCATAAAGAACCCCAGCGCCAGGCTCAGCACAAGACCATAGAGGACTTTCGCCCATTCCTCAAAATTGATCCCGCCGATGCCGTTATGTATCGCGATGGCGGCTCCTGACAGTCCTGCGATCAGGCTGTGGCTCTCGCTGGTCGGAATCCCGAACACAGAGGCGGCCACACTGTATACGACAATGGAAAAGAGAGCCGCGCAGAGGGCGATCAGGGCCTGGTCGGTCTCTCCCCCGAAATCCACCATGTTGCTGATCGTGGATGCTACCGCGCTGTTGATGTGCGTCATTACAAGCACCCCAAGAAAATTAAACACCGCGCTCATCATGATGGCTGTCCTGACCTTGAGACATCTTGTCGCAATGCAGGTGGCAATGGCATTCGGCGCGTCCGTCCAGCCATTCACAAAAATGACCCCCAGCGTGAGCGCCACCGTGATCATCAGGACAGGATTCGAAAATACCTGCTGATAAAAGCCAGAAAATGAAATATCCATATCTCTCTCCTTTTCATTTGTTCCCTGATAACATATTTTTGCGCAAAAAAACAGCATTTGGAAAACAGAACGTTGTCCGCGCTTTCTCCGCGCGGATCATGTATGCACTATTGCTTTGTTTTCCTCCTGCCGCTTATTTTACTCATATTTAACCTAAATATAACATTACAGTGTACAACTGTCAATAAATCTATTTTTTTCTAGCAGAATCATAACACCGGTTTCATACCATCTTAATGTATCATATGAAACCGGTGCCGCTATTCTGATATTCAATTCTGTCTTCTTCTGCAAAGGCCATTTACAGATTCCACTTTTTATCCTGTGCGAGTCTCAGTCTGTTCATTGCCCTGGCAAGGGATGCCTGGGTGTGGTAATATTCCTGTGTGCTCTGTTTCTGGCGGAGCTTTTCTTCAGCGTGCTCCCTCTGCTCCCGGGCATGGCGTATGTCGATATCCTCCGGGCGCTCTGCCGTATCCACGATCAGGGTCACACGGTTGTTGACGATCTCCGCAAAGCCTCCGCCAAGGGCTACTTCCTGCCATTTGCCTTCCTCCGCCTCCATGCGGCCTATACCCACTGTGACGGCGATGACCATATTCTCGTGGTTGGGAAGGATCCCCTTTTCTCCGTCCGGCGCCGGAATGACCATCTTCCGGCACCTGCCGTCATAGAACACCTTGTCGCTTGCTATGATCTTCAGTCCGAATGTATCCATAACTCCTACGCCTCCGCTGTTTCTGCCTTTGCCTTCGCGATCACATCGTCAATGGTTCCCACGTTGAAGAAAGCGGACTCCGGATACTCGTCCATCTCGCCGTTGATGATCATCTTAAATCCCCTGATCGTCTCCTTGAGGGGAACGTATCTCCCGGGTATCCCGGTAAATGTCTCTGCCACAAAGAAGGGCTGAGACAGGAATCTCTGGATCTTCCTTGCACGCATGACGGTCGCTTTGTCCTCATCGGAAAGCTCCTCCATGCCGAGGATGGCAATGATATCCTGGAGTTCTTTATACTTCTGAAGGATAGCGATCACCTGGTTCGCCACCTCATAGTGCTCCTCTCCGACCACGTCCGCCTCAAGGATGCGGGAGCTGGACTCCAGCGGATCCACGGCCGGATAAATCCCCTGCTCCACGATCTTTCTGGAAAGCACTGTGGTCGCGTCCAGATGGGCAAACGTCGTCGCAGGCGCCGGGTCTGTCAGGTCATCCGCGGGCACATAGACCGCCTGCACGGAAGTGACGGAACCGTTCTTCGTGGACGCGATCCTCTCCTGGAGCTCGCCCATCTCTGTGGCAAGCGTAGGCTGGTATCCCACTGCTGACGGCATACGTCCGAGAAGGGCGGACACTTCGGAGCCGGCCTGTGTGAAACGAAAGATATTATCAATGAAAAGAAGGACATTCCGGTGCTCTTCATCACGGAAGTATTCCGCCATGGTCAGCCCGGTCTCAGCCACACGCATACGCGCTCCCGGCGGCTCATTCATCTGCCCGAATACCAGCGCCGTCTTCTCAAGGACTCCGGATTCTTTCATCTCTGTCCAGAGGTCATTTCCCTCTCGGGAGCGCTCGCCTACCCCGGTAAAAATGGAGTAGCCGCCGTGCTCTGTGGCGATATTGCGGATCAGCTCCTGGATGAGCACGGTCTTTCCCACGCCCGCTCCGCCGAAAAGTCCGATCTTACCTCCTTTTGCGTAAGGCGCCAGAAGGTCGATCACCTTGATCCCGGTCTCCAGGATCTCCACGACCGGGCTCTGATCCTCAAATGCAGGCGGCTGCCTGTGGATGACCCATCTCTCAGCGTCATCGATCGCCCTATCATCGTCAATGGTCTCCCCGAGCACGTTAAACAGCCTGCCAAGCGTTTTCTCGCCCACAGGCACCTGGATGCCCGCCCCGGTGGCAGTAACCTCCATATCCCTGTGAAGTCCCTCGCTGGCGGAGAGCATCAGGCAGCGCACCTCATTGTTCCCAAGATGCTGGGCCACCTCCATGATGCATTTTTTGCCGTTGTTGTCCACTTCCAGCGCATCCTTGATAAAGGGAAGGTCTCCGTCTTCAAATACTACGTCAACGACAGGTCCCATGACCTGTATGATTCTACCTTTACTCATAATCATAATTGTACTCACTTTCTCTGAAAAGGGATCTGCCCTTTCAGGAATGTTTTCAGAATATTCCCACTACTTCTGCTGTGCCCTTGCACCGGAGCATACTTCTGTGATCTCCTGAGTGATGGCCGCCTGTCTGACTCTGTTATAGATAACGGACAGGTCATGGATCAGGCTCTGCGCGCTGTCTGTAGCGGATTTCATGGCCATCATGCGGGCGTTATGTTCACTGGCGTATGCCTGCACAAGACATCCGTATATCATACCGGTCACATAGTTCGGCACGATACTGTCCATCACCGCCTCAGCAGACGGATACAGGTCGATCTCCTCCCTGTATACATTGAGCGGCATCTTCATCTCATTAAAGGAACTCCTCTCCAGGGGCAGGAGCTTCATCACCTCTGCCTCTGACTGAACGGAATTCTCCATGCGCGTGTACACGATATAAATCTCATCCAGATCGCCGCTCTGGAACTGCTCCAGGAGCGCCCCGGCAATATCTCTTGCCCGGTGCATGGTCGGTTTCTGGACCGTATACTGGAAATTCGTGTCGATCTCCACGCTCCGCCTCGCAAAATAGTGCCGTCCCAGCTCTCCTACGACAAATAATCTGTGGATGCCCGGTCTGGCAAGGATCTCTTCTTCCAGCTTCACTACATTATGGTTGTACGCTCCTGCAAGGCCTTTGTCTGCCGTCACAACGATGGAGCCGATCTTCCGCTCCTCTGCCGGTATCTTCTCCCTTTTATCAAAAAAGGGATGTTCCAGCTCCGGGAGATGTCTCAAAATCCTGGATATCTCCCCCTGGAGCCCATAGAAATAGGGCTCTGTGTCCATCAGCTTTTTCTTTGCCTGGGTCATTTTGGAAGAGGAGATCATGTACATGGCATTTGTGATCTTCATAGTATCCCTGACACTGTTGATGCGGCTCTGTATCTCTCTGATATTTGCCATATTCTCACCTGCTCTTCCTGAATTCCTCTGCGGTCTCCACGATCTTCCGGATCAAATCCTCCGACAGTTCCTTCTTCTCCTCGATCTCCTGCCCGATCTCCGGATGAGCCGAATCAAAGTACGTCAGCATATCTGTCTGGAACTGTTTGATCTGTTTCTTCTCAATACCCAGCATCACCTTGTGTGCAGCCGCGCACAGCGTGATCACTTTCTCATGGAGGGAGAGCGGATGGCAGAGCGGCTGTTTTAACAGCTCCATGAGCCCGCTTCCATACTCAAGCTGCTCCTTTGTCGCGGCGTCAAGGTCGGAACTGAACTGGGTGAATACTTCCATCTCCCTGTACTGCGCCAGATCGATGCGGATGCTTCCCGCGGCTTTCTTCATTGCCTTGGTCTGCGCCGCGCCGCCTACGCGGGATACCGAAAGTCCTACATTCACCGCCGGCCTCATGCCGGACGCGAAAAGCCCGCTCTCCAGGAAAATCTGTCCGTCTGTGATGGAAATAACATTTGTCGGAATATAGGCAGACACATCTCCTGCCTGCGTCTCAATAATGGGCAG
>DWYM01000040.1 GCA_019118665.1 Candidatus Mediterraneibacter intestinipullorum
GTAGGATATTTGAGAGGAGCTGTCCTTAGTACGAGAGGACCGGGATGGACTGGCCGCTGGTGTATCTGTTGTTTTACCAAGAGCATAGCAGAGTAGCCAAGCCGGGAAGGGATAAACGCTGAAGGCATCTAAGCGTGAAGCCCCCCTCAAGATGAGATATCCCATAACGGTAAGTTAGTAAGACCCCTTGAAGACGACGAGGTAGATAGGGCAGAGGTGGAAGTGTGGCAACACATGGAGCTGACTGTTACTAATCGGTCGAGGGCATAACCAAAGCGGGAATAGGCATGTCGCTGCTTAGCGCCTGTATGATGGCGGTTAGCATGGACGGTACCCGGAAGGGTAAAGATGGATGATAATTCTTTGTATGTAGTTTTGAAGGTATACGGATAATAACACATAAATGAAGAAAAAGCACCTGAAAGAGAAATCTTTTGGATGCTTTTTTTGTGCTGCAAATGTATTACGAACACAGATTGACAGAAAGGGCACTCGCCAGTAAAATGAAAATACCCGAAATCCCGCTGAAAGGGAAAATAGCGGGAAGAGAAGGAGGAGACTGGAAATGGCAAGAAAATATTTCTTTTTTGATATCGATGGCACGCTGACAGACCGCAGCACAGGAAAGATCGTTCCGTCTGCCGTGGAGGCTGTCAGGAAACTGAAGGAAGCAGGGCACTTTGTGTCCATCGCCACAGGGCGCGCGCGTTATAAAGCGGAACAGTTTCGGAGGGACAATGGCTTTGACCATATGGTGTACAACGGCGGAAATGGAATTATATTCCAGGGAAAACTCAGGGAGAATCGTCCCCTGGACTATGAGAAAGCGCTTGCCGTGTACCGTCAGGCTTTAGAGCTGGGGTACGGCGTGTATGTGGCGCTGGATGATTCCGACAAGGTGTATGCCGACAGTTTCCGCTTCCATGAGCAGGCGGGCGTAAGAAAAGAACCAACTACATATATCATTGACGAGAAGTTTGACCCTGCGGATCAGGACGCCATTTATAAGATGTATGTCTCCATCCCGGAGTCTGAGGAAGGGCGTCTCACGCTGAAAGAAACAGTGGGGCATCTTCGTTTTGAGAAAGAGTACCTGATGTTCCAGCCTGACGCAAAGCTGGATGGAATCCTGAGAATGCTGGAATATGCAGGAGGCAGAACAGAAGATACGGTAGTGTTTGGGGACGACTATAATGACCTGGTCATGTTTGATCCGCGGTTTTTCTGCGTGGCCATGGGGAACGGGTGTGACGAGCTGAAAGAAAGGGCGGATTATATTGCCGTGGCAAACACGGATGATGGGATTTATAAGGCCTGCAAAGACAACGGATGGTTTGATGAGCAGAGGGAGTAATCCCTTCATTGAGCATTCTGTTTAAAAATAAAGTAGAAAAAATGGATGGCGGTTATTGGAATTGATCTTGGTACTATAAACAGTCTGGCATGCGTTTGGAAAGACGGCAGCACGGAGTTTATACCCGATGCGGAGGGGGATGTCCTGACGCCCAGCGTAGTTAGTATTGATAAGGATGGGGAACTTCTGGTGGGGAAGTCAGCAAAGGAATGTCTGATATCCAGGCCTGAACAGACAATATGTAAATTTAAACGTTTCATGGGAACCGACAAAAAATATAACATAGGGGGAGACGTTTACACTCCAGAAGACCTTTCTGCAATGGTTTTGAGAAAATTAAAGCGGGATGCTGAAATTTATCTGGGCGAGGAGGTCACAGAGGCGGTTATCAGCGCTCCCGCCTATTTCAATAATGAACAGCGCGCGGCCAGGAGACAGGCAGGAGAGTTTGCGGGTCTGAAAACAGAGCGTCTCGTAAACGAACCGTCAGCGGCGGCTCTGGCATGTCAGGTATTCTATCCGGAAGAAGAAGCGATGTTTCTTGTGATCGATTTTGAGGGAGGCACGCTGGATGTGTCTCTGGTGGAATGTTTTGACCAGGTCATCAATATTCTTGCGGTAAGCGGGGACAATCATCTAGGAGGGATCGATTTTGATATAGCAATAGCGAAACACTTTTGTAAAGAAAACCAGATTGACTTTAAAGAACTGTCTCGTCAGAAGAGGGAAATTGTTCTCAAAAGCGCTGAAGCGACAAAGATTGCCCTGACTGAGTGGGAGGAGGCAAAAATGAAAGTCTGCTGGAAAGCAGAGACGCTGACTTTGGATCTGTCTCGGGAAGAACTGATACGAATTGCCTCTCCGGTGTTTGAGAGATTTTTAAAGCCTATAGAACGAGTGCTTAAAGATGGAAACGCAGCCATGGATGACATACAGAACATTATTCTGGTAGGCGGCTCATGCAAAATGCCGGTAGTAGAAATGTATGTTCACTATGTATTGAAGAAAAAGCCCATATATATGGGGTCACCGGATACCATAGTCGCTCAGGGCGCAGGGGTGTATGCGGCGGTCAAAGAGCGGAAAGAAGGAGTGAAGGATACACTGCTTACAGATATCTGCCCATTTTCGCTTGGAGTGGCAGTGTACAACAAATATGACCCGGACAGGTCTGAAATGTCATGCCTGATCGAAAGAAATACGCCGCTTCCAGCGTCAAGGAGCGGGCGCTATCATACGGTACAGGATTATCAGAGGGAGGTGTATCTTCCGGTATATCAGGGAGAAGAGTATTATGCGGAAGATAATGTCAAGATCGCAGACCTGAAAATAGAAGTTCCACCGCAAAAAAAGGGAATGGAAGCCGTTGATGTACAGTTTATGTATGACATTAACGGACTTCTGAAAGTCACAGTTACTGTCTGCTACACTGGCAAGAGGAAGCAGCTGCTTGTCGATCGGGGAAACCGGTATCAGACAAAAGAGCAGCTGGAGCGGAGGGTGAAAGAGCTGGAAGCGCTTACGATCCTTCCTCAGGATAAAGAAGAAAATCGTATTCTGATCGAAAAAGCGAAAAGCCTCTATTCCCAGTTGAGTGGGGCAGAGCGTGAACGTATTGCATCCGCGCTTGAATATTTTCATCAGATGATATCCGGGAGCAGCCTGAATTGGGCATTGAAGCTACTGGTGATACGAGGAAAATCAAAAAGGCATATGCCGCGAAACTGAAAATTTATCACCCGGAAGAATATCCGGAAGAATTTGGAATGCTCAATGATGTGTATGGTGAGGCGCTGGCGTATGCCAGCGGCCAGATAAATAACCCCAAGCCGAACTGGGAGAAGAAAGGCGCATGGGATTTTAAATGTCATGAGGATCAAAGAGCGGAAGAGAGAGACCAAAAGGAGGATATTCCGTATTTCTATGGAGAACTATATAGATGGATCGGGGAAAAGGATCTGTCAGAAACAGAGCTAAAAGAATTGAAAACAGCTGGGCAATGGTGGCGGAACCAGCTCTTTCCCACAAACAGTGACCTTGAGAAAGTATGCGCTCAGATATCAGAAAAGCTCGCGGAAAAAAAGAAAAGAAAAAGATTGATTTGGAGCAGAGTGCATGGCGTGATGGCAGTGCTTGTAATTGTATCAATGATAGTCCAGCACTTTCTTATATCCTGGGGTAACGACTCTAAGCGCGGCGCTCAGGAAAACAGCGATCATGTAAGGGAATATCTGGAAGAAAACTATGGAATGCGGGTGACTGTGGAGAAAGTGGGAAAGAGGCAGTTATCTTCTGAGGAAGTGATCGTCTATAACGCGCAGATGGAAACCGGGGAGACGTCCATAGAGTTCGAGGTCTGGCAGCAGAGATTTGAACTTGGAGAGAAGGATGAGGATGGCAGGAGCATCTATACGAATTATCTGGAAAAAAGCAGGAGAGTACTGTATGGAAAAGGCGGGACTGAACACCACGGATCCGTATGGCGCTTCATGGGGTGCTTTTGGTGTATACGGCCTTGAACGGCTCGGATATATTCTCTATGAACCAGACACAGATGCCTCTGTGTTTGCGGCAAAAGTCAGCAGTTTTTCACATGAGATGGGAAAACTGCCGGGGATGGAAAGGGGAACGGTTTCTGTCTATGAGAAAGACGTCCCATTTCTCGGAAATTATGAAGAGGTTGCAAAAGTCGCATATGAGCCGAGGGAAAGTATAGACGAAGAGAAGTTGGTCGCAGACATTGAAGCATATATGCAAAACAGGAAAGTATATGATTTCAACCAGAGCATAACAGAGCGATGGTCCATGAGTGATAAAGGGAAACAGAAGGGGACAGAGAAAAATAGAGTGCAATCGGTTTTTTCTCTTGACAAATGTCCGCTCTGAGAGTACGATATTAGCATTAGCAGTTTAGTTAGGAGGAAGTTATTATGACAATGGTAAAGAAAGCAGCCAGCGTTGCTCTTGCATCAGCTCTTGTATTATCAATGGCGGCATGCGGAACCAACGGCGGCGGCAACAGCGGATCATCCGATGCGATGACTTTTAAGCTTGGCGGCATCGGACCGACTACAGGAGACAATGCAATCTACGGCACAGCCGTAAAAAATGGTATCCAGCTTGCGGTTGATGAGATCAATGAAGCCGGCGGTATCAACGGCTATCAGATCGAGTATCAGTTTGAGGACGATCAGTCTGATTCCGAAAAGTCAGTCAACGCATACAATACCCTTAAAGACTGGGGTATGCAGATGCTGGTAGGTACTGTGACATCCACACCTTGTACAGCAGTTGTTGAAGAAACACACGCAGACAACATGTTCCAGCTCACACCGTCCGCTACGGCTGTTGACAGTATCCAGTATGACAATGCGTTCCGCATGTGCTTCTCTGACCCGAATCAGGGAAAAGCATCCGCTGATTATATTTCAGAGAACGGACTTGCGTCTAAGGTGGCAGTCATCTACAACAGCTCTGATACCTATTCATCAGGTATCTATCAGAAATTTGTTGAGGAGGCACAGTCAGTGGGGATTGACGTCGTTGCGGCGGAGGCCTTTACTGCGGACAGCAAGACAGATTTCTCTGTACAGCTCCAGAAAGCAAAAGATTCAGGCGCGGAGCTTGTGTTCCTTCCGATCTATTATCAGGAAGCATCCCTGATCCTTGCTCAGGCAGATAAGATGGGATTCTCTCCGTCATGGTTCGGATGCGACGGTATGGACGGACTTCTAGCACTGGAAGGATTTGACGTAAGTCTGGCAGAGGGACTCATGTTCCTGACACCGTTTACTCCTGATGCAGAGGATGAGGCTACTCAGACGTTCGTTGCTGATTTTGAAGCAGCGTTCGGCGACACCCCGAATCAGTTCGCGGCAGATGCTTATGACTGTATCTATGTGATCAAGGAAGCGGCAGAGAAGGCAGGACTTACACCGGATATGGGCATTTCCGATATGTGTGAGGCCATGAAGACTGCTATGACAGAGATCACCATTGACGGACTTACAGGAAAACAGATCACATGGGGCACGGACGGAGAGCCGTCCAAACAGCCGACAGTCGTGATCGTTGAAGGCGGAGCGTACAAAGTACTTCAGGCTGAATAAAATATCTTGTGTGAAAAATTATCAGAGGCAAACGCTGTTAACACCGGCGTTTGCCTCTTTGCTCTTCAGGGTAAGCTCCTGTTTTCATAACACATTATCAGCCGTCAGTATGTGCGTGCAGATCCTGATTCAACTCCCACACGGTCTTCCCATACACAGGATGCCTTTTATATGGTGCGATCTCGCAGAGAGGCTCCAGTACGAACTGCCTTTTATGCATTTCCACATGGGGGATGCAGAGATTGTTTTCTTCTAGTATCAAGTCATCATAAAAAATAATATCCAGATCCAGAGTGCGGGGACCCCAGCGGATGACTCTTTCCCTGCCTGCTTCCTTCTCGATCCGGTGAAGCTCTTCCAGCAGTTTATCCGGGGACAGGAGAGTCCGGAGCTCCAGACAGGCGTTGAGAAAGTCATCCTGATCCGTCACGCCGTAAGGCCGAGTTTCCAGGAAGTGGGAGACCTTTCGCACAGAGCAGCCGCTGACCGCATCCAGGGAACTGACTGCGTTGTCCAGGTATTTCTCCCGGTCTCCCATATTAGAGCCGAGGGCAATGTATGCTGTGTGCCAGCCCCGCTCGATCTCCACGCTCACTGTTTTGAGGGGGAGCTTAACCGGCGCCCACGGTTTTTTGATTTCAAGTAGTATCTTCTCAAGCCCCTTTGTATGGAGGAGAAGTTCTTTGGCCAGAGCTTCTGCCGCGCGTTCCAGCAGCTTAAATGTATGTTCTCTGAGATAGCGGTCAATAAAGGCGCTGACCTCACCATAATGGATGGAGGCGGTCAGGTCGTCGGTCAGTCCGGCTCTGCGCGTGTCTGTATAGAGAGTTGCAGAGACGAGAAACTTTTGTCCCAGTGCGTTTTCCTCCGGGAATACTCCATGATTTGCAAAAACTTCAAGATCTGTTATCTTTATCTTATCGTATTTCTTGTACATGATTTACTGTTTCCTTTCTTCCGCTTTCCCGCTCACACTGTCCTCGATGAAGGTGATGTTTTACAATGTTGTCACATCATATTTGATCTGCGCTGCGTCTTAACGATATCTGTGCTCATGCATCAGAGCCTGTGTCATACGGATTGCCCGCTTATTTTTCTCTACATCGTGGACTCTTACAAAGGTGCATCCTTTCTGGACTGCGTACACGGTCGTAACAAGAGTGCCCTCCTCCCGCTGTTCAGCCGGAAGGTCCAGTGTCAGCCCGATCACAGATTTGCGTGAGGTACCGAGCAGGACCGGAAGTCCCAGTTCATGAAGGAGCTCCAGCCGGTTAATGATCGTAAGGTTCATCTCGTACGTCTTGCCAAAGCCCACGCCCGGATCCAGGATGATCTTGTCCCTGGGGATACCTGCCTCGTCTGCCAGCCTTAAGCATTCCCGCATATCATCTATAAAATCCGCAGTAAAATCCGTGTACTCCGCCTGTTCCCGGTTGTGCATCAGGCAGCAGGCGACCTCATTTTCAGCTATGACGGAAGCGATTTTTGAGTCATACTTCAGTCCCCAGATATCATTGACAAGATCCGCTCCCGCGCGGACAGCCGCTTCCGCGACAGCGCTCTTATAAGTGTCGATGGAAACCGGGATGTCAAATTCCTGTTTCAGTTTTTCGATGACCGGAGCGACCCGGCTGATTTCCTCCTCATCGGAGATCTGCGTATGACCCGGCCGGGTGGACTCCCCTCCCACATCGATGATGTCCGCCCCTTCATCCGCCATCTGCCGGGCGTGGAAGAGGGCGGCGTCAAGGGAATCATACCGCCCGCCGTCGGAAAAAGAATCCGGCGTCACGTTCAGGATTCCCATGATATAAGTGTTGTGTTCTGTGTCAAATTCTCTGCTGCCGATGATCATATGTGTATCTCCCTGTTTTTCTTTTCTTCACTCCAGTGGCACTGCGGTTCGGCTGGGCAGGCGAAACAGGTCCTGGACGCCTTGTCGCTCTCATAGAGCAGCCGCTCAAGTGCTTCCGGTTCCTTCCTAAGCTTCCGGTGTCCCCGGATGGCTGTGAGGATCATTGTTTTTTCTGTTTTGAAAAACGCGTTTTCATCTGTCAGGCTGTCCAGTATTTCAGACGCGATCCTTTCGCCGGATATTTCGTGCGGGATGCCCTCTTCATATTGAAGGACCTTCCCGATATCATGGAGAACAGCCGCCGCGTAGATCACTTCCCTGTCCAGGGACACCCCTTCTTCCAGGCTGCGGATATAGGCGATCCGGGCCACATCGAGTAAATGTGTCATCTGGTGACGGCAGAAGATGCGTCCATGTTCTGCTTCTTCCAGTCTTCTGTAATATGCCTGGTACAAAGGATGCCTGAAAATCGCGTTTACCCGCTTCATGTTACCCTCCTGCATGGACTCACCGCCCCAGCATCCGGAAGAACCACTCTTCCAGGGCGGGATCGGTTTCAAATACGCCTCGCTTTGCCAGTGTTACGGTCTGGCTGCCCGGCTTTCTGATCCCGCGCATAGTCATGCACATGTGCTCTGCCTCCAGCATCACCAGCGCTCCCTTTGGCTGCATATATTCCATCAGGGCGTCCGCGATCTGCATGGTAAGCTGCTCCTGGAGCTGGAGCCGTCTGGCAAACACCTCCACTGTGCGGGCCAGCTTGCTCAGGCCCACGACTTTCCCATCGGGGATATAAGCGACATGGGCTTTGCCGTAAAATGGGAGGATATGGTGCTCGCATGTAGAGTAAAAAGCGATATCCCTCTCGATCACCATCTCGCTGCTGTCTGAGGTAAAGGTGCGTGAGAGGTGCGTTTCTGCGTCTTCCGCCATGCCGCCGTACAGTTCCTCACACATCCGGGCGATCCTGGCGGGCGTGTCTATGAGTCCTTCTCTTTCCGGGTCTTCACCGATGCCCTCCAGCATGAGGCGCACCGCCTGTTCGATCTTCTCGTGGTCTATCATCATAAGTTCCCTCCCTTTTTCTTTTCCGGACCGGCAGTACCAGTCCGGTCTGTTCTTGTTTTGCTGCCGCTGTCCATGACGGAGCGGACATATGCTTCTTTTATCTGATGCAGGTAAGAAAGCGAACCAAAGGCGAGTATCACGTCGTCCGTTCCGGCCTCCCGGAGGGCGGAACCTACTGCCCACCGGACGCCGCTTTCCTGATATGCGGAAAGGTCGTTCTCCACTGCTGAAATGTCTGTGAGTCCCTGTTCATAAGCATCCGTATCGAACCTATATCCTGTATAAGCCATGGTCTGAGGACAGTATACTCCTGCCGCCCGGGCGAGTTTGGCTGCCGGCAGTCCACGTCCCCGGTCGGGCAGGTCCACGGTATACACAGAGGACGCCAGAGGGCACAGGATCCTGACGATCGCGTCGTAGTCCTTATCCTTAAATACCCCCATGATAAAGATAAGCTTCCGTCCGGGGAAATACTCCTTCACAGATTCCCTCAGGCGCAGGGCGGCATCCTCGTTGTGAGCCCCATCCAGTATAAATACAGGCGCCTCCCCGATACAGGTAAAACGTCCCGGCCAGACCGTACGCTCCGTTCCTGTCCTTACTGCCTGATGGCTGATGTCATATCCCTGCGACTTCAGAGCGCGGAGCGCTTCGAGCGCGGTGATAAGGTTTTCTGACTGATAAATGCCTGCCATAACTGTACGGATGTGGTCAAACTCTTTATAGGAAAGCAGGATGCCCCGGTGATCCGAATGAAGGACCTGCAGCTGGTCCGGCTCTGCCTGTCTGAACGGACATCCGTTCTCTGCGGCGCGTCTTTTGAGGATTTTCGTGACAGCGGGGCTCTGTCCTGCAGAGATTACGGTACACCCCGGTTTGATGATGCCTGCCTTGTTTTCCGCGATCTCTTCTACAGTATTACCGATGATTCCGATGTGATCCCGGCTTATGGAAGAAAAAACGGCGCATATCGTGTTTCTCACAATGTTGGTAGCATCCAGCGCTCCGCCCAGACCTGCCTCCAGCACGACAAGATCACACTGTGTTTCCCTGAAATATAAAAATGCTATCGCCGTCTCAGCCTCAAAGACTGTAGGGACCGGTTTTCCGGCCTTCTCCAAACGAGCGATAGCATCAGTTACTTTTGATGTCATTTCTGCGAACTTTTCTTCTGATATCCATGCTCCGTCAACCTGGATACGCTCCAGATAGGAGATGACCGTGGGTGATACATACCGCCCGATCCTGTACCCTGCCTCACTCAAGATCGTTGAAGTGTATGCAAGCACAGATCCCTTGCCGTTCGTTCCTGCGATATGTATGAACCTCAGATCATCCTGTGGATCTCCAAGTTCACGCAGCAGACCTCGAATCGCATCTAAGCCAAGTACACTTCCGTATTTGGACAGCTCGTCCAAATATACCCTTGCTTCTTTATAGGTCACGCTTTTTCTGTTCCTTTCCTGTGTCTCACTGAATCTGTTGTCTTTATGAACAGGGATATCATAGCACTAAAAGAAAGGATGCACAAGCTTTTTCTTGACATCAGCAGACTTTCGTGGTATTTTTAGTGTACTATATGAAATAATACACTTCACACACATGTATCAGAGAAGAGGGATACCATGATTTCAATTGATTATCAGAGCAAGCTGCCGCTTTATGAGCAGATCGCGCAGAAGTTCCAGACGCTGATCTTAAAAGGCGCGCTGCCCCCTGACGCGCAGATGCCGTCCGTTCGGACGATGGCAGTGGAACTGTCCATCAACCCCAACACCATCCAGAAAGCCTATTCTCTGCTGGAGCAGCAGGGCTATATCTATCCGGTGAAGGGCAGGGGGAATTTCGTGTCAGACAGTTCCGCGCTCGTGCGGCAGGAGAAGAAA
This sequence comes from Candidatus Mediterraneibacter intestinipullorum, assembly GCA_019118665.1. Classification (GTDB taxonomy): domain Bacteria; phylum Bacillota; class Clostridia; order Lachnospirales; family Lachnospiraceae; genus Mediterraneibacter; species Mediterraneibacter intestinipullorum. The sequence goes on from DWYM01000040.1 coordinate 10,273, forward strand.
TCTCTGCTGGAAGACGTCCGGCAGCTGATCCAGGAAGGAAAAGAACTGGGAGTCCGGCAGACAGAATTCATACAAGTCATTGACCGGATATACCGGAAAGGGGATTCAAATGATCGAGCTAAAGAATGTTGACAAGATTTTTCGAGATATCCACGCCGCAGACAATATCACTGCGTCCATACAGGAGGGGTTGATCTTCGGGCTGGTGGGATCTAACGGAGCGGGAAAGAGCACGCTCCTGCGCATGATCTGCGGCGTCATAAAACCAGACAGAGGAGAAGTACTTGCGGATGGGGAGCCTGTGTTTGAGAATCCGTCTGCAAAATCGCTGATCTGCTTTCTGTCTGATTCGCCCTACTATTTTACCAACGCGAATATCGAGGAGATGAGAGACTACTATATGACGGTCTACCCTGAGTTTGACCGGAAAATGTTTGATTCTCTTGTAAATAAATTTGATCTGGACCCGAAGCGGAAGATCAGTTCTTTTTCAAAGGGAATGAAAAAGCAGGTGTCCATCCTCCTCGGGCTGTGCGCGAAGACGAAATACCTCCTGTGCGATGAGACATTTGATGGTCTTGACCCTGTGGTCCGCCAGGCGGTGAAGAGCCTGTTCGCCTCGGAGATCATGAACAGGGACTTTACTCCGGTGATCTCGTCACACAACCTGCGGGAGCTGGAGGATATTTGCGACAGCGTGGGGCTTCTGCACAAAGGGAAACTGTTGCTGACACAGGATCTGGATCACATCAAATCAAATATCTGCAAGCTGCAGTGCGTGATCCCGGATTCTCATAAGGAGCAGGAGCTGCTCAGCGCCCTGCGCGTGATCAAGATGGAGCGCTCCGGCTCTCTGCTGACGCTGACCGTGCGCGGCGGCAGGGAGGAAGTGCTCTCTCTGGCTCAGGATAAGGGGGCTCTCTTTGCGGAAACGCTTCCGCTGACTTTGGAAGAGATATTTATCAGTGAAACGGAGGTGGCAGGTTATGACATCAAAGATTTCTTATATTAAACTGATCCGTGCGGATATCCGGCACAGGGGATGGCTTGCCGCCCTGACAGGCATCGGGCTGTTCCTCGGGATGCCGGTCTATGCGATGCTCTATATAGACAGCTGGTTCAGCGGCAGCATGGCGATGTCGGTGGCAGAAGGCGGGAGTGGCGCGGCAGCCCAGAGCAGGGAATATATCGCAGAACAGATCCGTGATCTATTTCCCGGACTGCTCAATGGGTTCAGATTAAGTTATCTGGCGGCAGCCATTGCTGTGCTTGCCGTGCTGTGCGCCCTGACAGGATTCAGCTATATCCATTCAAAGGAAAAACTGGACTTTTACCACGCCCTCCCGGTAAAAAGGGAGAAGTGGTTTTCTGTAAGCTATCTTTCAGGACTTGTGATCTTCCTGGTGCCTTATGTGATCTGCTCGGCGCTTACGATCGCCGTGGGCGGCGCGCATGGGATCATGACGGCCCAGATGGCGGCAGAATGCGCTGTGGCAGCAGCGGGAGGCATTTTTGCTTTCCTCCTGATATACCATACCTGTATCCTGGCGGCCGTGCTGACAGGGCAGACGGTGACAGGGCTCCTTGCCACGCTTGTGATCACCGTGTATCCTTTCCTTGTGTTCAGTCTGTTCGCAGCTTTGAAGGGTATCTTTTTTGAGACATATTATGGGGGTATGGTGACTCTTACAGACACCCTGGCAAAGACGATGTCTCCTGCCGGGCTGTTTATCAGCCTGATTAACAGTACAGGGGCAGGAGTTCTCAGTACCGGACTCTTTATTGCAGCGGCAGTGCTTGCGGTCCTGCTTCTGGGAGGCGCTTTCTTCCTGTATCGGATCTATCCGTCGGAGGCGGCGGGCAACGCACTGGCGTTTCCGCGGACCGCGCCTGTATTTAAGGTAATGATCTGTATTCCGGCGGCGGTGTTCGCCACCATCATTGCGAAAGCATTTACGGGACTGTCGGGGACGAAATGGATCCTTGTATTGAGCCTTCTCGCGGCTGTGATCCTCTGCGCAGTGATCGAATTTATCTATCAGCAGGATCTGCGGATGCTGCTGAAGGGCTGGATTTCGTCTGTTTTCTCAGTGGCGGGTGTTTTCCTTGTTCTGTGCGTTTTCCAGTTTGACCTGACCGGGTATGACACTTATCTGCCTGACCAGGCAAAAGTGGAGAGCATCCGTTTCTACCCGGATTCTTTTCTGGGATATTTTGAATATCCAGAGGATTATTCAGGGGATGTCACGGAGAACTTTGTGGACTCTGGCGCCTCCGATGAGGGGACAGCGGCTCTGTATCGTCTGGCGCGGGCCGGCGTGGGGAATCTGGAGGAGGGATATACTCCCAGTACTCTGGATCTGGCAGATGTGGATAGTGAAATAACCAGAGATTATATCAATACTGTTTTCTGCTATAAGCTGTCCGGCGGCAGAGAAGTGTATCGCAGATATTGCCTGGGACGCGAGGAGCTTTTGTCCGCGATGGAGGAGCTGTACCAGAATGAAGAGTTCAGAAAAGAGCTGTTCCCTATCTTCCATGTGGATACTTCCCAGGTGGATTCCATATTCTATGCTGATGCCTATGGATTGGGGATGCCGATGGAGATGAGTGACGAACAGATCCAGACGCTGCTGGAAGCATATAAAAAAGATGTGATGGCGGTGGATCTGGAGGTTCTTGTCGGAAATAAGCCTCTCGGTGAGATGTTCCTGGAGATTCCCGATGAAAATGCGGCAGACGCTTTTGGCGAAAGCGCCACTGTTAACGCGTATGCGGGGTATGGCAGCAGTGTCCGGCCGGGGATGATCACCCTGGGAAGCTTCTATATTTATGAGGGATATGACAATACCATTGCCTGGATGGAGGAATACGGATATACTCTGCGCACGGAGATCGAGCCGGAGGATGTACAGTCTGTCAGCCTGTATCTGTCCGCAGGATCCGTGAGGGACGGCAGACATACAGAACTGATCTCCTCCCTCTCTTCAGACCTTGAACTCTTTGCCTATGATGATGGATCGCAGGATATCACGATCCGGTCTCAGGATGACATCCGCACCGTGCTGGAACACCTTGAACCGTATAACAGGGGGATCCTGGGAAGCGGCAGCGAGATGGGAGATTATGCAGATATCCAGTTCGATAGCGGGAGTAGTTATTATTCTTATGAGATCAAATAACCGGCAGCCCTGTGTACGGCGGTTCTCAGTTTTGGACCGGCGACGGCGGCAATGACGATCTTGGCTCCGTCGCCGGCCAGATAAGGCAGGACGCCGATGGAGAGGGCGGCGGGAAAGGTCAGTTCCAGCTGCAGGGCGAGCCATGCGGTGCCGAAGAGATAGCACACAGCCATGCCGAGGATCATTCCTATGACAGCGGCTGTGTTCTTTTTGGGAAATAGTTTCATCAGGAATCCCTGTATCAGTGCGAGGAATAGAAACCCGATGAGGTATCCGCCGGTGGGACCGGCAAGTTTGCCCAGCCCTCCGCTGAAGGAAGAAAATACCGGGAGCCCGGCTGTGCCGAGGCAGAGATAGACAAGGAGGCATATTGTGCCTCCTTTTATATCGAGTAGATAGACGGCAAAGAAAATGGCAAGGTTCGTGAGCGTGATCGGCACGGGGCTGACCGGGAGCGGGATGGATAATGGGCCCAGGATGCAGAGCACGGCGGTCATAAGCCCGATTAGTGTAAGTTGTCTGGTGCGTGTTTTCGGCTGCCGGGGCAGTGTGTCGGTTGTTTTCATGTTTAAGTACACCTCTTTCGGTTTATTTGGAAGCTTTTGAAATGTGCGGGTCGCTTGCGGGCCCCATGTTATGGACAAAGTATAAAGCAGGACAGACATAATGTCAACCTAATTAAAATGAAGGTTTACAATATTGGGCGCTGGGAGAAGCGCCAGTCTGTGTATTTCACAAAAAAATAATAATCTTGTCCAGATGTACATGTTATAATATCATCATGGCGGCTGACCGCAATTTCACGGACAGGAGAGAAACAATGTTTGGTTATGTAACGATATATGAGCCGGAGCTGAAGGTAAAAGACTTAAAAAAATATAAGGCATACTACTGCGGGCTGTGCCGTGTGCTCAAGGAAGAGTACGGATTTATGGGGCAGATGACCCTTACTTATGACATGACGTTCGCGATCATCTTACTGTCATCTCTGTATGAGAGTGCGGCTGAAGCGGAGCAGCACCGCTGCAAGGTGCATCCTGTAAAGAAACAGACGATGCTCCGGAATGAGATCACGGCATACGCGGCAGCGATGAACGTCCTGCTGGCATATTACCACATGGAGGATGACTGGCAGGATGAACGGAAGGTCAGCAGTTTTATAACAAAAAGTATGGTACACGGAAAGGCCCGGAAGATCATAGAACAGTATCCGAGACAGAGCAGGGCGATCGAGTCTGCTCTGAAAGAGCTGGCGGAGTGCGAGAAAGACAACAGTACGGATATTGACAGGACGGCAGGATGTTTCGGGAAGCTGATGGAAGAACTGTTTGTGTACCGCCAGGATTTCTGGGAAAAAAACTTGCGGAAGATGGGCTTTTTCCTGGGGAAATTCATCTACATTATGGATGCGTACGAAGATTTGCCTGAGGATATGAAAAAAAGCAGATATAATCCGCTGAGAGAGATCTGCGGCCGGGAAGATTATGAGGAGAGGATGAAACAGATCCTGTGCATGATGATCGCGGAGAGCGCGGTGGAATTTGAGCGGCTTCCATGTCTCCTTGATGTGGACATTTTGAGGAATATATTGTATGATGGAGTCTGGAATCGTTATAATAAGATGCAGATGAAGAAAAGTGAGGAAGGAAAAAATGGCGAAAAATCCATATGATGTACTCGGCGTATCACCAAGCGCATCGGATGAGGAGATAAAGAAGGCGTATCGGGATCTGACCAGGAAATACCATCCGGACGCCAATGTGGATAATCCCCTTGCGGACCTGGCAGAGGAGAAGTTCAAGGAAGTCCAGGAGGCGTATGACACGATCATGAACGAGCGCTCGGCAGGGGGTGCCGGCGGATATTCTTACGGCGGATCAGGGAGCTCGGGAGGATACTCCGGGTATGGATATGGCGGTTCTTCCGGCGGTTATCAGAATGCGCAGGCAGACCCAAGGCTCCAGGCAGCGGTGAACTATATCAACAGCCGGCGTTTCCGCGAGGCTCTCAATACACTTGATCAGGTGCCGGAGAGATCGGCTCTCTGGTACTACTTAAGCGGCTGTGCCAATGCAGGGCTGGGAAATAACGTTCTGGCGAGAGACCATGCGGCCCAGGCGGTCAACATGGAACCAAACAATCTTCAGTACAGACAGCTCCTGAACCAGCTTGAGTTCAGCAGCCAGAGATACCAGAACGGCGGGTTCGGCTCCGGATATGGCATGGGCGGCACTTCCTGCGGAACGGGAAATCTGTGCTGCGATCTGTGGTGCGCAGATACGCTCTGTGAATGTATGGGAGGAGATCTTTGTTCATGCATGTAAAGGCCAAGACCCTTGCGTTTGGCGGGCTGCTTCTGGCGCTGACTGTCATTTTTATGTCGCTTGGAAGCATCATTGAGACAAGTACATTATTTCTGCTCACGGCGGCATCCTTTTTCGTGGGGATCGTTGTGCGCGAATTCGGGCTGAAAGCAGGCGCGGCTTTCTATCTAGCGGCAGTGCTGCTGGGATTTATCATTGCTCCGAACAAGTTTTATGTGCTTACGTTTACAGCGATGGGATTGTATATATGGGGGATCGAGGCTGTGTGGAGATGGCTGGAAAAACGGCCTCAGTTTAGAGAAAGACGAAGAATTTTCTGGATTTCCAAATATGTGATCTTCAATCTTATATATATCCCGATCGTGATCGGGTTCCGGGATATGCTTTTTGCCCGGGCGGTATCGGACGCAATATTGTTCGGCGTGGTCATCGCGGGTCAGATCGGGCTCTTCATATATGACAAGGCGTATGACTATGTACAGGCTCATGTGTGGGGAAAGATGCGCGGCAGAGTGATAAAATAAATATGAAAAAATATGTATATGTAAAAGGGGCAGGCTCTTTCTGAAAGGGGCCTGCCCTTTTTGTCATGTTATCAGAACGTTCTGAAAAATACAAAAGAGCAAAAAGGAAGAGTCACGCAAAAACGTGACTCAAAGGGGGAAAAAGTTTATGAAAAAGTGTTCTTCTTCAAGAACAATTACAGTATAGAAAATAGTTGTGTAAAAAGTGTGATGAAGTTTTGAATGTATTATGAACAAAAGAACAAGAAAGTGTGAAACGCAGGTACAGTTTCTGCCGGTAACATGCAGATAAAAGAAAAGGCTGCCTTTAGCTGGGCGGGACTGATCCGAAAGTTCCTTTTGGGATTTTAGCACAGAAAAGAGGCTGATGATTTGGGTAATTAGTACAATGGAAATTTACTCTTTAAATGGTATAATGTAGCATAGGTAAAAAATGCCAGATGATGATCTTCCGGATATTTGAGTGATAAAAGTCAGTCGCCACCGCTATGGAAGTGAGATTATGGTATCAAAAGGAGGAAAAAGAGAATGAAGAAGGCAAAATGGCGCAAGGTTGTGTCCATGGCGGTCAGCGCCTTTATGCTGCTGTCGACATTGCCGATGTATGTGTTGGCCGCAGCCCCGGGGAGCGGTTCTGCCCAGCCGGATAATGGGCTTCCAATGGGCATTGAATATCGGAAGGTGACTGGTGAGATCACCTCCGGAGATACTTTTACGATCGTCTCCTCTAGTACCAGCGATAACGCTTTGAGGATCGTGCATTTTACAAACGATACCACAAAGTTGGATCGCTGCAGAGTCACCAGTGCGGACGACACCTTGACGCCCACGGATTGTACGATGGCCCAGTATGCCGGCACCGGCGCCCATACCTGGACCATATCCTCCGCTGAGGGCGGCTATACCATTAAAAGCCAGACAGAGAGCGGAAAATATATAAATATCGATGCGTCTTCCGCCCAGGCAGGCACTGAGGCGCAGGCTCTGCAGATCGGAGAGACCCAGGACGGCGGCCTGTATACGATTGGCAGGGCAATCGGCAGCACAACCTATTATCTGACTTATACTGCTTCCGGGTGGACGGTAAGCACCACCCCTTACCCAGTGTATCTTTACATAAAGACTGAGGTGCCGGCGGAAGTGCTGGAAAATGGAAGCAGCTCGACCGGTACTACAACTGGTCAGCCATTCGCCTCCGGGACCGGCCAGAGCAATAATTTCCGTATCCCATCTTTGATCACTCTGGATGACGGTAGTCTGCTGGCGGCCATAGACGCACGGTGGGATCATGCGGGTGATGCCTGCGCCCTTGACACCATCCTGAGTAAATCCACTGACGGCGGAAAGACGTGGACATACAGCTTTCCTAATTATTTCAACGACAGTACGGACGCAAAGCATTCCAATGCTACCGCCTTTATCGACCCGGCCATGATCCAGGGGAAAGACGGCACCATCTATCTGCTGGTGGATCTGTTTCCAGGTGGTGTGGCTTTAAACACCGCTCCCTACGGTCCCCTCGCGAAAAGCGGCTATGAGCTGATCGATGACGCATACCGTCTGGTGCTGTACGGTTCTCCTGTTCCTAACCAGCAGACCAGCTATACTCATTATGTGGGGGATTTTTCCGCTGACGGTTATGCTCCTGTTATAGATGTCAATGACAGCAGTACAGACTACTATGTGGACCAGTGGTATTACCTCTACAATGCGGACAAGGAGAAGGTGTACTGTGCTCAACTGGGCAGCAGTAAATATGTACAGCAGAACGTGTTTTACTATAATGCGGATCTGCATGTGACGGCTGCCTCTTACCTGTGGCTGGTCACATCCAAAGACAGCGGAGAGACCTGGTCGGCTCCCCTCATGCTCAACGAGCAGGTGCGTACCGGGCTTGAAAGCAACGCCAGATTCTATGGCGTCGGACCCGGCCGCGGGCTGGTGACCTCCACTGGACGGATCATCTTCCCCTGCTATACCTTTTATAATGCTGATGGCAAGAGCAGCGTGATCTATTCTGATGACAACGGACAAACATGGGAGCGGAGCGAGGAACTCTCCTGGCAGACCTCAGAGGCAACGGTGGTGGAAGCGGACGGCAGGCTGTACATGTTTGCCCGCCATGGAGGCTACGCGGTTTCGACAGATGGCGGGGAAACATGGTCGGAGCGGCAGAACTCGACCGGTGCGGACATTCACACCGGCTGTCAGATAAACGCGATTGTCTATTCCAAACTGATCGACGGCAAGACTGCCATCCTGCTTTCCTGTCCTACGGGAAGCGGACGCTCCAACGGAAAGATCTATGTGGGGCTGGTGCAGGAGGACGGCAGTATCAGTTGGGATTACAGCTATTCTGTGACTAATGGCTACTATGCCTATTCCAGTCTGACCGAGCTGGCGGACGGTTCCATCGGCCTGCTGTATGAAAATGCAGGCGCATCAGCGCTTTACCAGAATATCGGCATCGCTGAGATTGCAACCGGCGCGGCGGTCGGAAACGAACGGAGCTTGACGGTACCTTTGTACGGCGAATATAGCCAGACCGTCTCCGGCGGTTTCGCGGGTCATGAAAATATTGATACTAATATTGTTGACATCGCGGTCAATGACAACGGAGACGGCTCCTACACCGTGACATACACCGGCAAAAAAGAAGGAACAGTGACGTTCACGGAGACCAACTCCGGTATTGAGTATACGGTCACTGTGGAACCAACGACACTAGTTGAGGTTTCTGTAGAAGCCGGAGAGACGGAAAATATCAATCTGACCGGAGAGAATATTGAGCATCCCTCGGATCCTGCTATTGCCAGCACGGAAGTTACAACACGCCTTTACTCCGACATTCTTGGCGAGTGCCCCGGCAGCCTGGGGACTGATGCCTCGTATACTGGCGAGACAGTCGGGATGAGCAATGCGCTGTATACTTTCACTGCCAGCGGCGGCAACTGGGAGATCTCCAACACCGCCGAAGATGGAGCAAAGGTCTATCTTAACCTTAGCGGCAGCGGGCAATATCCGGGAAAGACCGGCTCAACCACATTTGAACTAAGGGCTGGAAGCACGGCTGGTACATTTAAGTTATATGATACTTCGGCTGGCAGGCATCTGCATTTTTACCGTGACGGACGAAATATCTTTGACCGCTGCGCTACCAGCTGCGGCACACCTGATGAGATGGAGATTTACCGTCCTGCAGCCGATGGAGAAACCTCCAGCGCCGCGATCCCCGGATATGTCCAGGTCACTGAAGCAAGTGGGATTACCGATGGGGGTGAATACCTGATCACGGCGAAAGTAGATGATACCTATTATGCCCTTTATCCTTCCACCAGCACGAGCAGCACTTATGCCCACGTTATCAAGGCAGACCCCGGCAAAAGCCTCATGCAGCTTGCTGTCACTGGCGTTGCGCCCGGCACCACGGATGTCATGATCGGAGGCGTCGTTTATCGGATTACTGTAAACGGATATGAGGCTCCTGTGTTCCAGTGGACGGATGACTATTCTTCTGTCACAGCTACATTCAACCGCACTGACAGCGGAGAAGCGCAAGATGTCAATTGTACGGTGAGCAGCACCACCACGGAGGCTACCTGCACTGCAGATGGAAAGACCATTTACACTGCCACTGTGGAATTCAATGGTCAGACATATGCTGACATAAGAGAAGTGGCTGTACCTGCTACAGGCCATACTTACAGCGACCCTGTCTTCACATGGTCCGGGGATCACGCCACCTGTACCGCGGCTGCGACCTGCTCCAGTTGTCAGCAAAGCACAACGTTCGACTGTCAGGTGAGCAGCAGGACTACGGAAGCCACTGCCACGACAGCAGGCTCTACAGTTTATACGGCTGAAGTGACCATCAATGGAAGGGTATACAGCTCCACTGCCTCTGTGACAATACCTGTTGCGGGCACGGATACCCCTTCCGAAGGGGGCAGCATTACCGGAAACAACATCAACAATAATAACGCCGGCAATAACAGCGCTACAGCAACTCCTAACACCGGTGATACCGCTTCATATCTCGCGTTGTATATTATTGTACTTGCGGGATGCGGAGCGGTGATCGCCCGGATGCGTAAACGCTGCGGCTGAGAAAATGATCTGCAAAAGTGATGTCAGGTCATCCTGAATACAAAGGATAATTAAAGTAAAAGTACAGCTCTTCGACATTTGCCGGAGGGCTGTACTGCGCTTGAGGAAGAATTTGTTAATATTGACATATTTATACTTTTTAAGATTTTTGTACTTTTGTTATTTTTTACAAAACATTGATTGTTTGGTGAGGAAAAATACTATATAATAACAAAAATAAGGGGAGCAGAGTTCCGACAGAGAATAATGTGAATAAAAATGGGGCGGATTCACGGCTTTTGTTGGGAAAAAGGTGGAAAAAGAAAGGTGATAAAGAAAAAACGAGGAAAATTACTTGCAGCGGTCCTTGCGGCAGCCATGCTGATCCCGCAGTCAGTCATGACCGTGGGCGCGGCGGATGATCCGCAGCCGGTGTTTACTTATGAGGAAACCGCGAATGTTACAAATGGGACAAATGCGATCACAGCAAGTGAACATGTTGAGACGATGAAAGCATCTGAGGCAGTGACGGTCAATCTGACATTCACGGCGACCGGAAGTGGGGTACAGTCCCTGTTTTTTATGGGAGACAGCAGCGCGGCGAATAATTATATCACAGTCTATCTGAGCGGTAGTACACTTGGGGTTGAATACAGAGATGCATCGGGAAATCATCAGATATCGGATAAAACCTGTACGATCGAGAATGAGGTGGATCTGGCACAGCCTCATGCCCTGACATTTGTCATGGAAGGCACATCCTACAAATTCTATCTGGATGGGCAGCAGGTAAAGAACAGTTCGTCATCTTCTGTGTTTAACGCAAAGTTAACAGCGGCTGACTACATCGGATTTGGTAATGGCGCGCGAAACGGTAATACATATCCGTTGACCGGGACGCTGTCAAATATTGAATTATACAACACAGCGCTTACCGAGGAGCAGATCAAGAACTATTACAACGGCGGTCTGAGAAATGTTGTATTTTCCTCTGACAGCGCATACTATCCTGCCGGGACAGAGACGGCAGATTATAAAACTGTAACCGATGCGGGTGAGATTTCCAAGCTCACTGAACTGACATCAGGAAGCATCACAGTGCGGTATCGCGTGGAGGATGGGAATACCGCTTCACCTCAGATGCTGATCGCGCTGTCCAACAGCGCGGCGTCAGGAGTATATCTGGGGCTCTATGTGACTCCAAGTACGAACACGATCGGTATTGATGCAGTGGGTCTGATCAGTGGAATGTTGGCTGGAAAGAAGCTTTCTTTGAATAGTTACCCAGGAAAAGGAGTTACTGTAAACAACACAAACTGGCATACGATCACCGTTACGAAAGCGGATAATGATCTTAAGCTCCATGTGGACGGTGTTTATATAGACCACTGGTCAGGCGGTATGTCGGAGGGATTTTTGAATTTAGTAAGCAATGCTGATACACTTGGCATCGGAAAAGTGGTGCGTTCCAGCGGAAATGCGATGCCTATGAATGGCGCTATAGACAGCGTCACCATCTACAGCAGCGTGCTGACGGACGCCGAGATCCAGAGAGCGGACTCTGTCACTCGATGGACCGCAGAAGAAGAGCTGGACATGACAAACGCATACAAGTCCGAGACAGAGGATCTGTTCTATGCAGGTTACAAGGGCTCGTCCTCTTACCGCATTCCCTCCCTGCTCACAACGAAGACCGGGACGCAGCTTGCTTTCATAGATGAGAGAAACAGCGGGCCCGCGGACAACGGAAATATCGACGCGGTCGTCCGCCGCAAAGCGGAAGGCGAGACGGTGTTCTCCGATCCCATCACTCTGGTGGATCTGCCGAATAACGGCAATTCCGCGGCTTTTGCTATTGATATGGTCACGGTACAGGATCAGAGCACGGGCAAGATATTTGCGTTTGTGGACATGTTCCCGGAGAGCAGCGGATTGATGGACACCTCACAGCTGACCGCAGGCGTCGGATATGAGAATGTAAACGGCGTAATGTGCCAGACTCTTTACAATGCTGCCGCGAATCCGAAAGAAAGGTTCGGTTATATCAGCAATATTGAAAATGGCATTGGACATGTCCTGAATGACGCGGGTGAAGACACAGGCTATACTGTTGTCATCTATCCTTATGAGGCAGGGGTGGCACTGGAAGAAAAAGGAAACCTGTATAAAGACGGAGAATACAGAGGAAATATCTACATGCTGAAGAATGGGCCGGATAAAGGGGAGCTCTGCGTGCTGAACACGAGCTATCTGTGGCTGGTCACTTCGGAGGATGATGGTCTGACATGGTCAGACCCTGTGGATATCACACCGCAGGTCAAAGAAGACTGGGCGCTGTTCTTCGGCACAGGTCCGGGTGTGGGCATTCAGCTTACACGCAAGGAAGAATATCGCGGAAGACTGGTCGTGCCGATCTATACTGCAAATTCAAATGTCGGCGGATCTCAGTCGTCAGCAGTCATTTACAGTGATGATCATGGCGCAACATGGGACAAGATAGGAGAGACTAAGCTGACAGACGTCTACTGCCAGTTGTCAGTAATCCATTATACAAAGCCAAATGGTGAAGAATATGTTCTTCTGAGCAATCCGAGCCGAAGTGGACGCTATAATGGGAAGATGTATTTGGGTCAGGTTCAGGAAAACGGAAGTATGGAATGGAAATGGGAGCGGGAGATCAACAGTGCATCGGAGAGGTTTGCGTATTCCTGCCTGACGCTTGTAAGCAATCCTTCAGCTTCTGAGGACCCCAACTATAACAATCCTAAGTTTGCCATAATGTATGAGGATGAGACGACAGGAGCGTTCAGGATCCGGTATTTCGAGTTTGATGAGAATTATATAAAAGCGGGAACCGTAACTCCTGATGAGATGGCAGCACCCAGGTTGTTGTCGGCGGACGTGCAGGTTGAGAACAGCACAGTGACGGTCTCCCTGACATTTGACCAGACGATCATGGCGGCAGGAACACCCCGGCTCAGCCTTACAAATGGCAGTGAGAGCGAAACTGTGACAGCAGAGTATAAGAGCGGTTCCGGAACGGATACCATCGTCTTTACAGCAGAGATGGCTGAGGTAAGCGGCATCCTGAAAGCCACAGCACTGGATCTGAGGGCAGGACTGCTGGAGAATATCCAGAATAAGCGCCCTGAGCTGGATAATATTGAACTGTATACAAATACAGAAGTTAAAGGGATGACTGTCAGCGCCTATACTTCGCAGCACAGCGACAGTATACAGCCGAATACAGATGGAGCGGCTGTAAATGTAATAGACGGCAACCCGAATACATACTGGCATTCAACATACGGTAACAATCAGATAAGCCTTCCCCAGTCCGTGACGCTGGATCTTGGCGAAGAAAAAATGATTTATAAAGTGGATTATCTTGCCCGCCAGAATAATCAGAGCGGACGTGTCCATGTATATGGAATTGAAGTGAGCAACACTGGAACAGAAGGAGAGTTTACGGAAGTTGCCCGCGGCACGCTGACAAATACGACAGACTGGCAGGAAATTGAGATCATCCCCACAAATGCAAGATATGTACGCTTCGTGGCGTATCAGGCATACAGCACCATTACAGGAAGCTGCTCGCTTGCAGAACTTAAAGTGCATGAATACAGTGACGGCGTGATAGAGCAAGGAAATGAAGAGCGATTGGAAGCTTTGGTCAATGCAGCTGATGAGCTGGCAGAAGAAAATTATTCCGCCGTCACATGGGAAGCTTATGAAGCGGCACTGTCAGCAGCCAGGGCAGTGCTGGCCGCGGATGGGCCGGTCTCCCAGAATCTCATTGACCGCACGGCAGAAAATCTGAAAGATGCCCAGGATGCACTGGTTGATATCTCCAGGGCAGCGGACAGATTCGCTGCGATAAAAGCAGATAAAGACAAGTACACGCCTGCGTCATGGGAGGTATTTGAAGCATGGATGGCAGAGCATGAGCAGGAACTGGCAGATGCGGACACATCCAAGGCTGTAACGGACATGGTCGTGGCGCTCGTTTATCAGGCGGGGCAGCTGGCGGAAAAAGCAGATAAAACAGCTCTCCAGGCTCTCCTTACCGAGTACACGGAAACAGCTCCGTTAACAGAAGATGGTTATGAGGCGGACAGCTGGAACAGGTACCAGACTGCGATCACAGCCGCGCAGAGCGTAGTGGACAATGCCACTGCGTCTGCTCAGGATGTAACGGATGCGATAGCGGAATTGACAACTGCAAGGACAGAGCTGAAAGCGGACATGTCAGAGCTTCAGACATTGTATGATACTTATTCCGCATTAAAAGACACCGATTATCTGCCGAACGATGGCTGGACTGCAATGCAGAGTGCTTTGACAGAGGCGGATGCGATGCTGCAGGCAGGAACAGCCGCTCCGTCCCAAGTGGTTGATATGATCGCGAAATTGAATGAAGCATATCAGGCTTTGGCTGTTTATGAGCGAGGTTAATTCCTCATAATTGGCGCGGCACTTCCTTAAAATCATCATTGTCAGACAATTATAATTACTCATTCATGCCTTGATTGCCATTATCGATACATTACCGTAAAATCAAGGATT
>DWYM01000041.1 GCA_019118665.1 Candidatus Mediterraneibacter intestinipullorum
AGATGTACCGCTTAATTTTCGAGTTGATAAAGGGAATTTTTTCTTGATAAAAAGAGGGAAGATAATTGAAATGTTGATAACTACAGAAGAAAAGCCCCGGCGTAAACCGGGGACTTTGTCTACAGTCTGAATCTATAAAAAGCTTTTATAGATTATTATAAATATTCTTCAGCACAAAGAAATCCGGACTGTTACAATACAGCCCAGAAACCAGGAGGAACTTATGAATACGATTCAACTGCTTCCGGAAGTATTCAAAGAACTTGCCGGCGAGTTTCCTCTCCTCCGTCCTTCCGTCCGTATGGTCCCCTTCCCCTCCCTGCTCGGTCTGGTAGAGAACCAGAAGCTCCACGCGGCTTTCGGAACAAAAGAAGGGCAGAAAAAGTCCTCTCTTTATTTCCGAAGACTCTGTTCTGCCCCGATTGCCTGCGTCTGTTCGCCGGAGCATCCGCTGGCACGATATGAGACACTCACGAAAACAAACCTGTCCGGCAGCTTTATCGCCTGTTCGCCACGCCAGATTCCAAGCCCGGTCTTTGCCATCCAGAGCAGGGTCTTATCTCACCTTGCGCCGGAGCAGCAATATTTTGCAGAAAATATCGAAAGCGCCTTTACACTGGTGAAGGCGCGGCTGGGATACACTTTATATACGGATGTGCCGCAGATGAGGGGACCCGGGCTTTGCTATATCCCGGTGACAGACCTGCCAAGTCTGCCCTTTGGGGTGTATTACCGGTATGACAATGATCATCCGGTACTGAAGCGGTTTTTGAGTCTGTGCGGGAAATGTGAATTTGTCTGTGGAACTGCCTATGCCTAAAGCATCCGAAAATCACCGGCTATTTTAAGATATATTCACGGCGGGTGAGGTTGTGGCTCAGGGTCCGCAATCCCTCTCGCCGCGAAAGACTCTTGAAATAGGGCTACAATTTTCTGATCTCATCCGATCGGCAGTTTCCACTTGAGCAAAACCAGATTTCACAGCCGTATCACAAACATAGGCAGCGGGGGATCATTCTTCCTGTTATAGTAACTGCACGCGATCACAAGCCACTTTAAAAGCTCCAGGTCTTTAAGATACTCCATCAGCGCATCCCGCTCTTCATAACCTGTATCCCCGCCGCTGTAAATGCACAGGCTCATCACTCCGCCTTTTTTCAACAGCTCCATTCCCTGACGCACTGCCCGGAGGCTGGTATCGGGATGGGTGGCGACTGCGTGATCTCCGCCCGGAAGATAACCAAAGTTGAACATGATCACATCCGCTTTCTCCCGCACATATTCCGCCATATGCTCATGTCCCGCGCAGTGCAGTTCCGCGCGGTCCTCATACCCGGCCCGCGCAGGCCTTTCTTTTGTCCGTTCCACTGCCGCTTTCTGTATATCAAAGCCATACACTTTCCCGGACGGTCCGGCCAGCCGGCAGAGGAATTCTGTATCATTTCCATTGCCGCATGTAGCGTCAATGCAGCATCCACCTTTTTTATATGATCTGCCAGAAAGCGATGGCAGAATTCCGTGATCTGATAATGCTTTTTATGTTCCATTTTTCCCTTTCCCCGATACTGACCGCTGTCTTCTCTCCCGGCATGTCCTAAAGACTGGTCTTATCTGCGATTTTTCCGGTATATCACCGCCAGCCCTTTCAGCAGCAGATCTTCATCCAGCGTGACCTCCCTGCGGCAGTGAGGTACGATTTTTTTCGCCAGCCCTCCGGTAGCGATGACCGTGACATCACCGTCCAACTCTTTCGCCAGACGGTCTATGATCCCATCCACCGCGGCTGCCGCGCTGTATATCGTCCCGCTCTTCATGCACTCCGCCGTATTCTTTCCAATGATGTGCTCCGGAACCTCCAGACTGATGCCGCCAAGCTGGGATGCGTTCGCAGTGAGTGAATCAAGTGACACTTCGATGCCCGGGTAGATCATTCCGCCGACATAATTTTTATTTTTATCGATCACGCACACTGTATTCGCCGTTCCCATGTCAAATATGAGCAAAGGAGCCTGATATTCCGCAATAGCCGCCACCGAGTCCACGACCAGGTCGCTCCCCAGCTGCGCCGGATTATCGATCCGGATATTGAGCCCGGTCTTGATCCCGGCGCCTACGACCAGGGGTTCTTTCTTCAGGATCTTCTCAACTGCAAGCTTTACGACCGTAGTGATCTGAGGCACGACAGATGAGATAATGCCGCCCTCAAGGTCCGTCCATTTTATGTGATAGATATCCAGCACATTTTTAATGTCAATGGCATATTCCAGCTCTGTCTTTGTCCTCACGGTGGAGAGACGTTCAATGAACACACGCTCTTGTCCATTCATACAGCCGATCACAATGTTCGTGTTCCCGATATCAATAGCCAAGATCATTTTTTAAGCCCAGCCTTTCTCTGACATTTTTCCTCATGAGCACTCTCCCGATAAGCAGGGTCAGCACTCCTGCCACTATCGCTTCCGGCGCTCCGTTGATGCCGATCACAGACAGGATAAACGTATAGACTGCGGACACCGCGACTTCATTTACGGCAGCATATGCTTCTCTGAAAAATACAAAGATCAGGTTCATGACCAAAAGCGTGTTGGCCAGCGCGCCGCTCACACCGGCAAGCACCAGACCCGCTCTGGAAATACCGCTCTTTCTTTTTGTCATATCTTTTGTAAGCCACATTACCAGTTTATAAACAAAATAAGGTACGATCCCCACTAAGATCCGCGGGATAAAGCATATGACAATGCTTCCCCATCCACCGCTCACATCTCCGATACTGTAAAAAGGCGTGAACACAAAAGAAGTGGGCGTTGGGTTCATCGTGTTGTTGATAAAGCTCGTCATACCGAAAAGAAATCCCAGCGCCGCGCCCTTCTTCGGTCCCATCAGAAGGGAAGCGATGATGACCGGCACATGGATGATCGTTGCCCTCGTGAAGCCAAGGGGGATATAGCCGAGAAAGGGGGTAAAGGCCATGATGCATATGACTGCACCGAATATCGCCACCTGGACCATGCTCATCGTGCTGAATCTGTTTCCTGCCTGTGCGCCGCTGGACTGCTCCCGGCCGCTGTCTGTCTGTTTCTTTGCTCCTGAATTATAATTTTCTGAATGATTCATAATTGCCTCCTTGTTATCATTCCCCGCAGGGATACAATACATTTGGCACAGTAAAGAATCCTGTCCCTTTGTTCAATTGTTCCGTTTATGATCTGCTGCTTTTACAGCGCCCTCATCGCGAGGATCCTGTCAACGATCTGTGAGGCTGTCTCCTCTTTTGACATTTTTCCGAGTGAGATCTCCTCATCCGCTGTTATGACAGTCACAACATTCGTGTCGCCGCCAAACCCCGCGCCTTCCACTTTCAGGCTGTTTGCCACGATCATGTCCACATGTTTGTTCTGTAACTTCTGCCGCGCGTTTGCGATCAGGTCTTTTGTCTCCATCGCAAAACCGCACAAAAACTGTCCCGGTTTTTTATTCTCTCCGAGATACGCAAGAATATCATCTGTCCGCTCCAGTTCCAGCGTCAGCTCCCCATCCTTTTTCTTTACCTTCTCACTGCTCACTGTCTTAGGCCGGTAATCCGCCACTGCCGCAGCCTTGATGATGATGTCCTGGTCCCCGGCATGCCGGATGACCTCATCGTACATCTCTTTTGCGGACCTGACATCCACTGTCTCCACAAACCGCGGCCTCTTCAGCGTAGTCGGCCCGCTTACAAGCGTCACGGACGCTCCCCGCCGCGCGCATACACGAGCCATGGCATAGCCCATCTTCCCTGTGGAGTGATTCGTGATATAGCGCACCGGGTCCGCTGCTTCCTGCGTGGGACCTGCCGTCACAAGGACTTTAAGCCCTGTCATGTCCTTTTCACATGCGATCTCCTGAATGATGTACTCAAGCAGAAGCTCCGGCTCCGGCATCTTCCCTGCCCCGGTGTCCCCGCACGCCAGATATCCCACAGCCGGGCTGATGACTTCATATCCGTACTTCTCAAGGATCTGCATGTTGTCCTGCACAATGGGATTCTCAAACATGTTCGTGTTCATTGCCGGCGCCACGATCTTCCGGCACCTGCACGCCATCACCGTGGTCGTCAGCATATCATCCGCAATTCCGTGGGCGATCTTGCCGATCACATTGGCGCTTGCCGGCGCGATCATCACCACATCCGCCTTTTTCGCCAGGGATACATGCTCCACACTGTACTCAAAATTCCGGTCAAAGGTGTCTGCCAGACACTTGTTGCCGGTCAGAGTCTCAAAGGTAATGGGGTTGATGAAATTCATCGCATTCTGCGTCATCAGCACATGTACGTCTGCGTTCAGCTTCTTCAGCGCGCTCGCCAGGGACGCGGCCTTGTAAGCGGCAATACTGCCTGTGACTCCCAGCAGGACTGTCTTTCCCGTTAACATAGGTTTCCCCCTTTCTGATTTTTGACAGAACCGTCGCGTCCCCCTCCCGGACGCTGTCTTCCGTGTTCGTGTGAACATCCCGCACGCAGGTCGGGATTGCTCCGGTTCTGGTTCATTATATGGCATGAGGACCGAAAAATCAATCAAATACGCAGGTAAGCATGGACATGCATATACATAATTTCATAAAAAACGGACAGAATATTCCTATTATCTCAGAAAGGAAGCAGAGACTTATGGATGAACAGACAAGAAAACTGTTGGAAGAATGTACGATCGGATGTCAGATGGCATCGGACAGCCTGAGGCAGATCCGTGAGTATATCAAGGACAGCGGCCTGGCGGAACTGGTAGACAGCTATACGGACCGCCACGAAAAGATGAGACAGGAAGCAGATGCCCGGCTTACGGAGAGCGGATGCTCCCCAAAGGAACCCGGGACCGCTTCCAGCGCGTTTGCCTGGTTTACTACGGAAATGAAGCTCACATTCAACGATGACAATACGCAGATCGCAAAACTCCTCATAGACGGATGCAGCATGGGGATCAAGACGCTCGGAGCGCGCCGGAATACTTTGGACCGCGCTGACAAAAAGGCCTCTGAGCTGGCGGAAAAGATCATCAGGACAGAAGAAGATTTTATGAAAGACCTCCAGAAATATTTGTAGAAATCACTTTTCACTTACCGCGCTTTTTCTCCCCGGTCAAATATCATTGGATTTTCTCGCTCTTTTCCTTTATAATAGCAGACAGTAAAGGAGCAGATACCATGTTGAAATCATATATTGCATTTGATATTGAGACAACGGGGCTTGATCCCCTAGAAAATGAGATCATAGAGATCGGGGCACTGAAGGTGCGGGACGGCCGGGTTGCGGAGCGCTTCATGGAATTTATCCGTCCCATATCACCCATTTCCCCGATGATCACGGGACTTACCGGGATCACAAATGAGATGGTGACAGACGCAAGAGGCCGCAGCCAGGTCGTCTCAGACTTTCTGGACTTCTGCGGAGATGATATCCTGATCGGTCACAACGTGATCTTTGACTACAGTTTTGTAAAGTGCAGCGCCGTACAGGATCGCCTTTCATTTGAAAAGATGGGGATCGATACACTGAAGATCGCAAAGAAGGTCCATGCTGACATGCAATCAAAAAGCCTGGGCAGTCTGTGCAGCCACTATCATATTGAGAACAAGTCTGCCCACCGCGCCTATCACGACGCTCTGGCAACGGCAAAGCTGTATCAGACCCTGGCCCACTATTTCGAAAAGGACGACCCAAAGCTCTTTAAACCGGTACAGCTTACATATAAGGTGAAAAAACCGCAGCCCGCCACACCGAAACAGATTTCTTTTCTCAGCAGCCTGATACAGAAACGAGGCGTAAAGATGGAATGGGATCCGGAAAATCTCACAAGAAGTGAGGCATCCCGCATGATCGATAATCTGCTGAAAGGATAAGACTGGAGTTTGTCTCTGCCCTTGCCGGTCTCCGGCAAATCCTGGATATTTCTTGATTTTCCGTCTGCGTCATGTTATACTATCCCACGTTGCAAAGCCCACAAAAACCAAGGTCTATCGGGCTTGCCGCCGATTCCCGGCGTTAAGGGAAGATACGAAAGCCTTCCACCGGAAGCCTTTCGTATCCGCTCAGGCACGAGTGTTCGAGACCTTCCACTCGTAAAACAAAACTAAAGGAGAACTAAAAAATGAAAGTATTTAAACACCTCAATGTGCTTTTCATGGCACAGGCGGCGATGATCGCCGCGATCTATGTAGTTGTGACACTGCTTGGCGCGTCTTTTGCGTACGGACAGGTTCAGGTCCGTTTATCCGAAGCGCTGACCATTCTCC
The DNA here is from genome assembly GCA_019118665.1 of Candidatus Mediterraneibacter intestinipullorum. Lineage (GTDB taxonomy): Bacteria > Bacillota > Clostridia > Lachnospirales > Lachnospiraceae > Mediterraneibacter > Mediterraneibacter intestinipullorum. Next base: position 6,271 of record DWYM01000041.1, read on the forward strand.
CGGTATTCACCCCGGCAGCGATCCCAGGCGTATTTTTAGGATGTCTTATCAGCAATATCCTCGGGGGATGTATCCTCCCGGATATTATCTTCGGAAGTCTTGCCACCCTGATCGGCGCGGTATTTACATGGAAGCTGCGCAGCAGGAGCAAATATCTTGCGCCCCTGCCGCCCATCATCGCAAATATGCTCGTCGTACCATTTGTACTGAAGTACGGCTATATGATGCCGTTTCCCATTCCGCTCATGATGCTGACTGTAGGGATCGGGGAAATCATTTCCTGCGGAATACTCGGACTGCTCCTTCACACGGTGCTGAACAGATACAAAGGTCTGTTGTTTCCAAAAGCCGCACTGTAAGCAGTTCTCATAAATATGCGACCAATAACAGCAAAAAAGTCATCTTCTGGGGCAGCGCTTCCTGCTCCGGCAGATGACTTTTTCATTGTCTCTGTTGTATGCCTACCTCACATAACCGATAAAAACATTGCCGCCGTTCTGGACCATACTCTGCATTTCATTGATCCCCACCGTCTGCGCCGCCCCGCTGTCCGGGTCAATATATGTGACATCCGTCGTACTGTATCCGGTCAGCAGCACCGCATGATCCGCGGATGTAAGAGCGATCAGCGGACATCCCCTGTTGATCACATAAAACACCTGCTCTAGCGTACATCCGGTGAGATCGACCCGCTGCGCTTCATAAGCCTCCATATACCGCTCGCACGCCTCAAGGGATGTCTCTTCCCCCTCCTTCGCAAATGGAGCGGCATCCGTAGAATATACCAGATTCCGGTTCCCTCTCTCCCAGACATAGGACTGTCTGGAAGAAACGACCACGCCGGACACCCGCTCCGCCTCCTGGACCGCTTCTCCCGCGCTGTCGCATACAGCGGTCAGTCTTCCCATGCCATACACATAAAACTTCTCTGTCACGCCTTCTTTGCCAAGCTCGATTTCCAGCGGATCTCTGTCAGCCACCTGGTCCGCCTTCAACGCCAGCAGCTCTGTATCTCCCAGGCCGTCTTCAAAGGTCAGCCGCACCTGGGCCCCATCAGATTCTGTGCTGTATGTCTCCAGCCGCAGTTTTGTATCCCTGCGCTCTTCATTATTCGTCACATACTCCTGGGAAGCGCTGACATAACGGTCTCCGTCCTTCTGCACCCGGTCCATGGTAAGGAGATTATTCTGGATGCTGATATTTGTTATATAGATTCCCTGATCCGCGAAAGAATATCTCGCCTCTTCCTCATTCCCGGAACTGCGGATCTCGACTTCATACATCGGAGATATCTCTTCCCCGGCAGAGGAAATCCCTGCGTCATCCGCTCTCACCTTCCCATATACAAAATCACTGTTTACAAATCCCAGGGGACGTACAGATTCTCCCTCTGCCGCTTCTACAGTGTATCCTTCTCCGGTCTGCAGGTTCAGCACCTGCAGTATTCCGTCTGCTGTGTACGCGATCAGGCCGCCGTCGTCCGACAGGGCGTACTGCCCCTCTTCCAGCCCTTCTGCCAGAGTCGTCTGCTCATCCCTCTCCAGATCGATCTGATAGAGGATCCCTTCATTAAGGACATAGAGCATATCCTGACCCTGAGAATAATATACCCTCTTTCCCAGTTCTTCCCCGGCAATGGCAGGAGATTTTGTACTTGCGATAAACGCCTTCTCTTCAACCGTCAGATTTTCACTGTTGAAATAATAGATGGCTGCGCCAGTCTGCCCTTCATGGATACCGCGGTTCATATACCCATAGACGGCAAAAGCAAGACTTCCGCTGTCATCCATGCTGATAATGCGGACAGTGTGATCAGGGTTCGTGCTCCTTACATCCGCACCTTCCTGATCGGCAAAGCTGAAAATCTGTATCAGGTGAGAGTCCTCTGTCTCATAAAGCCAGAGATTACGCCCCTGAACAAAGGAAACGACAGTCCCTTCCTTGTTCGTCTCATACTGCATCTCATCCGGAACGATCCCGAACAGAATGCTGTCGTTATCAAACGCCTGGCTGCCGCCGTCAAAAATTTGCTCCATCTCCCGGTTGTAATCCAGCAGATACACCGTCCCTTCCACATAGCGGACACGGAAAAATTCACTTACACTGTATACTTCGGTTTCCCCGCTGTCAGCCGTACAAGCGGTCTGATATTCTGCCAGCAGAGACGTATATACGGAATTAGCCTCCTTGATCTCCCACTCCACTTTGCCAAGCACCTGGGGCTGCAGATCTCCCCACAGGATATGGGTGGTATCCGAATGGATATTCACCGTCTGATATGTTGTATTGTCACTTTCTTCCCCGGGTTCCAGGTAGGTGTCAAGCTCCTCGGCCTCATCACCCGCCAGCGCCTTTGCATGGAAATCCTGCGCAAAAGCAAGGCACTCCGATACTGTCAGATCATCCGGACGGATGATCCTCGTATAATAACTGGCTGACCGGTCGTCCTCTGTATTGAGAATAACCTTGAGCACAGCTTCCTGGAGCGGTCCGGAAAGTATATTTTCGAGCCGGAGCACTGCCGTCTCCCCCTCTGCGGGCAGTTCCGCCTCTCCTTCTTTGTATTTTTCCTCTCCATCCATAGAGTATACTTCATACCGGATGCCGCTGACTGCACTGCTGCCTTCTTCCAGGCTCATGGACAATGATCCGTCCGCGCCCAGCGGTGTGATCGTATCCCTCATTGCCGGGATCTCCATATCCTGAACATATCCTGAGAGCGGATTTATCCGGTTCCCTTCCACAAGAAATGATATCCTGGGAACTGTCGGCGCCCCCATGTCCACGATTTCATCCCCGATTCCCCTGTTTATTACCAGGCTGCTGATCACAAGCGCCGCGACAAATATGACCACCAGCACCCCTGCTTTGATAAGCCTTCTTTTCATTCTTAGCTGTTCTCCCCTTTATTTCCGAGCAGCCTCCCCAGTGTGGGGGTGACTCCCAAAAACTGTATACATTTTTTTATTTCTTTAACTGCTTTTTTATTTTTTTTTTCACTTTTTACCGCCCTGATTAAAATATTTTTCGGTGTGTGCTCCATATCGATAAACTCGAGCACCTGCGCCTCATACCCCAAGCTCTCTAAATATTTGGCCCTCAGACCGTCCGTGGCAAGGGCGGCAAACCGCTCCCGCAGGAGGCCGTAATCCATGACGGGCGCCAGACAGGAGCTTCCGTCATCCTGATCTCCTCTGTCCGCAAACTGGGCATTCAGCTCATGCTGGCAGCATGGGACTGACAGGATCACTTCCGCTCCCCATCCCACAGCCTTTGCCAGCGCATAGTCTGTGGCCGTGTCACACGCGTGAAGGGTGACTACCATATCTACCCGGTCCACACCGTCATAATCCGCAATATCGCCTTCCAGGAACACAAGCTTCCGGTAGCCATATTTCTCTGCCAGTTTCCCGCAGCGGGCGACCACGTCACTTTTCAGATCCAGACCGATGATCCGTATGTCATACCCCTTAAGCTCATGAAGATAATAGTACATGGCAAATGTGAGATATGATTTACCACATCCAAAGTCCAGGATCGTAAGCTCTCTCCCCTTATCAAGCCTTGGCAGGATATCCTCCACAAATTCCAGGAAACGGTTGATCTGGCGGAACTTATTGCTCTTTGTCCGCACGACCTTCCCTTCTTCCGTCATGACGCCCAGATCTTTCAGGAATGGTACCGGTATCCCCTCTTCCAGGATATAGCGCTTCTTCCTGTTGTGGGAGCGGTCCGCGGGCGCTGCCGCGCTCTGCCTCCTTCTGCGTTTGATGGTCACCTTTCCTTTTTTACTCACCAGCACCGTACACTCCTCCTGTACGGTCTCGATCTGCATCTGTCCGAACCGGACCATATATTCCGCAAGTTTACGGCAGGCATCTTTCCCGGACAGATTCTCATGGAACGCCTGAGTCCTGGTAAAGGATTCCAGCTGGAAGAACAGCTCTCCTTTCTTTTCAAGCGGACGAGCCTTAACCTTTATTATTCCCGTTTTATCCCGCGGATTACTTGTGACCGCGCGGATAAAATCTATATCCAGGATTTCCGCCAATAACCGTGAGATTTCCTCCATAAAAACAAACTCCATTCCGGCTGCATCTTGATCAGCCTGCGTTTTCAATCCCTGTAAAACAAAAGTATTCCCGAATCATGTTTCTTATTCTTCGCTTATATACACAGCTCTCGTCTGCTCGCCGTCCTCTATGATCTCTACATTCGGGAGACTCTGGATATACTGCTTGAACTGGGTGAAACCATAGTCCCGCACCTTGAAGTTCCCGAACCTGGCCCTGATCCGGTTGCCCAGTGAGCCCAGCGAGAGCCCGAATCTTCCGTTCGCCTGTATCTGTCGCAGGATATATTCTTCAACCATCTCCTGTCTGCTCTTATCCTCATAGAGAGTAACCGAAACCTTTGTCCCCTCCTGAATGAGCTTTAACCGGGGCAGAGTCTCAAGAAACTTTGACAGCAGACTGTAGCCGTAACGGCGCACATCAAAGTCAGGATACAGCTTGACCAGACGACTCCCCACTTCACCCAGACCGGTCTCCCGGTCGTCATTCTGGTTCTCCGTGATGATCTTGACCACTGCTTCTTCGATCTGCTCCTTGGACGCCGCAGTCTCCTTTTTCCGTTCTTTTCCATGGTGCTGGTGAACAGTCTCCTTTTCCTCTCTCTCATCCTTGTCCGTATTGTCTTCGAGCAGGAGCTCCAGCACAGTAAAGATATCACATGCCTTTCGGAAGGGGGAGGGCGTCTTGTCCTCGCCCATGCCGATCACAGTTTTACCGCTCTCTCTCAGCCTGCTCGCCAGCTTTGTGAAGTCGCTGTCGCTGGATACCAGGCAGAAGCCCTCCAGCTGGCTCGTGTACAGCATGTCCATCGCATCAATGATCATCGCCGAGTCCGTCGCGTTTTTTCCTGTTGTGTAGCTGAACTGCTGGATAGGCGTGATGGAGTTCTGCAGGAGCTCTTCCTTCCAGCTCGCGTTGTTCGTCTTCGTCCAGTCCCCATAAATCCTCTTGTATGTCACGTTTCCGTACTTGGACAGCTCGTCCAGTATAGGCTTGATATATTTTGCCGACACATTATCCGCATCGATCAGCAGCGCGAATCTGTCTTCCATGTCATGTATTCCTCCCCCTCAAGATTTTTCCAGACAAATGATCCGTTCTCCCATATCATGTAGCTGTGGGCCGAACCTTCTTTTGGTATGGACACAGAACCAGGATTCAGATACCAGTAGGTTCTGCCCTCCATGTCCATGATCTCCTCGCACGCAGGGATGTGCGTGTGCCCATTCAGCAGGATATCCCCCTGTTTCAGCGGAGGGAGATGGTGCGGATTGTGGACATGTCCGTGGGTGGCAAACAGAGTGACCGTCCGCTGTCCTCTGTTCCCGCTGCCCTTCTCCGCGCAGTCCTGCTCCCGGACCTGCCCCCGGTCCTTCTCCGCGCTGTCCCTCTCCGATGAAGATGCACAGGCCAGCTCCAGAACACAGTATTCCGCCATGATGGGAAACTCCAGCACCATCTGATCTACCTCTGTATCACAGTTTCCTCTCACGCAGAGAAGTTCCTCCTTCATGGGATTCAGCAGGGAAATGACCTCTTTGGGCGCATAGCCCTCTGGCAGATCATTCCTCGGCCCATGATACAGGATATCCCCCAGAAGGAGCAGCCGGTCAGCCCCCTCTCTTTCGTAAGCCCGGAGCAGTTGTCCGCAGTACAGGGCAGAACCGTGTATATCTGACGCGATCATAAGTTTCATCTGGCAAACGACCTCCTTGATTTTCCTTTCCTTATTATATCTTTCACTGGAAAATGCGTCAACCGAGGGATGACAATATAATATATGACCTTTGTATAGGTTTCCTCCAAAAGTCCCCAAAGTCCTCTTAACGCACTTCAGCTCAGGCGGATCGCCCCTGATGAGGGCAGTCTGGCGCCTGAACTGATCCATTTTAACCGTTAAATATTTTTCAATGCGGCCCTGAAACCGACTACATTATGCTCTGTCTCCTTTTCACAAAGATCACTGCTGCCGAAGCCGCTGCCATCATAAGCAGGAATATGACACTATCTGCAGAATCCCCTGTCTGGGGTAACTATGACGTCCCTGTCTAGAGTGATTGGTATGTCCCTGCCTGCGGTGGCTGAACCGCCCCTGTCTGCATACCCTGCTCCGGAACAGAGCCCCCCGGACCGGCCGGCTCTGTCGGTCCTGTTTGCCCAGCCGCATTTACAGTCACTGTGCAGACCGCCGTATTTCCGTCATTAGTGGTAACCGTAATAACTGCCGTTCCTTCTCCTACCGCCGTCACAATTCCTGATGGGTCCACAGTCGCCACCCGCTCATCGCTGCTGCTCCAGACGAGCTGCGCTCCTGCCTGGCTAGGCGTTGCGGTGATCTGCGCTGTCCCGCCCACTGTCAGTGTCATCACCGTTGGAGTGACCGTAACAGTTGTCGGTCCGGACACCTGTCTCTTTGTAAAACGCGCTGTCAGAACAGTATTCTGCTCCGCCGGGAATGTATAGACCATCTGGCCGCTCACCTTGCTGCCGTTCTCGTCATACCATCCCTCAAAGATATATCCGCTGCTCGGAACCGCTGTAAATGTTGCATTATCGCCGGGCAGAACCGCCCCGGCTGATACCTCCACTGTCCCCCCGACCGGATCAGATACACTGGCGCTCATTGTCAGCCTCTCCATACTCTGCGCATCCGCGTATACTCTAAATTCTGCCGCGCACGCATATGCGTCATGGCTGTTATCTCCAGTTCCATCTATCGCTTCCAACCGCAGATATCTCACCTGTCTCACTGTAATACAGAGAATACTGTGTGATCTGACCGTTATTGTTGTTATCCTGCCGAGGCAGATAGGTAAATCTGCTCACCTCGGCAGTTTCTCCGAGATCGATCGTCACCGCTGCCGGGAGCGCGATATACGGATTCCAACTGGAGTGCCAGAACGTACTCTCGTTGTTGTCAAACGCGTTTTCAATACCTCCGTTATCCTGCTCGCTGTCCGCGCTCACCGTAAAACTTTGAAGAGTCCATAAGCATCGGCCCCTGCTTTAACTGAATATTATCCATCTCCGCATGAATGGCATTGGTCAGTGAACCGATACGTCCGGTGGGAAGGACAAATGTAGCGCGGGTGATGCCTGTTATGTCTCCTGTGCCTGTTTCATGCCATATACCAGTCGCCGCATACGCAGCGCCGTTCACATACAGGACAGCGCTTTCCATCTCTGTCGCGATCTCCAGATGTACAGTCTCTCCGACAGGAATACTGTATCCAAAGGAGTAATCATACATTTCTCTTGTAAATCCTAACGTACCGTCTTCCATGATCCTGATGTAATGAGTTCCATACTCGCTGTCAGTCTCAAACAAAATGTAACCTGGCTGCGCTGCTTCCGTAAGGGTGATGTCAAAAGCAAGACGGTTGCCTGTCCCCAGTTTTTCAATGGCGTCTCCGCATAGCTCTCTCCTCCGTTCAGCGTGACAGCATTATTTTTAAATGTCACGTTCTTCTGGACAGTTAGATCTCTGCTGTTACCAGAGATATCTTCTGCCTTATCTTCACCGTCAAAGTCATAATCCATATACATTCCATTTTTAGAGGCTTCTTCATATCTTGGGTTCAGATCCAGCGGGAATTGTCGTGTTTCCCATCACATTAGGCTGCCAATTGGCATAAAGAGACTCTGTCTCAAGATAATCATGGTAATATTGTGTTCCGACTCCGGGAACGATGTAGAGCTAGTGGTCCACCATATTGATGAGTTCAAATCCGGCGTTATACATTTCCTGCGGATTTGCCCATGAGGTATTCCACAGATTCATCTGGACACCCTCGCTCCGGACCGGAGTTGTACCGGAACGCTGGGTAAGGCTGCCCCACAGCCGGACAGCATTTCCTTTATCCTGGACAAACTTCAGCATATCATCTGTATACTGTCTGAGTTCTTCTGTATATGTTCCGTCATACCCGTCTGTTCCAACATTTACGATCGTCTCGCTGTCAAATACCGGATTTTCTCCCTCCATGTATTCGTTCCACACAGATTGAACAAACGTCAACGACTCATCGTATTTATTGTGCAGATCAAGATGATCTATCCCTTTTTAAGTCTCGGCAAAGATAAGATCCGGACGCACTTTCGTAAATGCGGGGGAGTGAGCCGGTGTGTCAAACTCCGGAACAATATCAATTCCCATCTGTCTGCTTGTCTGGATCAGATCTCTAAATTCATCCTTTGTGTAATACATATCTTCGCTGGTCAGAGCTGCCGAGGGTAAAGTAAAAATCATGCGTTCCCGGCTCTGTCCCGGAAACAATTTCTATCTCTCTTCCTGTAATATCCTGATAATCCGCCTTGAACTCTGCTTCCATAAATGACAGTGCAGCGTCATAGGCCGGATTAATGACGATCCGTGAGATATCAGTAACAGTAAATTCTCCATTTCCTCCGTCCCACTCTGCAACCTCAGGAATCACAACAGGCTTTTCATTCCCCTCGCTGATGGATTTCTTTCCCGGAACTTCCACTGTATAAGCTCCGGTTTCCCTCGTTTCTGTACCCTTTGAAATCCGAAAGTTCACTGTCACATCTGTGTCTGTTAACGGCTGGTATATGGTGAGATCATAATCTATGATCTGCTCATAGTCAGCCCCTATCAGCTCAATCTCATATCCGTCCGGAACAGCCGGAACCTCAAATACAGTTCCCCCACCCCGATTTCAGTAATCCGAAGGCTATCTGCCACCTGATCCATGGTCATGCCGGAGGATGGTGTATCCCCTGCTTCCTCCGAGTAAATCTCAAGCTCATAGATCGAGACATTATCCCAACTGTCCCCGGGATTCATATCAATAGTAGAGCTGAACTCCCGGATCAGAACTCATACTGGATCTCATACCTGGTGGCATTTCTTCTCTCCCACTCAATCACCACAGTCCGCACAGGCACCGCCTCAGAGAACTGTACCGCCAGCCACTTCTCCTCATTCTGCTGCACATTGCTGGCCCAGCGCGAAGCCCTGCTGCCGTCTCTATCCACACTGCCGTCAATCGCCTTGTCCGCAGTAAACGCAGTCTCACTCTCATAACTGTTCACACTTGCCGTCACCGTCATATCTGCTGACTGTGTCAGATTGTTTGCTTCACTTAGAACAGTCCCTGCTGCCGCGGCAGTATATGAAAATACCGGTGTACCCGCCAGAACAGCGCACAGGCTCAATATAAAAGCTGGTTTTAAAATTCTTCTCCTCTTTCCTCGTTTTTCCATATTTGCTTTTCCCCTTTTTCTTTTCCTTTTTAGCTTCCTCCATTTGCATATATCTGCTTCGTTTTGCGGCAGATAATATTTTGATTTCTGAAAAATCCGCGCCAACAACATATAGACAAATTGTATAGTATTTTCATTTAATTGCAAATAATATTCAGTATTTTTATGTGATTTAGACAAATCTCTTAAAAGCACTTCAGCTTAGGCCGATTGTCCTCAGTCAATCTGATGCCTAAGCTGATTCGATGTTTCTTTATCCATGTTGATGTAAATACTTTTCTCTCGTGGCCATCCCTCCCCGGATGTGGCGCTCGGACTTGTTCATGTCCAAAACCTTGCGGGCTTCCCGCGCCAGGGAGGGGTTGATCTGGAGGAGCCGTTCGGTGACATCTTTATGTACCGTACTCTTACTGATCCGAAACTGCTTCGCCGTCTGCCTCACAGTCGCGTTATTCTCTATAATATAATCAGCAATCTCCACGGCTCTTTCCTCAATGTAATCTTTCAAAAAAATCCCCCTGCAAACATTCTTTTTACAATGTATGCAGGGGTTTTTGAAGTCATGCTCACTTGCTCTCGTCTTTTATAAATATCTGTCTGTATCTCCTGCCCTATAGAGAAATCTCCGGACTTCCATCACAACTCCTGTAACAACGTAATAAACCACATAATTTCTCACATAAATCTGATAATATAGATATTTTCGCTTCATCTCCACGTTGTCTACAAGACCGGCATATTCCTCCAGACTCAGTACAACCATTGCTCCATATCCGTTTTTGGTCAAATATACCGGTTGGCCCTCATTTACGAGCTTTTCAATCTCAGGAAATTTATTTCTCAAATCTGAAACAGGGCTAATCTGTATCATGGTAATCTCTCCTTTCTTTGTTCGTCTTCTAATTATCTTAATTTTGTCATATCCATCAGTTAATATAGGATTTATTTCATATTTCTGAAGATAACCTTTCTATATTAATCATTCAAAAAAGACCACTGCGCCCCCGCACAGTGGTCTTTTTATCTGACCGGATTTTATCCATCCGGTTCCTTTTCTCTGTTCATATCCTCAGAAAATATGATAATTCACAACCAGCGCCGCAAACACGATCGAAACCATGGAGAGCAGCTTGATCAGGATATTGATAGACGGTCCCGAAGTATCCTTAAACGGATCTCCCACCGTATCGCCCACGACAGCGGCCTTATGGCAGTCGCTTCCCTTTCCTCCGTGAGCGCCGCCCTCGATATACTTCTTCGCGTTATCCCAGGCGCCGCCTGCATTGGCCATGAAGATAGCCATCAGGAATCCTGTCGCGGTCGAACCGGTGAGCAGTCCGATCACGCCGTTATATCCAAGGATCAGCCCTGTCACGACCGGGGTAATGATCGCAAGCAGCGTAGGCAGGATCATTTCATGAAGGGATGCCCTTGTACAGATATCAACACAAGTCTCATAGTCCGCTTCAGCTTTTCCTTCCATCAGTCCCCTGATCTCTCTGAACTGACGGCGCACTTCCACGACGATGCTCTGAGCTGCCCGTCCCACAGAATCCATTGTAAGAGCAGCGAATACGAACGGCAGGCACGCTCCGATAAAGATACCCACCAGCACAGTCGGATTCATGACACTCATATCAAGCGTAATATCCGCCCCGCCTACTTCCTGGACTTTCTCTACATAGGAAGCGATCAAAGCGAGCGCAGTCAGCGCCGCAGAACCGATGGCAAAGCCTTTTCCTGTTGCAGCCGTTGTATTTCCAAGAGAGTCCAGCGCGTCCGTACGTTTCCTGACTTCTGCTTCCAGGCCTGCCATCTCCGCGATGCCGCCCGCATTATCAGCTATCGGTCCGTAAGCGTCTGTCGCCAGAGTGATCCCGAGAGTAGACAGCATGCCAACTGCCGCCAGCGCGATCCCATAAAGCCCTCTCGTTGACTCGATGAAACCGCCGGACAGCGCATATGCAGCCATTACGCAGACCGCGATGATAATAATCGGCACTGCTGTGGAAAGCATTCCAAGACTTAATCCTCCGATGATGATCGTTGCAGAACCTGTCTCTGATTTACCCGCAAGACTCTTCGTGGGCTTATATGAGTCTGATGTAAAATATTCTGTAAAAAATCCGATCAGTACGCCTGCAAGCAGACCGGCAAGGATCGCCACATAGAACCCGATAAACTCTCTGCCGAGGATAAACCACACAAGAGGAAAAGCGACAACGGCAATAATGATCGCGCTCGTGTTCGTTCCCCTCCTGAGCGCCTTCAAAAGAGTACTCTGATCCGTATTTTCGCCTGTCTTTACGAGCAGTGACCCAATGATGGACGCAAGCACACCGACCGCCGCCAGTACCATCGGGATCACGACCGCATTCACACGGTCTACTGACTCTATCTTGTTAAAAGCGATGACGCCAAGGGCACACGCAGACAGGATGGAACCGACATAGGATTCATAGAGGTCAGCGCCCATACCGGCAACATCCCCCACGTTATCTCCCACATTATCCGCGATAACAGCCGGATTCCTCGGGTCATCTTCCGGAATACCGGCCTCTACTTTTCCTACCAGGTCAGCTCCCACATCTGCAGCCTTCGTATAGATGCCGCCGCCCACACGGGCAAAAAGCGCCATTGAGGACGCTCCCATTCCGAATGTCAGCATGGTGCTTGTGATATCTTCTATCGGAAGTTTAAACACGAGCCTCAGCAGCAGATACCAGATCGAGATATCCAGCAGCCCCAACCCTACCACGGTAAAGCCCATAACAGAACCGGCTGAAAACGCTACGTTGAGTCCTTTGTTCAGGCTTTTCTGACATGCAGCCGCAGTCCTCGCATTTGCCCTCGTAGCAATCTGCATTCCTACAAATCCGGATAGTCCTGAAAAGAAGCCCCCGGTCACAAACGCAAAAGGAACAAACCATGTCAGCAGACCCAGCGCTGCCATCACAGCCAGGATAACGAACATCACAGCAAAAAACCCGACCAGGATCTTGTACTGGCGGCGCAGGTACGCCATCGCCCCTTTGTGAATGGAGCCGGAAATCTTTTTCATGACAGCGTTCCCTTCCGGGAAACGGAGTACCTTCTGGGCTCTGCTCGCCACGAACAAAAGTGCGATGATGGAGCCAAATAATGTCAGTAGTGCCAATTGATTGTCCATTCCAATCACTCCTCCATTCCTTTTAATATAAGAATACAAAATTTTATGTGTACAAGATATATTATATCATCAATTTATAGTTTTTTATATAATTTTCCGAATTTATTTTATAAATATGTTATATTTTTATACACATCTACTAAAATGGGTCAGTTCCCTCACCTGAGGTATCTGACCCATTACAGATTCTGACCTTTTCTATGATCAACACTCAAATACAGCCACTCCATACGCCGGCAGCGGATATGCGATTGAATATTTCTGACCATCGCATTCCTGTTTCACAGGTTTATAGATAAGTGGTCTTTCCCCGCCTTTTCCGCCATATTTCTCATCGTCGCTGTTGAGCACCAGCTTGAGCTGTTTCCTTCTGGGAACGCCTACTCGGTAATCCGGCCGTTCCACAGGCGTGAAATTGCAGACAAAGAGCAGGTTCTTCTTACCATCCCTGGAATGCCGCATAAAGCTGTAAATGCTGCGGAAGCAGTCATCCGCATTGATCCACTGGAAGCCCGCGGGATCGGAATCCATCTCATACATCGCTTTATTTTTCTTATAAAGATGAAGAAGGTCACGGTACCAGTTCTGGATCGCCTGATGCTCCGGCTCGGCAAGCAGGAACCAGTCAAGCTCTCTCTCCTCGCTCCATTCCCTGAGCTGCGCAAACTCCTGTCCCATAAACAGAAGCTTCTTTCCCGGATGCCCTGTCATAAATGCGTATGCTGCTTTCAGATTTGCATATTTGTCAAATCCCAGACCAGGCATCTTGTTGAGCATCGAGCATTTCAGGTGTACGACCTCATCATGGGACAATACGAGAATATAATTCTCGCTGTACGCGTACGACATGGCAAATGTCATCATATTGTGCGCGTTCTTCCTGAAATACGGATCCAGCTTCATATATTCGGTAAAATCATGCATCCACCCCATATTCCATTTCAGGCTGAATCCAAGACCGTCATCCTCGGGCGACCCTGTTACCTTCGGCCATGCGGTAGACTCTTCCGCGATCATGACAGCGCCCTTATTCCTGCCGAGGACAACAGAATTCAGATGTTTAAAGAACTCGATCGCCTCCAGGTTCTCATTTCCGCCGTATTTATTCGCGACCCACTGTCCGTCCTGCTTGCCGTAATCCAGGTACAGCATAGACGCCACCGCATCCACGCGGAGCCCGTCCACATGAAAATGCTCGATCCAAAACAGCGCATTCGCAATAAGGAAATTCTTCACCTCCGGCTTGCCATAGTCAAAGATCTTTGTTCCCCAGTCCGGATGCTCGCCTTTTCTCGAATCCGCATACTCAAATGTGGGTGTGCCGTCAAAATCAGCCAGTCCGTGCGCGTCTCTCGGAAAATGCGCGGGTACCCAGTCAAGGATCACACCGATATTGTTCCTGTGCAGGTGATTGATCATATACGCGAAATCTTCCGGTGTGCCATACCTTGAAGTCGGCGCATAATACCCGGTCACCTGATACCCCCATGAGCCGTCAAACGGATGCTCCGCCATACCCATCAGCTCCACATGGGTATACCCCATATCTTTTACATACTTTACGATCGCATCCGCAAATTCTCTATATGTGTAGAACCCTTCGTCCTCTCTGCCCGGATGACGCATCCATGAGCCCATATGCACCTCGTAGATCGACATCGGACTCTCCTTGTGGTCCCACGTCTGACGCGACTTCATCCACGCGTTGTCTGTCCATTTCAAATGGGAGATATCTGTCACCCGGGAGGCGGTTCCCGGTCTTAGCTCCGCATAATTCGCAAATGGATCCGCCTTAAATATTCGTTTCCCCTGTTCCGTCTCAATACAGAATTTATAGAGCTCTCCTTCTTTTACCCCCGGAACGAAACAGGTATAGATGCCAAGAGGCTCCTGCCGCTCCATATAGTTGGCCTCAAAATCCCAGTCATTGAAATCACCGATCACAGCAGCTCTGCGCGCATGGGGCGCCCAGACTGCAAAATACACCCCTTCTTCCCCATTGCAAGTCACTTTATGAGCCCCCATCTTCTGATAGATCTCATAATGGTTTCCCTGACCAAAAAGATATTGGTCAAGTTCACCGATCTCATAAGGCTGTACCCTTTTCTTTGTGCTTTTTCCCTTCTTCATAAAAGCCACCTCGCCGCTCCATTTTTGTTTACCCATATTATACTTTATCGCCACAAAAAAAGAAAGAGAAAACCCGGCCTTTAGAGAAAATAGACAGAAAAGGACCGGCGCCCCGGGAAAGCCTCTCACGGCCTTTCGACAGACACGCCGGTCTCTTGATGTATAACTTGTCAAATACTGTCAGATATTAAAATCCTTCTCTGAAAGAATGATCCTGTCCGCATCGTCGGTATTCTTCCCAAACACACGCTTCATCAGCTTTTTGGCTGACGCCTTCTGGGAATGCTGGATCGCCTCGTCCATGATTTCCTTCACCTCTGCAACAGTGACCGCATGGTCTTCCCTCTGGAGGGAATCGATCCTGCTGTACAGCGCCAGGATCCCCATCTCATCGATGCGGTATCCGTTTTCCTGTGCGTACGTCTGCCCGAAGGTAACAAGCTCATCATTGATAAAGACAGGTATCTCCAGGCGGGAGGTAAACTTCCTCCTGAACTCCCGGTTTGAGGATAAGAGCCGGTCAAGCGGCTTTCTCTGTTCCTCCAGAACGATCAGCAGTTCTCCGGTATCTCTCTCCATCGCCTTATTCAGCCGCGCAACTGTCTTTTCGTTCATTTTGCCTGCCTTCTCGATGATCAGCGCGCCGCCGTGCAGCTTGTCAAATATATCGCCGATCTTCTTCTTATTCAGGGAATCGCCTGTAACGATCGCCACCTTGCCCTGCTTGATATTGCGCTGCTTCTGTATCGCCTTTACCACATCCACGGCAAGCACTGTCTTTCCGCTTCCTTTGCTTCCGATTATGAGCAGGTTTCCTGACTTTGACGTGCCCTTTCTGTTCGTACAGTTTTTATCCTGCTCCAGCACATCTACCAGCTGCTCGCTCATCCCGCGTACAGGCACAAAATAGGAAAACAGCTTCTTCTGCTCTTCTGTGAGCCCTGCCCTGGTCCCAATACCGCTCTGCATCTCCAGATCATAACGGCCATGCACGATAAAGCCTGTATCAGACATGGACAATGCATCCGATATCTCATCCAACGGCAGCGGCGCTGTCTTGCCTGTGGCGATCATCTTCGCCGTCTCTTTGCGGCTCAGAGGTGTTGTAGCTGAGAGGATATCCATATCATCCTCGTCATCCGGGATTTCTCTGTCATCCTCCTGGTCCGCGTGTTCCGGATTTACACGGAATTCCGCGTCGATATCCGGAGCCTCGTCCTCCAGGTCTTCGTCTTCTCCCAGATATTCTCCTTCATCATCCGAGAGTTCTCCGCTTTCTTCAGAGATTTCCGCGTCTTCTTCTAATACTTCATCCTCACCGAAGTACTCTTCTACATCCACAAACTCTTCATCTTCATCAAAGTACTCCTCCGCATCCCCGAGTTCTTCATCTTCGTCAAAGTACTCCTCCGCGTCCCCGAGCTCTTCGTCTTCATCAAAGTACTCCTCCGCGTCCCCGAGCTCTTCATCCTCATCAAAATCCTCTTCCAGATCCTCGAGCTCTTCATCTTCGTCAAAATCAAAGTCATCACCGTCTATACGGAGTGAGTCAGCCACCTGACCCATATTTTCACGAGGCTCCTCCGGCTTTCTTTCCAGTGTCTTCTTAGCCGGCTTCTCCGGTTTCTCTTCTTCCGCCGGGATCACCCCTTCGATTTCATCGATCATCCGCTGGATATCCGGCGGCAGGATCGGTTCCGTTGTCTTCTTTGTCTCCATCTTATCCCTTGTCACTTCCCCTTCTGTCATATCATCTGCTTCCGCATCCTCTTCAGGCAGATCTCCGTCCGCTTCTTCCGCGTCTTCTTCAAGCAGATCCCTATCTGTTTCTTCGGCGTCCTCCTCAGCCGGTTCCTCGCCTGCTCCTTCTGCCGCTTCCTCAGGCAGCTCCTCGTCTGACGCTTCTGCTTCTTCCGGCGCTCCCTCCCAACCGGAAAGAATATCTTCAAGGCTTATCTGCCCTGTGATCTGCTCGTCATCCGACCGTGTATCTTTTCTGTCTTCCTCGTCCGTAAAGAGATCTTCCGCCTCCGCGAGCTCGATCTCCTGTGTCTCCCCGACACCAGGCTCCTCCGGCGTGATCTCTGTCATCTCACCGGCAGCTGCCGCCGCTTTCATTTTCTCATCCGCGATCTGAGCGACAATATCCATATCCGCCACGGACTCGATCTCGCCGATCGCGTCTGCCAGATCGTCCAGTTCGGGCTCTTCTTCCGCTGTCTCTTCGCTTGCCTCTTCTTCCCTCTCCGGACCGAGCAGCTTCCTCAGCGCTTCGCCAAGAGGCATTGTATCCCCGATTTTTTTCTTCTTTGGCTTTTCCTCCGGCACAGCGGCCGCGTTTACATCTTCATCATCTGACGCCGCTGCCTGTGCGCTCATATCCTCATCCACACTGCTGTCAGTCCCGGCTGCCGCTCTGTCCGAGGCATCTTCCTCATCACCGCCATCTGCCGTATCCTGATCCTCATTCTTCGCCTCAGCATAGGAAATGACATCCGGCATTTCTTCTGTTTCCGCAGAAAGCTTTTCATACCGACGGTCATATTTCTCCTGCTGGGAAGGCGTCAGAGGTTTATACTGCATTTTTAGCTCCATTGCTTTATACACATACTGCCCTTCGCTGAACCATAGGATCAGATCATCACATTCCTCAAGACACTCCGCCGTCATCCCGGCTTCCTGGTACAGCTTGGCCAGTTCATACGCCCACTCTTCAATATACTCAGACTTCTTGTACTCCTCAAGAGCTTCGATCTGCTGTTCGACCGGGGCTCTCTGCGCGCGGAGGATCTGGTATCTCAGGATATACTGATTCGGGTCTTTCGGCGCTGTCTGGATAAAATCATCATAATAATCGATGGCTTCATCCACGTTCCCTGTCTTCAGGGCAAGAGTACACAGACGGCTGATGATCTTCCTGCTGCCCTCCGCGTGGCGGTAAGCAAGGCTCAGTATATCATAACCTTTCTGATACTCTTTATTCTTTTCATAGATCTCACTGACATTTGCCAGCATCCCTGTGTTGCGGACTCGCTTCCAGTCGATCGTATCCGCAATCTCCGCCGCCTGCCCATACGCGCCGTCCTCCATAAGCTCGAGCATCTGCTCGGTCTTTACTTTATAATCATACTTATCCACCGCATTCACCTCATCGAAAATAATATTTCATCGGTCAGTCATCATCTTCCTGCCCCGTCCGGGTACAAGCCGATATTCTTTCAATAGTTTATCATATGCATCCCCCAATGTCAAAAAAATGCATCCTCAATTGACATTGACGATGCA
>DWYM01000042.1 GCA_019118665.1 Candidatus Mediterraneibacter intestinipullorum
TATATACTGTACAATGCCCCCACCCAAAGCTTCTCCAATTTCACTCCTTATATCAGAAAAATCCCTTTGCTTCACGCATTTCCTATCATCCCACCATAACAGAAGTCCTACAATGCCTGCCAGCAGAAAGAACAGGAGAACCCATAATATTTTTGTTTTCTTTATTTTATTACTTGCCCTGTCCAAACCATCTACACTTATTACTAAAAGTCATCTTTTCTCCAGACCATTTTATTTACTACGCCTGTATAGCTCTGGATGATCTTTACTACTTTTGTACTTACATTTTCTTCTACATAATCAGGCACCGGAATCCCAAAGTCACTGTTTTCATTCATTTTCACTGCCATATCCACTGCTTGAAGGAGTGTCTTTTCACCAATCCCCGCAAGAATGAAGCACGCCTTGTCCAATGCCTCCGGGCGTTCTGTGGAAGTACGGATACACGCTGCCGGGAAGGGGCGACCAATCGAGGTAAAGAATGAGCTCTCCTCCGGAAGGGTCCCTGAATCTGAAATCACGGCAAACGCATTCATCTGCAGATGGTTATAGTCATGAAAGCCCAAGGGCTCATGCCGTACCACCCTCGGATCCAGTTTGATCCCAGAAGTCTCTAGACGTTTCTTTGAACGGGGATGGCAAGAATACAGAATCGGCATGTTATATTTCTCTGCTAGCTTATTAATGGCATTAAACAGGGAGAGGAAGTTCCTATCTGTGTCAATATTCTCCTCCCTGTGAGCAGAAAGAAGCATATATTTCCCCGGCTCCAGTCCGAGCTTCTCCATAATTTGAGATTTCTCAATATCTGGTAAATTCTGGTGCATCACCTCTGCCATAGGAGAACCGGTCACATAAACTCTTTCTTTTGGAAGACCGCACTCATGAAGATATTTTCTGGCATGTTCGGAGTACGCCAGATTCACATCCGAAATAATATCCACTATCCTGCGGTTTGTCTCCTCTGGCAGACATTCATCCTTGCATCTGTTTCCCGCCTCCATATGGAAGATAGGGATATGCAGCCTCTTAGCTGCAATGGCAGACAGACAAGAATTAGTGTCACCGAGAATCAGTAGTGCGTCCGGCTTGATCTGAGCCATCAGTTTGTAAGACGCATTGATGATATTCCCAACCGTTGCGCCCAGATCATCCCCTACCGCATCCATATAGACTTCAGGATCGTTTAGCTTAAGGTCTTTAAAGAACACTCCATTGAGGTTATAGTCATAGTTCTGACCGGTATGCGCTAAAATTGTATCAAAATATTTACGGCATTTATTGATCACAGCTCCGAGACGTATAATCTCAGGACGAGTTCCAACAATGATCAAAAGTTTCAGTTTCTCGTCACCTTTAAACCTGATGTTTGTATAATCTGTTTTCATCCTCATTAATTTCCTTTCACTAACCTCGCACCCACTCTTTGTGGCCCCTCTGTCAAACCGGTTCCCAGAATGTATCTGGATGCTCGGGGTCAAACGGTTCATTTGCCCACATCACTGTCACAAGATTCTCCTTATCAGAAAGATTAATAATATTATGGGTATACCCGGGGATCATGTCAACCACTGTGAGTCCTTCCCCACTCACTTCATAATTTATTATCGGATAAGGATTGCCATTCTCATCTGTCCCGATTTTACGCAGTTGGATCAGTCCATGTCCGGATACAACAATAAATTTCTCATTTTTCGTATGATGCCAGTGCTGTCCCTTTGTAACGCCGGGTTTACTGATATTTACGGATACCTGCCCCCGATCTGCGGTGCGCAGGATTTCAGTAAAACTTCCCCTCTGGTCTTTATTCATTTTCAGCGTGTATGCAAAGCCATCTGTTGGAAGATAGGACAGATAATTAGCATATAGCCGTTTCGTAAACTCATCGCTCATATCTGGAACAGACAGATCACTCCTGCTCTCCTTAAAAGAATATAATAAGTCTACTATATGTCCAAGTGTTACTTTGAATGTCACAGGGCAATAACAAAATCCGCTTCCATCCCTATGTTCCTCCCCATTTACTGCAAGCAACATTTCCTCAATCAGGTCATCAATATAAAGTAGTTCCAGTTCTGTGCTTCGGTCATTTACAGTAATTGGCAGATTATTGGCAATATTATGACTGAACGTAGCAACTGCGGAATTATAATTGGGACGGCACCATTTCCCAAATAGGTTCGGAAACCGATAGATCAGGATACGAACAGCATTTTTCCTTCCATACTCCTGAAATAGTTTCTCGCCTGCCAACTTGCTCTTCCCATACTCACTTCCCGCAAACCGTCCTTCAAGACTTGCCTGAATGCTACTACTCAACATGATGGGTGCTTTGTTTCCATATTTTCTGAGAGTCTCAAGAAGAATGGATGCAAACTCTAAATTCCCCTTCATAAACTCTTCATGATTTTGGGGACGATTGACACCCGCAAGATTAAAAACAAAATCAGCATCTGTACAGTAACGATCAAGTTCTTCCTGGGTGGAATCAATATCATAAGTGTATATGGTCAGATCAGCCGGGTTGTCCACACCATCAATTTTATGACCCCTGTCCTTTTCGTCTCGTATATTTTTTAATGCTTCCACCAAGTTTTTCCCGACAAAGCCGCTAGCTCCTGTAATCAATATCTTCATACATTTTCTCCTGTTACCGGTTCTCCCACTCGCCAAGTTCATCTTGAATATATGAAAGTTTCAATAACTTTTCTTTCACCTGCTCCACATTCAGCAGTTCTGTGTTATTTGAATTAAACTCTGTCATCAGATTTCTCTCTATATCTCCGTCTTTGAAATACTTGTCATAATTTAAATCTCTCTTGTCACAGGGAACCCGGTAGAAGTTGCCCATATCGATGGCATTGGCGCATTCTTCATTAGTCAACAGAGTCTCGTACATCTTCTCACCATGTCGAATACCAATCACTTTAATCTCCTCGTCAGCATGGAACAGCTCTTTTACTGCCTGAGCCTGCACTTCAATGGTGCATGCTGGAGCCTTCTGCACCATGATATCCCCAGACTGGGCATTCTGGAAAGCAAATACAACGAGTTCTACGGCTTCTTCGAGACTCATGATGAATCTTGTCATTGTGGGTTCTGTAACAGTAATAGGATGTCCTTTCTTAATCTGCTCAATCCACAGAGGGATGACAGATCCCCGGGAGCACATCACGTTGCCGTATCGGGTACAACATATGCTTGTCTTCTCCGGAGAGACAGTCCGAGACTTGGCCACTATCACCTTTTCCATCATCGCCTTGGACGTTCCCATAGCATTGACCGGATAGGCTGCCTTGTCCGTAGACAGACATATTACTTTTTTCACCCCTGCCTCAATAGCCGCAGTAAGTACGTTTTCCGTGCCCAGCACATTGGTCTTCACTGCTTCGATAGGGAAGAATTCGCAGGAAGGAACTTGCTTCAATGCTGCCGCGTGGAAAATATAGTCGACACCATGCATAGCATTCTTCACAGACTGAAGATCTCGAACATCCCCAATGTAAAATTTAATCTTGTTGCTTGCTTCCGGGAACTTTGCTTGATATTCATGGCGCATATCGTCCTGTTTTTTCTCATCTCGGGAAAAGATACGGATCTCTCCGATATCAGTATCCAGGAAACGGTTTAATACCGCGTTTCCAAAAGAACCAGTGCCTCCGGTGATTAAAAGTGTTTTGTCTGCAAAAATGCTATTCATTTTTCTTCTCCTTTTCATATTGTTAAAAATTTCTCCTTTAAGCTCCCCACACTTATTTATTTTACGAAAACTCAAATTTGCTGTGAAGTTTTCCTAACTATATTTTTGACTATATCCCTCATTTCGGTAAACTCCCGAGTTCTAATACATCCCAGCATAAATAGGGTACCACAAACCACCAGAAACATTATAGCTTTTATAAAAAGAAAAATAATATTGTGTGGCATTATCAAATAAAGACACCGGCAAATCATTGCAGCTATTCCGGTAAGTATGACATATCTGAATTGCTTCGTCCAGTAAACTTTTTGTGAAGCGCCAAACACAGTTTGAAACAAAATATGTGGCTCATACCAAACTTGGGTGAGCATACGAGCAATGACCGTGGCTCCAAGAACGCCTGCCATTCCAAACATATTTCCAAATATAATTGACAGAATGATATTGAAAATTGCTGTTGTTAATAATAAATACTTGACTTGGGCGAATAATCCATTCGCTTCTCGGAACATCCAAATCGGACTGATGGCATTTGTCAAATAAAAATTTAATGCTATTGCAAATACAGTAGCAGTATCTAGCACAAAAGCTTCCCCAAGCCAAATGGATATAAAATCTTCAAAAAGGAGGAAAAAAGAAATTGCGCCATACGCAGCAATAAAATGGTAAACCAAAAGTATCGCCTTAAAAACATCCAGCATTCTCTGAACGTTTTTACCTGCACTCAGATTCCCTATCGCACTGATCAAAGATGTGGTTATAATTGTCAGGAAACCTTGCACCGCATTTACAACCATATAATAATTTGAATACAATCCGACTGCTAGTGTATTGACGATCATGGAAATCAAAAGATTGTCTGTATTATTTATAATGGTTGAACCAATTTTATATATAAATGTTGATTTTACGCTTTCTAAAATTTTCGTTTTATTAAAATTTATATATTGACTTTTCTCCTTTAAATATGGATATCTCTTATCACAAATTACAGACAGCAAAATTTGATTCACGATAGTAAATACCAACATTGCAAATACATAAACCATATAGTCGCGCCATACGAAAAGTATCAGAATATACGAAACCTGCAGCAGAAAATTGGTAAAAAAAAGCAAGAGCTTATGAAGCCTGTTATCCTGATAAGCTGCTAATAATGCGACTTTATGCGCAGACAAATATGATGCAACAGAATTTAACAAGAAAATAAAATAGTAAATAATTAATTCGTTTTGAGGCAAGTCAGAATTTACTATATAATTTAATAAAGGAATCAACATCAATCCCAAACCTAAAATTGCTGCAGCAACTCCTACATATAGTTTCTTAAAATAATGCATCAAAGAGCGGATAAGAGGCTGATCATTCTCTGCCACAGGTTTATAAAGAAAGAATTGAACCACACTGCCCAACCCCAGCTCCGCCAGTGACAACACAGATAAAATATTACTGTACAGCCCATTGATCCCCAAATAATCAACCGATAAGAAATATACGAAAATTCTTCTTCCGATAAACGAAAGAAGTAAAATACCAATTTGTGATAAAAAGCCAATGACAATGTTAAGTATCGTATTCTTACTTCGTGAATTTGACATTACTTCTAACTCCGAATCATTCTATTATATTGAAAAAATAAGCAAAGAATTAACTATAACTCTTTTAACATTCTTGTAAATTATTTATGTACTACTTTACTAAAAATCCATTTATACTTGTATTTTAAAATCCTTAACCATAACAACGATGGCTTTTTAAATGGATTTTGCACATGTTTAGAACATAGTTCACTGACTGGCATTCCATCTTCATAATCTTCCCAAAACAATTTTGACAACTCCTTTGAAATAGCATAAGGAGCATAGAGAGACTTATTTGCTTTTTTTGCCCTTTCCACAGTGCTTTGTTCATAAACTACTGCAGATGAAACCGCATCAAATATTGCCTGTCCTTTTTCACTGTTGATCAATATGCACGATACCCCTTTTTCATAATTATGCATTTTAAAATTCTCCGGTTTGAATCCCCAGAAGTCAGCAAGAGTAATATCGCTATATCTTTCAAGACTTGTGTAAGGGCAATTTCCGCAAGATTCTCTTATTGAATAGCCAATATTAAAAAGGGAAAAAAAAGGATCATCCACCGTTGGAACAGAATACTGTGTACCATCTTCAAAATCAATTGTCACATTGCAGAAATCCCAGAACGGCGCTTTATGTCTAAAACGGATTCGTTTTATACTGCTGCTTTTCCCTTCGCATATTTCATCAATATATCTATCAAACAGATCATAAGATGGCACTCCATGACAAACCAAATCAATTTGAAATAAATTAGCGTATTCTTTCCCCAAAAAACTGCGTAACGCAGAATTTTGACATGGCGTGCCAGAAAATAAAACACTCTTACCCTCATTAAGTTTTTCTTTTATTCTTAAATATATATTACCTGTATAACTTTGAATATATTTTGAGCCATAAAATAAAGACAACTGTGATTCATCAGATATCAAATCATGCTTAACCCTAAACCCATTGACCCAGCGTACACCTGCAACATAGCCGCCCTCTGAAATAATCTTTTTTGCCATTATTGAGAATATCCCGCCTGAGGTAGACTCCTTCCTGATAGCTTTGTTTTTATTCCATCCGGCATATACTGTTCTTAAATTAGGGGCTGGCTCTGTGACATTATTGGAAGGGCAGAACTTTTTGCATTGATTACACAAAGTACATTTTTTCTCGTCAACTTTCGGATATAAAAATCCATGCTTGTCCGTATGCATGGATATTGCCCCATGCTTGCAAACATTCATGCACATACCGCATCCTGTACATAGCTCTGTTTTACAAATTTCCATTTAATCCCACCACATTTCTTTTAGTATTTTAGGAAGCTCATCATAATAGTGCTTCTCAAAATATGGTTCTAATTTGTAATCCATATTTTTATAATAAATCTGAGTAGCCAGCTTATATGCGGTTTTCAAATCTTCCGCCAGATAGACATATTCATCATAAATCCCCTGAAACCACTGAGCTCCTGTGACCACTTTATGATCATTAGTCTTAATAATGATCACCGGTGTCCCTGCCACAAGTGAAAGTATCGTCCCATGATATCTGTCCGTAATTATAAGCTTATACCGGGAATATTTTTCTATCTCTCCCATCACATACTCTGTGGCATGTTTCACGATGAAAGGCCGTTTCCCTTGCTTTGTAGTATCAGTAGAATTCACTGCACCCATCCATTTGCACATATTTTTCAATTCTGCAATCTCTTCATCTGAATAGTATTTTTCTTCATCATCACGGCAACAAAACAATATCCCATCTCGTTCTCCATTAAAGGAGTATTTCCCGATCAAAGTTGTTACAATATCAGGAAATAGTTTGACGCTTAAATCGGGAAGCATTTCACAAGCCATTTTATATGACACTTCATCTCGTGCAAGGAACAGCATATTTTTTGCCATGCTATATATCTTTGATGTCCTTCTTCTATTGCTCTCGTGCCTAAAGAAAATAGTCTGGGGCATCATCAGCAGCTTTGCATCAGGCAAGGCCTGTATCACAGCTCTATGCATTTCATCAGCATATCCTCCCAGATCCGTAGTGGTATATCCACTTTGAAATATGATCAAATCGTTACTTTTGTATACTTGCTTTAATTCTTTTAATAATGAAAACCGTGTATTTACAAGCGCATTTGTTTCAATTTCTATCACTGAATATTCCGAATAATGCTTTCTAATCCACTCCCGGATACAAATACCCTGAGCCAAATCCCCAAGATTACTATGTGCCGGAATTCCAAGATAATAGATATAATCTTTATTCTGAGAAGCCTGTGAAAGCGCCTTCTTAGTTGATCTGTAAAGGTTGTATTGGTTTTGCAATACTCGCGCTCGGATAATCAGAGTTCCAATAACCGGAAATTTCAGCATTTTTTTAAGCATACTATTCATGACTCTTCTCCTCAAATAACCTTATATATTCCCGGAATAACGCATTCCTGTCAAAAGCTTTTGCAGCCTCCAGGCAATCTTCTTTTCTCAAATTTCCATGAAATCTCAGACGCTCTATTGCAATCAGTATTTCATCAACTTGATTGCTTTTCACTATGACTCCTGTTTTTTCAGTCACGCTTTCCGGACTGCCACCTGTGTTAAATGTAATTACAGGTGTCCCACAAGCTATCGCTTCCATATTTACTGTAGGATAATTTTCTTCACGAGTTGGATTTACAAATACATCCGCCGCAGTATATATTTCTGCCAGCTCTGTCTGATTGCCGGTTCTATGAATTGAGATAATTTTATCTGGAAGCACTTTATCAACTTCCTTATCTGTCCCTACTAGAATAATCTGATAATTTTCCGACAAGCGCTTCGACAGCTCTATGAAAATGTCTAAGCCTTTTCTTTTGTCCCAATTAAACGCAACTCCCAATACTATAAACTTGTTTTTTAATTTATATTTATTGCGTAATTCTCCCTGTAAGGGCTTAAACACATTTAAATCGATACCATTGTGGATAACTTTAACCGGATATTCTTTCAAATATGAACGTTTAACTAAGCCTGCCAGCCATTTAGACGGCGTGACTATGGTCATATTCTGTACACCTGTAAACCATTTCTTTTTTAACCTCCACATCGTCTTTGTCCGATCCACTTGAGACGCAGGATATGTTTCATATTGCGGACAATCATGACAGCCTGTTTGCCATTTATTACAGTTTTTTAATGTAAAATGGGGACAGTGCCCCGTAAATGCCCAGCAATCATGAAGCGTCCATATAACTTTTATATTATTTTTTTTTATGTATCGGAAAAGCAGAGGGAGATTAATGTAACAACCGTGAAGATTATGTATATGAATAATCTTTGCACCATACTTCCTTATTTTTCTCAAATAATTTACGGTAGACAGGAAAGAAAAACACTCTTGAAATCCTGTAAAATAGCCCAGTTTAATATGCATATTTCTGAGAGGTCTACTTCCTATAAATATTTGATTATGAATAAATTTTTTTTGATTTGACCTGCTTCTGGGACAACATATAACTATATCGTAGTTTTCACATTTGGCAATTTCAGATATTCCTAGCATTACATTACCTGTACTACCAAAATTAAACGAATTTATTTCTACTATTTTTGATTTCATATTTATATACCCTTCGTATCATTGTAACTATCGATTTTACCAGCACTTATCCCATAAAATACCATGATCATAATAATTATATTTGTGCTGAGATTTTCGCTGAATAAGCTTACGCAAATGATCACCAAAACTACCGCTGCTCGGAGAGTATCCTGGGTCATGGATTTAATCCCTCTAAACAGACCCACATAAATAAATATTCCATAAAAGGCACCATACATTGCAAACCAATTAATAGGTGTGCATGTAAACATTGAATGCCCCACAATATTCGCTAACTGCTTAAAGCCTTCTGTTCCTATCCCCCAGAACGGCGAAGATAAAAGCGCCCAAAACGGATATACGAGAGCGTCCATTCTACTCGATGCCGCATTGGCAACACCAACTTGATAATCTAAGACCTGATTAATTTTCGTAACTAGGGTAAACTGCCAAAATCCTTCAAGATTCGGCAATATCTGTGTCACAATTATCAAAAGTATAATGGCTATCCCTCCAACTTTTATAACCGTTGAATTTTTCTTGGTTTTTACTAATGTAAAAGTTAACAATAAAACAGCCGTTATAATTCCTGTAGTGGAAATAGTAGAAAACATTGTTATAATAAATAGGAGCAATACCCATTTTCTTGGTGGATTGCTATTTCCCCTGTATAATTCAAAAAAATATGCAAGGCAAAGAAAAATTTGAAATGCACCCGGTTCCCAAAATATACCCTGGTTTCTTTGTACCCCCGTCCTTCTAAAATCAGAAACACTGGCAAATAACAAGAAGACGCTTTGATTTCCCTTTGAATTTGTCAAAACCGGGAATATATTTAGGATATTTGGCAAATAAAGCAGTATTATATTTGCAAGCAATGACACAATAGATATAATAATTAAGCATTGCACATACTTATCTCTAAAAGTTTCAAACTCAATTATAGAACTCAATAAACAAGCTTCAAATAAAATTAGAACTGTCAAAATTGCAATTATAGGATTAAATCCTGTAATCAACTGTGTAAATAACACGTTTGCACTTAATATCAAGAAAAAATATACCTTGCGCTTTGAAAGCTTATTCCGCCCCAGTAAAACCAATAGAAAAATAATGATTAAAACTATGACATGCCCTTCTACTGTTGTATATTCAAAAAAATAGAATCCGGCAAACATCAATAGCATAAAATATATCAATAAAAATATAATAATGCTTGTAATCTTAGTACTTGATAACTTAACCATCCGATCTTCATACCTTTACATTTCTTAATTGTAGATCTATATAGTCTGCAAAACTTTCCGGAGTGTTTAAAAAAAATTTTTCATTGAGATCATCTTTAGTAAAATTACATACTGGAAGATGCGTCAAAAAGCGTTGTGCTTTTAATACGTTATTTGAAAAATTTTCTGTTTCTACGATAGTACATGCAGCAGAATAACAATCCAAATAAGGAATGGTAGGTTCCCACATATCTGGAACAAATGAAAGAATTGGTTTCCCATAAGAAATATATTCAAATATTTTACTTGGCACCATTCCTTCAACTTTATTCCCAAAGTTTAACAATACATCTGCTTCTTTTATATATTGTAACGCCGCTTCATGCTTTACATACCCAACCCAATTTACGCGGACAATCTTTGAACAGTCTATAAGAAAACTATTTGATTGAGGCATTTGACCAACAAAGTTAATTTCTAATCTACTTGCACTCTCACAAGCTGCCAGCACTTTTAAGCCATATAGCGGATTCCTAATGTTTAATGGAAGACTTCCAACATATGTTAATTTAAGGGATTTATTATATTTTGAACTTACATATTGTTGCGTTTTATTTGAGAAATTTTCCTCACTCAATTTTAGCATGGGAATATCGAGAAATGTAACTTTTTCATAATATTCTTTATCCTTACTATATTTCTCATGATGATTTTGGCTTGATTTCATATAAATAACCCCATCAACCCCCTTAAGTAAGGTTTTTTCCCACCAAAGTCCTTTCTTTAATTTGTTTTTTTCACTTAAAAAAGTAGGTGTTGGCCCAGCCGACAAAGAGTCCAAAAAATAAGAAATTATTTTTTTGTTCGCATATCTCCGTTTTAACCACGCTGTAGCTAGTATTGGATCTAATTGTGAGTATACCGCAATAATACAGTCATAACTATTTATTTTATCTAAAGATAGTATCTTCCTGTAAAGTTTCCATGTGAACAGAGGGGAGTGCCAAGGCCACATAAACTTAGTAAGCCCCACCTGCAATTTAAAAAGATAAGAAAATATACAAGAGATTACTTTGCTGCTATAAAATTTTTTTCTCATTCTTATATTAAATTTAGGATGAATTTGATACAAGCATCCCAGATCAAACTGAATTTCTGTTGAATACGAAAGGATATCTACTGCATATCCGTGTTCAACAAGCCGTTCGGCAACATTCCTAGTACAAATGCCACTCGCCGATTCTATTTCAAGCATGATAAATAAAATTCTTTTCATTACTATTTTTTCCTACAAATATATTGAAACCTTCTGTATAAATTGTAGTTTGCATTTACAAAACGTAGCAAGCCATATGTCATTTTTATGCCTAGGTGTCGTAGCGCCCAAAATATAATCAAGTAATCTCTTGATAAGTTGGGTTTCATATCAGTATTTAAGACGTTACTTACTTCTGGATTGCTCATCACTTTTTTGATTTGTTCCAACCTATCAATATTTTTTGATTTGCAAATGTTATTTAATATTCCAATTATCATTCTGCAACTTTCATTATTTAATGCCTTAATTATATTATCACGATTATAAAAATCTTTTCCACCCATCGAAGCCTTGATATATTCTTTTCTGAATAAAGTCCGTTCTAATGCTTCAGCATAGTAGCGTCTGCTTAAAGATCCAGGTACTATAACATGCACACATCCTACGATAGGCGCGAGCTTTATTGCAGAAGAATAATAATAAGCTTCAAAATTAAATGCATAGTCTTCTGAGCCTATTTTTCTTTCTGACACAAACACTATATTATAAATAGTGAGTAAATTTCTTTTATACATATTTTTCCAAACTGGCATTAATGTATCTCTAATTAAAAATCCATGACCTGGATAAGCATTTAAATGGCGCTCAAGTATTTCTCTCTCCTTCTTTTCCTGTTTGAAAACCTCATTTATCTTTTCCGCTTCATAAGGCACATAAGATTTACCTAAAATATTATCCTCTAACATATATTTACCAATTACAATATCTATAGTATCGTCAAATTCTTTAACATAATTTTCGATACAATTTTCCAACAACCAATCATCTGAATCGAGAAAAAATACATACTTACCTACGGCTGAGTTTAATCCAAAATTTCTAGCTGATGAAAGCCCATTATTTTGTTTCTCGAAATACAAAAATCTAGAATCCTTGTGAGAAAAATCTTCTGCGATTTTTCCAGAGGAGTCTGTAGATCCATCATTCACCATGATCACTTCTATATTTTTATAAGTTTGTCTTCTTACACTCTCCAAACATTTATTTATATATTTCTCTACATTGTATATTGGTATTATTACAGATACCAATTGCTTTTCGTTTTTTTCCATAATGCCTTACCTTATTTGAAATGTCCAGAAACAGTTTTATAGTTGAATTCAACTATATAGTTTTGATTTAAATATTCATATGCATTTTTTTTGAATTGGACCATATTACTTCCTATTATTTCATTTATTTTATATATAAAATTTTGTATATTATTACTTTCACACCACCAACCAAATCCACCTTCCACAATCACTTTCCCCACATCTGTGTTTGGGTCTGTTACTGCCAGTACCGGTAATCTAGCCTGCATATAACTCAAAAGTCTGCTTGGAAAATTCGGTATAGTAAATCTATGATCCAAAAAAATCATTCCCACGTCACACGCTGCTATCATTCTATCATAATCCTCTTTGGGAAGCCGCCTCATTAATTTCATATTATGAGGCTTTTCTTCTTCAAAAAAGGCACTTATACGATCATATTCTGTCCCATCACCTACAATCAGAAAAAAAGTGTTTTCATTTGTAAGCTGAGACTTCAAACATGATATAAGAAATGGAATTCCCTGAGGTTTTCCCAAATTACCTCCATATACAAATACAAACTTGTCCTGTGGTATTCCATACTTATCTCTCATGCATTTCTTTTCACTCTGTGTCAGCTTTATTTCATGAGATTCTATACTATTAGGACATACTTCAACTTTTTTCTTCTCAATTTCAGGATTATGCCTTAAAACATACTGTACATTTGCCTCTGACATACAGCCTATATAATCAGATATTTTATAGAGTTTCTTTTCTTGCTTCCTAAAGTATTTATATAGTATACCTTTTATTCCTGTTTTACTTAGCATCCCCAGATCCACCGCATTCTGTGGGAAAATATCTTTAAGAATCAGATATGTAGCTGAATTATTCCTTTTTTTTATGTAGGATATCAAAGAAGCAAGCGTTATAGGCGGTGTCGAATATAGTATCAGATCGAATTTAATACCTGAAAAATATCTGAGTATCGCCCGCTTATATTGATTAGAAATTAGCAGTGTAGAAATCCCCTTTTCTAAGATATTCGTCTTAGTAACATTTCCAACCTTTACCATCAAATGTTTTGCCGTATCCTCTTGAACCAGTTCGGTAGGCAACCCTGCTCTTTTTTCTCGGGAACTGACAATATATACTTCATGCCCATTTTTCATAAATATCCTCAACAAATCAGGATATAACCCATACTGCCTTATGTCACCAAATGTACCAGTTGTTAAAAATAAAATTCTCATATCGCTTCTACTTCACCATAATCTCATTATACTTCATCATGTAAGTATTTTCAGCATAATCGCCTAACTTTCTAGGATTCCTCTCACCCCTCAGATTCCTGATAATCATATTCATGTGGTCACACCCGCATTCATAAGCATGTGGATATCCTCCTCCAAACCTGGGATTGACTTCTGAAATATAATATTCCCCATCGATCTCAAAGATATCCATATCTATCTCTCCTCTATATCCCGCTTCCTTTACAAACTTTTCTATTAGATTGAACAACTTATCATCTTTAAATGAAACTGCCTTATCTGTCTCACCGGCGCGCATCGCAATTTTTTTCTTAGTAAATATTGAGACAATCTCCTCACTGATCATGTCAATATAGACATCCGCGCCAATCTCCTGGCCTTTAAGATATTCCTGGATCATCAGATTATCATTATGAGCAAATAACAGATCTACCATCTCTTTATCCTCTGCTTTACTGATGGCAATCGAAGCGCTTCCTCTGACCGGCTTTATAAAAACCGGGAACTCTATCCTGCCTGCTTCAAGATCAGAATAAAACTCATCTTTTTCCGTGTAGCTTTTCGCGGTTTTGTATCCGTGCTCAGTAAGCCATTTATACATCAACATTTTGTCCAGAGACATTTCGCACAGATTATAACTGGATCCGATTACAGTTACACCCATGTCTCTAAATTTGTCTGCATATTCTGCTAACAAACTAAGTTCCGGATCGATCAGGCTGAGTACGGCCGTAACTTTTTCCTTCTTACAAATATCAAAAACCTTATCCATATATCCAGGATCCGTAATCCGTGAGACCTTATAAAATTTGTCTGCCTCGTATACAGCCGGCGCAAGTTCACTCATATCTGCAGCGATCACATTTCCAGTTCGTTTTCCGCTGTCATCCGTCAATGCCCTTTTAAAATACTGAACAATCTTGTTTCTTGTTCCGGCGCTTAATATCAAAACATTCATTGTTGTCCCTCACTTAAACTATTTTCCTTTCCTCAGATACGGATCATCTTCAGATCATCAAAAAACAAAGGCGTTCCCCCTGTATGTATAAACAAGATATCACTATTCTTTATATCTTTATCATCCAGATATTTTTTCATTCCCTCATATGCCTTTGCAGTATATACGGAATCCATTGGAATCCCATGACGGAGCAGCATCTCTTTTTTGCGTTTTCTGTATATCAAGATTTTTCTTTCCATATCCATCGCCTGTATAACCATCTTCAAAGTGCGTATTATCATCAACCTGCTTTCTGTTATAAGAGATATTCTTCTCCTGCAAATATTCGCATATACTTTCAACGACTACTTGTCTGCCTCTTGGATTTTTCCTTGCAATACTAATTCCTACTATATTCCTCTTATCTTTATGTATGAGCTGTCCGCATACCAATCCGGCTTGTGTCGTCCCGGTGCCCGATGCAAAAAATATATGATCAA
This sequence comes from Candidatus Mediterraneibacter intestinipullorum, assembly GCA_019118665.1. Taxonomy (GTDB): domain Bacteria; phylum Bacillota; class Clostridia; order Lachnospirales; family Lachnospiraceae; genus Mediterraneibacter; species Mediterraneibacter intestinipullorum. The sequence goes on from DWYM01000042.1 coordinate 15,134, forward strand.
AGAAAATGCTGTTTGCTTTTTCAAATTCCAGGATTTCCCGATAACAGTCTACATATGCCTGTGTTCCCAGGTTTCCATGGCCGCCGCCTTGTATAAAATACGGATTTTTTCCTATGCTTTTCAGTTCAGAGAGTTTTTCTTCGATCGTATTATGAACTTTTTCAACCGGTACGATCGTCATTTCTGCCCCAAAGAGCTTCATCATTTTACTGTTGAATGTAGGATTGAACCCCCCAAGCGGCCCGATAATATAGCAGGGAAGATTCCTTGATACAGCCATATTTGAGATAATCCTACAATGATTAGAACTGCTGCTCCCATACGTCACAACACAATCAAATCCACCCCTGTCTATCTCTTTGAAAAAATTAAGAGCTTTTCTTGCCTTATTTCCGCCAAAAGAAACAGGAAAAAGTCATCCCTTTTAATAAAAATGCGATTTGCAGCATTTTCAATCTGATACAGAGGAATGTCATAAACCGTCTGCTCAAGCTGTAATATCTTATAATAATCTGAAACCGTTATTTGATATCGAAATCTATCTACATATTTTCCTCTGTTTACGGCTGACTTTTCTGCAATCCCGGTTTTAATAAAACCGCACTGTTGGAACAATTTCTGTGCAGCCGCATTTTCTGTCTCGGTTAATAAATATACTGTGTGGAGCTTTAAGGAAGAAAAGGCATACTTCAGTAAAAGAATTGTTGCAGATTTTGCTATCCCTTTCCCTTTATATTCCTTCTCCACTAGTGTCACATAGTACTCTGCCTGTCCCTTATCTATCCCAAGCAGCCCTATGATCCCTACAGATTTTTTGTCACATTCTATAATTGAGAAATTATCCAGGATGTACCATCCCCCTCGTATTTTTAAGGAATTTCTCCATAATCAATAAATCACAATATTTTCCATTTATAAAACGCTCTTCTTTTAATTCACCCACTTTTTCATAACCTAAAGACAGCCACATTAACACTGCTTTTTTATTTTCAGCTACAGCTTTCAATGTAATCTTTCTCAAATTCAGATATCTTTTTGCATATTGCTCGATCAATTGACATGCTTCACTTGCGACTCCCCTTCCTCTTGCCTGTTCTTCTCCTATAAAAATACCGATTTCGCAGGTGCGATGTATCCAGTGGATATTGTATAATCCCACCATTCCAACAGGATTGTTGCTTTCTGTTATCATAAATCTTTTATTGTTCCCTGTCAGATCGATTAAAGACTCCATCCATTTTTCCTGCTGATCTTTCGATACCGGGTGATAGCCGCCACCCAAAAACATATAAACATCTTCTTTATTTTTCCAACGATTCAATGACTCTAAATCTGTTCTCTCGATCGGCCTCAAACTTATCCTTTTCCCTTCCAAGCACACCATTTCACAATTCCTCACTTTTCTCCGCTTTTTTCTATATGACCGGACGCGTATATATTTTCACTTTTTATGACACGCATCACCGTCATAAAAAGGATTTTTATGTCCAGCCATATATTAAAGCTGTCTATGTATTGATTGTCTATGCGTATCCGCTCATTCCATGAAGCAGAATTCCTTACAGTTGCTTGGGCAAGACCTGTAATGCCTGGTCTCATCTTAAAGCGCTTTTTTGCCCAGTCAGGATATGCTTCGTATCCATCATATGGATGATATGTTGCTGGGGGTCTTGGCCCAACCAGACTCATCGATCCATTTAAAGTATTAAAAAGCTGAGGTAATTCATCCAAACTGGTTTTCCTCAAAAATCTCCCGACCTTGGTAATCCTAGGATCCGTCCCCTCTTTTACTCGAAGACCGTCTCCAAGATGCTCTGCATTTACGATCATTGTACGGAATTTAATAATTTTAATAACTCTTCCATTTTTTCCTACTCGATCCTGCCGAAAAAAAATTGGACCTTCTGAAGAAATCTTTATCGATACAGCAATAATAATGAATAGAGGCGACAAAATAATAAGCCCAATAATACTTCCCACAAGATCCATGCATCGCTTAATAAACAAATTTGCTTTTCTCATGATTGTTTTAATCAAAACATCCTTTCACAACCTCTATTATCCGGTCCTGCTCTTCTTCCGTCATTTTATTGTCACTAGGCAGGCATAACCCCCGGTCAAAAATATCCATTCCAACATCAACCGCACTGCCTTTTATATATGCGTTACTTCGTGCCCTACCGTTCCCATCGCATACCACAAAGGGATTTACCCGGTATATTGGCTGCATGTGCATCGGTTTCCATATCGGTCTTCCCTCAGCATTAATACTGCCGAGCGCTTCCAGGATCTCTGTAGGACAACTCTTGCCTTTTTCTCTGACATAGCAAACGTCATTCTCGCCGCGGACCTGTTTGCACATAGCATTATTATCTATCAGAATGCAGCTCAGCCAGTAATTTGGTTCGCATTCCTCTGGAATCGGATTCATGCTTACAGGAAGGTCCTTCAATCCTTCTTTATATCTTTCATAGATCACTTTCTTCCGAGAAATATGTTCTCTTAAATATGGGAATTGTCCCCGTACCACACCGGCGATCACATTGGACATTCTGTAATTGTATCCAAGTTCTTCATGCTGGTACCAGGGCGCGTTTTCTCGTGCCTGTGTAGACCACTTTCGGACCTTATTTGCCGCTTCCGCATCGTTTGTCAGGAAACAGCCGCCTGCAGAACCGGTTATGATCTTATTACCATTGAAGGAAACGGTATTAAATTTCCCAAAAGCGCCTGTCTGAATTCCTTTATATGTGGCCCCCATAGACTCTGCAGCATCTTCGATAAGAATGGCGTTATGCCTGGTGATAACAGCCATCAGTTCATCCATCTTTGCCGGTGTTCCATACAAATGTGCGAGCACAACAATTTTCACATCCGGATATATCTCAAATGCTTTTTCCAGAGCTATCGGATCCATATTCCAGGAATCCCTTTCCGTATCAATAAACACCGGCGTACCGCCCTCATAGACAATAGGGTTTACGGAGGCATCAAAGGTCACATCACTTGCAAAAACTTTCTTGTTTTCCAGACACCCATGGCCAACTTTCGGAACCCCATAGGCCTCGATTCCGGCCAGTTTCATTGCCAGATGAAGCGATGCGGTGCCTGCAGACAGAGCCACAGCATATTTGACTCCAATATATTCCGCGGCAAGTTTTTCTACTTCATCCACATTCCTCCCGACTGTGGACATCCAATTGGTATCATAGGCTTCCTTCATGTATGTCAGCTCAGGACCATGCATGGTAGGACTGCTGAGCCATACCTTTTTCTCAAACCTCCTGCATTGATGCTTCTCTGCATGAAACATTCTCTTTCACTCCTCTTTTACCCTTTTGCCGCGGCAGTTCAATTGTGATTCTTAAAACTATTCTTTAGGATACTCTCTCTTATTCCTGTCGCTCAAATCCGGCTTATAAGTCTCCACAATACCCGCCACGATTTCCTTTATCCTTCCATCTTCATGGCGGCTCTCTTCATCCAGCTCTTCGAGCTGTCTCTCAAACTTCTCGTCATCCATCTCGATCGGCTTCCCGATGTGGATCAGTTCATTCTCGGTATCCTGCATTCCTTCCTCATCCATGAGAAGCTCTTCATACAGCTTCTCTCCCGGACGAAGCCCGGTATATTCGATCATGATATCCACATCCGGCTCATATCCGGACAAGCGGATCAGGTTTCTCGCCATATCGTCGATCCGCACCGGATCGCCCATATCTAAGACAAAGATTTCCCCGCCTTTTGCATAATAAGACGCCTGGAGCACCAGTGATACCGCTTCTGGTATTGTCATAAAGTACCGAATGATATTTTTATCTGTGACAGTTACCGGACCGCCCGCGGCAATCTGTTTCTTAAACAGCGGGATGACGCTTCCATTGCTTCCGAGCACATTTCCAAAGCGGACGGCTACAAAGTCCGTGTCCAGACACTTTCTGTTCATCATCTGAACGACCATTTCGCATAAGCGCTTGGAGGCTCCCATGATATTCGTCGGATTCACAGCCTTATCCGTAGAGATGAGCACAAATTTCTTTACCCCTGCCGCGGCAGCAGCTTTCGCGGTCTTATAGGTACCGATCACATTATTCTTGATGGCCTCGTTCGGGCTGTCCTCCATAAGAGGCACATGCTTATGCGCTGCCGCATGAAATACCACATCCGGATGGTACGCCTGCATGATCCAGTTGATCCGGTTCATATTCCTCACGGAACCAATACGGACGTCCAAGTTCAGCCCATCCCCATACTTTCTCAGCAGCTCCTGCTGGATATCATAGGCATTATTCTCATAGATATCAAAGATAACGAGCTTTTTCGGCTGTGCTCCTGCGATCTGGCGGCACAGCTCGCTTCCGATCGAGCCGCCTCCTCCTGTCACAAGCACAGTCTTCCCACTGATCGAATGAAGGATTTCCTCATTGTTTACTTTCACCTGGGCCCGTCCCAACAGATCCGTGATCTCCACGTCTCTGAGGGTGCTCACGCTGACTTCTCCGTTGATGAGCTGATACACTCCTGGCACGGTCTGTATCCGACATCCTGTGTCCTTACACAAGTTCAGGATGTCCTTGCGGTTCTTCCCGGTGCAAGCAGGAATCGCGTATATGATACGATTAATATTATATTTTTTTATCATATCAACAATATCAAACCTGTTTCCGACAATGGGAATTCCTTCCAGTATCCTCCCCTTTTTATTGGGATTGTCATCAATGATGCAGCACACTTTTACATCTGTATAATTGGAGTTGATCAATTCTTTGATCAATGCCTGCCCCGCCTGTCCCGCCCCGATGACCATGACCCGATCCTGACTTTTGCTGTGATCCATTCCGCTGCGGTTCGTATAAAAGCGGATCAGCCGATAAGAGAATCTTATCCCTGTTGTCAGGCAGAAGCTCATGATATATCCCATCAGATACCAGCTGACAGGCATACGAAGCTCCATAAACAGAGCACCGCCTGTGTATGCAAAAATCAGCAGTATGTATGCTGTAAGGATCGCCTGAAGCTCTGCCACGCTGGCCAGCCTCCAAATGCTGTGATACAGCCTGCATCCATAAAAAACAACGAGCGTAACTGTGATCCAGTATGGCATCGCCCACAGGTATCCCTGTAGATACTGCTCCGGAATCAGCCATGGTCTGAAGTCAAACCGCAGCACCAGCGCTGCATAATAGACAACTGCGATCGTAAAGACATCCCCCAGCAACAGAAGAAGAGCTCTGTATATCCATTTCAGGCCTTTTTCTCCTCTTCTATTTTCCATGACTATTTTGTCCTCCTGCGTCTGTATATATAGATCAACACACCTGCGGCAAAGGCAATAGCAACCGCGAACAGCGCATTGACAGGATCCACAGTATCCGGCACAGCCGCTGCGGTAATATTCTCCATCATTTCTGCCGCTTCAGCGGCAGTCTCGCTCTGAAATAGCGAGTTCACAATATAATTCGGATATTTCATACGCTTTTCATTCCTTTGTAACTTTCACTGCTGTGATTTTCATAAAAAGGCGCGCCTGATCCTGTCATGCGCGCCCACTGCTGTCAGACTCTTTACTGTCTCGTTTTTTTGTATACTACTGTGCCAGTTGCTCCGAGAACAACTGCTGCACCGAGCAGCCCCATCCAGCCGAATGTCATCCCAGTCTTTGGGGATGTGCCGACTGATGCACCTGTCCCACTCACTTTCCCGATCACTGCCACCGGAGAAAGATCCTCAAATGTAGCACTTACTACTTTGTTTGTGTAATCTACATTACTTGGAGTTATGATCTCCCATGTAGATCTTCCTGTGCTGTAATGAAGCAGGGCTACATCTGTTACATTGCTGGACAAAGACGGCACTGACAATTCCACCTGATATTTTCCATCAGCCGTCTGTACTCCGCCATTGATGGGAGTCAGCTCATAAATATCTGTCAGCAGCGACTTATCTGCCAACTGAGCTGACAGCGCTGGCGCAAGATCTCCTATGCTCTGGAGTGTAGCCGCACCAGAATTGACTTCTCTGATCTTTGTCAGTACTGTCGGGTCAGAGAGATTTGACTCTGAAACCTCAGAAAGCTGATAACTGCTTGCAGCGCCTCCGGCCAAAGCCATCTCCCCATTCCTGCTTCCTACCGCAAATACACTTATCGCCTGTGTCACGATAAGAGCAGCCGCAAGAAGCGTTCCAAACACTTTCTTCTTCATAGATGCTCATCCTTCCTTTCTTTATTTTTCTATAGACACCAGAACGGCCTGCACCAGATAGCGCTTGTCCGCCTGGGTACCATAGCATGTTGACATTGTGATGATCTTGTCATCACCGGTTACTTCCTGCTCTGTGTCAATGCAGGCTCCCATCTCCCTGACTGCAAAGATAGACTCCAGATACTGGCGATAGCTGACTTTATCTGCGAAATTAAAGCTCTGCATAAGATGTCTGTCGTCATACAGATATGCAGCGAATATCCGATAATGCCGGATCGCGTCAGGTGTATAGATCAGTACCTCTCTGTTTTCATCAAAGAAACTTCTGTCCTGATAGTTCAGAAGATTCTGGAACATACTGCCATTCGCCATGTCATGTCCGTAAATCACTGTATTGGGATCTTCAAAGTCCCGACTGTTGTAGCTCTCTGTATAGATCGCTCCCTCCGGGCTTTCCACTCCGTTGATCGTGTGCGTCAGGTAATATGTATTGTCTGTCTCACTTTGAAGGACCGGATAATCAATGGCAGTGCCCGGTATGGTAATCCATGCGTACGCCTCCGGATTCCTTGCCTGCAGAGAATCAAAGTCAATGGGAATCTCCACTGATTCCTGCTCCGACTCCGGAACTTCTTTGGGAACGCCGGTCCCGACTTCCGCCCGCAGCCCTTCGTATCCCTCTCCCGCGCTCTGCTGGCGCAGATACTGCCATATCCCTGCCGCCGCGCACACTGCGGCCACGGCGAAGATCAGGATGCTGATCATCAAATATTTTTTCTTCACGGCGTCTCACCCCTTATCGTACCGTTCTCTGTTGTGCTGCTCTTTGTCGTACCGATTTCTGTATAAAAGGTTTCTATGATCTTTTCGTACAGAGCCTCGTCATCTACATGGTATTCATCGTAATATTGTCCGTCCACAGGTTGTCCCGGCACTGTCCAGCCTTCTGAAGCTCCTCCCTCTGCCGCGCTCTGCATCAGTCTGACGAACTCGTCATTTCCCATGCTGGTCACCATGTATGGCCCCATCGTTTCGTACAGTTTTCCGGCAAACCCGGAATCCTGTGCGGCGAGGGCCTTCACAGCCGCCCCCAGCGCCCGGATGAATTCTTCCTGGCGCTCCATACGCGCAAGCGCGCTCTGACGCTCATCCGTATCTCTATATCTTACGAAAATCTCGGTATTTTCTTCATTCAGTGTCACCTGGCTCCCAGCTGTAAATTCAGGATATTCGGCCTCCAGACTGTCATTAGGGACAGTCACTGTCACCGTGCCCACGCTCTGGACAAGGGCTGATATACCATCCATATTGACAGCACAGTATCCTTGTATCGGAAGCCCATAGAACAGATTTGACACCGCTTCCCTTGCCAGCCGGCAGCTTTCATGTCCACCATCGCCGTACGCGTAGGAAAGGCTGATGTGATCTGTCGACTTCCCAAGGCTTTCCCCGCCCGGAGTAAATGTCTCGATCTCTGTCATCGTATCCCGCGGTACTGAGATCACAGTAACTGTGTTCTTTACACGGTCCCTGGAGACCAAGTATATCGCGTCCGCCTGACCGGCATCTGCCTGACCGACAGACGTCTCCGTTTTTTCTCTTGTATCAATACCTAGTACAAGATAATTGCTCAGATGATCGTTATACTCATACTCTTTTCCATTCCACAGCACGGCTCCTCTAGTCCGGTCTGCAGTATCCATATCTGCCGCCGTCCCTGTATCCTCTGGCTGCAGCGTACGCAGGATGAGAACTCCCGCTGCTGCTACTGCGAGCACAGCCGCGCCCAGAGGGATAAGCCACAATTTCTTTTTTCCTTTTCTGCTATCAGACATCTTGCATCCCCGCTTTATTTGCCTTCGGTCCTGCCATAATAGCCATATTTCGAGTAATATTTGTTCTTCCTTACATCCACCTTGTTCAGCACGGCTCCCAACACCCTGCATCCGCTGATTTCCAGCTGTTCCTTTGCTTTTGCCGCCACTTTCCTGCTGACCAGGTCGCTTTCAATGACAAGGATCGCTCCGTCACAGCGGCCTGCCACTACGGCCGCGTCGATCAGATTTGCCACCGGGGGAGTGTCTATCAGCACATAATCATATTTTTTTCTCAGACCGTGCAGAAGTTCAGTAAAGGTCTCCTGCCCGAGCAGTTCTGATGGATTTGGGGCCACCGGTCCTGAAAATATCATGTCTACCCCGGTAAAATTCGTGTTGTATATGATATCTTCCATTTCACACTGCCCGCTCAAATACTGAGACAGTCCCGCTATCTTCCCCTTCACTTGAAATCTTTTCACAAAACTGGATTTGCGGATGTCCGCGTCCAAGATAAGGATACGTTTACCTATTTTCCCCATTTCAGCTGCCAGCTGGAAAACGATGTCACTCTTCCCTTCATTTGGATAGCAGCTGGTCAGGACAATGGTCCTTATCCTTGTCCCCGCGAACTGTACATTCGTGCGGAGAGTCTTAATTGCTTCTTCATAGAAATAATCAGGCCGCTTCGGATCCGTCATGACTACTTTGGGTTCTGTCATTTCCGTTTCCTCCTCTTCCTTCTTTTCTTGGGTCGGTTATCCGTTTTTCCGGAAATATAATCCTTCCTGTCCGGTATGATGGCCAGGGTAGACAGTCCAAGATATTTTTCTATATCATCCTCTGACTTGATACTGTCATCCATCAGAGTCATCAGAACAACGACTCCAACTGCCAGAACCAGCCCGGCCAATGCTCCCATTGCCACATTCCTGCTCATGCTGGGGCTTATGGGCTTCTCAGGCACGATCGCCTCTTCAATGACCTTCGGCGGCACGACCTCCATCTGATTGCCTATGTACTCTGAGGAGATATTCGCCAGTGCATTTACCAGCTCCTGAGCAATCTGAGGATCTGAATTGTCCACCGAGAGCTCAAGGATGCGAGTATCGCTTGGATTGTTAATAGACACCGCTTCCTTTAATGACTCATACCTCATATCCACTCCCAGCTCGTCGATCACTTCCTGAAGGACGGTGCGGCTGGTGATCAGCATGCTGTAATCTTTCGTAAGTTGGCTTCCCAGCTGAAGATCCGCAAGCGATGTCAGCGTTGTCTCTTTTGTCAGGACAAGCATTGTGGAGGTAGCCCTGTAAACCGGGGTGACCATCATCCTCGTATATATTCCTGCGAGCACTGCCCCGGCGAGCAATACTGCCACGATGATGAGGGCTCGTTTTTTGAGGGCATAAAATATTTCCAACAGATCGATCTCCATCTCACCATTACCATGTGTCTTTTCCATCGCGGTTCTTCCTTTACTGTTATTATTGGGCAGCCCTGCTTCAGGCTTTTGTTAACTCATGACCATTTTTCCAGAGCGCTCTCTCTACATATTCTTCATCGAGGGACTTCTTCATCCACTCAACTGCCCCTTTTGTGTCTGGTCTGCGCTCACTGATATTATGCATGTCAGTGCCAAAAAAATCAACGATTTCTTCACGGAGCACTCGTCTGCACCACCGCGTTGTCTCATGATACCATTTCCCTCCTACGGCCCTGAAATTAAGCTGTATCAGAGCACCCTGAGCCTTGAGTTCCTCCGCTTTGCCCGGCTCCCGGATCGCCCGGTACCTCTCCGCGTGCGCAAGGATCGGGATATATCCCGCAAAGACCAGATCTTTCACGGCCCTGAATATGTGGGTATATGGCATCTCCGGGCGGAATTCTATAAGAACGTGACGCCCTTCTCCCATTGTGAGCAGCTTTCCCTCTTCCAAAAGCTTCACGACATCCTCCGAATACATGATCTCCTGCCCAGGTGTGATATGGATATCTACGTCAAGCTTACGGCGCGCGCATTCCTGCACCTCTTTGCACAGGGCTCGTATCCGGTCCGGACAGATGTTCTCATACATGAACGAATAGTGAGGGGTGGCAACCACTTCTGTAATGCCCTGCTGCCATGCCTGCCACAGCATCTGTACACTTTCCTCCATGTCCTTTGCGCCGTCATCCAGCCCCGGAAGGATATGACTATGTATATCTGCGATTTGTGCCATCAGACAATGCCTCTTTTTCTGCTTTTTTCATATATTCGACCATATTTTTCACTTGCAGTCGATCATATTCTGCCTTTTTCTGTCATTTTCTGTCTTGCCGCGCATACTGATGATACTCCGTTCACAGTTTTCTGTCAAGTCTTATCGGATGTTCCCTTATATTCCCTCATATGATATTGAATTCCAGCTTCACGCCATGCTTTTTGAGGACTGTCACAAGCCCGGATCTTCCAGTAATTCCTGCTGTCTGAACACGCCAGCTTTATTTACATCCACACTGCGCAGCACCTGTAAAGTCCATCCACCATCTCTCTTGTTCCTGTCAGTATAAAATATTTAGATCCGGCATTCTTTGGATATCCTTTTTCAGAAAACTTTTAGCAGGGAGAATGACTGTTGTACGCTTTTGCTGATCTCTGTAATCGGTCATTTCTCTATTCATTCGCTTTCTTATCAGTGCAATGAATAAACCTCTAAAAACAGAACAGCCACAGAATCCATTAACTCGGCTTATCATTAATAAAGGCGAAGCTCTCACAGCCTCGCCTTAAAATCCTCATATCCAAATGTCTTCACGACCTCACAAGTCCCATCCTCTCTCTCCAGTACGATATCCGGGAGACGCATTCCATTAAATGTATTCGTCTTGACCATCGTATAGATTGCCATGTCCCGGAATTCCAGCCGGTCTCCACAGCTCAGCGGCTGCGCGAAGGAATAATCCCCGATCACATCACCCGCAAGGCATGTCGGTCCTGCCAGGCGGTACACATAAGGCCGACCACATTCGCCTGCAGGCCGCTTACATCCACCCGCATTCGTTTCTGCCGGATCTCCCGCGTCTTTCAGCGGCGGCCGGTACGGCATTTCAAGCACATCCGGCATATGGCACGCAGCGGACGCATCCAGGACCGCAATCTTCATTCCATTTTCCACAATCTCCAGCACCTCTGCTATAAGCTCGCCCGCGTTCAGAGCCACCGCCTCTCCGGGCTCCAGATAAACTTCCACTCCATACGTCTCCTTCACATGGCGGATGCAATGTTTCAGCAACTCCCTGTCATAGTCCGGCCTCGTGATATGATGGCCGCCGCCAAAATTCAGCCATTTCATCCTGCGCAGGTATTTTCCAAACTTCTCTTCAACCACTTTGAGCGTTGTCTCAAGGTCATCCGAATCCTGCTCGCAGAGCGTGTGGAAATGCAGTCCATCCAGAGCTGCGATATCCTCCTCCGTCATCTCCTCCTCAAATTTCCCCAGCGTTGTGCCCAGCCTGGAGAACGGCGCGCACGGATCATAAATGGCATGCCCTTCCTGGGTGGAACACTCCGGATTGATCCGCAGTCCCATGCTCCTTCCCGCCCGCTTCACCTGAGACTTATATTTCTTGATCTGCGCCGGCGAATTAAACACAATATGATCGCAGACCCCCAGTATCTCAGGCATTTCCTCTTCTCTGTAAGCCGGCGAGAAAATATGGTTCTCCTTCCCCATCTCCTCATTTCCCAGTCTGGCCTCATACAGCCCGCTGGCTGTAACCCCATCCAGATACTGTCCGATCAACGGATACACCCGGTACATGGAGAACGCCTTCTGAGCCAGCAGGATCCTGCATCCTGTCCCCTCACAGATCTCTTTCAGGATCTCCAGATTTTCCCTGAGTTTGCTCTCCCGCACTACAAAGCAGGGAGTCCTCAACTCATCCCTTCTCATACAAACACCCAGCCTCTCAAACACCATATCTACTCATCTGGCAAATTTATTTTCCGTCAAATACATCTGTTTCTTCCAGGTAGCTCTATTTTCGCTCCCCGCAGCCGGATTTACTCCACCAGCTCCGGATCCTCGCTGATCTTCCACGGCAGCCCCCATTTATTGAGCGCGTCCATGAACGGATCGGGATCAAATTCTTCCATATTATATATGCCCGGCTTTTTCCACGCTCCGGTCATCACCATCATCGCGCCGATCATCGCCGGAACGCCTGTCGTGTAAGCGACTGCCTGGGAACCGACTTCTTTGTAGCACTCCTGATGATCGCATGTATTATATATGTAGAGCCTCTTTTCCTGTCCGTCTTTCTTTCCGATAAAGATACAGCCGATATTCGTCTTGCCTTTCGTACGCGGCCCCAGGGAAGAAGGATCCGGCAGCACGGCCTTTAAGAACTGAAGCGGCACGATCTCCCTGCCTTCGTACATGATCGGTTCAATAGACGTCATCCCCACATCTTCCAGACATCTTAAGTGATTCAGATAGCTCTCCCCGAATGTCATGAAGAAGCGGATCCTCCTGATACCCGGAATGTTGAGCGCCAGAGACTCAATCTCCTCGTGATGGAGCAGGTACATATCCTTTTCTCCGATTTCCGGGAAATTATATACTCGTTTGATTTCCATCGGCTCTGTCTCTACCCAGTGTCCGTTCTCCCAGTATGACCCTTTTGCCGACACCTCCCGGATATTGATCTCCGGATTAAAGTTCGTAGCAAACGGATAGCCATGGTCTCCCGCATTGCAGTCTAAAATATCAATGTAGTTTATTTCATCAAAATAATGCTTCAGCGCGTACGCGGAGAACACACTTGTCACGCCCGGATCAAACCCGCTCCCCAGAAGCGCTGTAAGACCTGCCTTCTCATACTTTTCCCTGTATGCCCACTGCCATTTATACTCAAATTTCGCTGTATCCTCCGGCTCGTAATTTGCTGTATCGATATAGTGGACGCCTGCTGCCAGACACGCGTCCATGATCGCAAGATCCTGGTATGGGAGCGCCAGGTTCAGCACCACCTCCGGCTGTTCCTTCTTGATCAGCGCTGTCAGAGCTTCCACATCGTCCGCATCTACCTGAGCGGTCGTAATCTTTGTCTTTGTCGTTCCTTCCAGCTTTTCTTTGAGCGCATCGCACTTTGACACTGTCCTGCTGGCAATGCACAGTTCTGTGAACACTCCGTCATTCTGGCAGATCTTATGAATCGCCACGCTCGCCACGCCTCCGCAGCCGATCACCATCACTTTTCCCATTTTCTTCTCCTCTCTTTCTCCACTATGTCTCTGCTTCTCCCGGTATCCGCCGGGCGCTGCTGTCTGTTTATCTGTTTGTCCATTCACCATCGCGGTCTTTTTGTCATCTGTTCACGATCGCGATCAGCATCTCCCGGATGATCTTGCACGCCGCGGCTGTGGATGCCCCGGTCGGATCGCAGGGCGGACACAGTTCGTTTACATCGCAGCCGATCAGATTTACTCTCTCGCACACTTCCGTCACACCTCTCATAGCAGTGAGGAAATCCACGCCGCCCGGCTCCGGAGTCCCTGTCCCCGGAAATACGGACGCATCCATTACATCCAGATCCACTGTGAAATATACCGGCGCGTCTCCCAGCCTTTCCAACACTTCTCCCAGTCCCTCAAGACTGAACGGATGAAAATCCGTATGTCCGCTCTTTGCCCAGTCAAATTCATCCTTTTCCCCGGAGCGGATGCCGAACTGATGGATACGGCCGTCCCCCAGCAGCTCCCAGCACCGCCGGATCACGCAGGCGTGGGACAGCTCCACTCCCAGATAGTCCTCTCTCAGGTCTGTGTGCGCGTCAAAATGGATGATATGCATATCCGGATATTTCCTCACAGCGGCACGGACACTTCCCAGTGTGACCAGATGCTCCCCGCCGATCATAAACGGCAGTTTCCCATCTTCAAGGATCTTTTCCGCGCACTCTCGGATCTGCTCCAGCACCCTCTCAGAGTTTCCGATCGCCAGCTCCAGATCGCCATGGTCATAAACCCTGTTCTCTGTCAGTTCTTTATCCTGATACGGACTGTATACCTCCAGTCCGCAGGAGTCGCCGCGCACCGCTGCTCCCGCGAACCGTGTTCCCGGGCGAAAGGACGTGGTAGAGTCAAACGGCGCGCCGAAGATCACCACATCCGCCTCCTCATACTCCGCGTCACAGCCGATAAAATTTACGATATTCTTCTGCATTTTTCCTCTCCCCGCCTTCTATCTCTCCACATCTTCCAGAAGCTCTTCCACATATGCCGGAAGGGCAAACACGCCCGCGTGCAGCCTGGGCTCATAATACTTTGTATGGATGCCCTTCAGCTTCCACGCCACCTTGTCCAGATCATCCAGGGGATGATACTTTTTTGACGCAAATCCAAAGAGCCAGTGGCCTGATGGGTAAGACGGAATATGCGCCTGGTATACCCGGCAGATGGGGAATGTCTCCACGATCCGCTTATGCATCCGCTGGCACTGAAACGCCTCTTCCGTATAAAATGGACTTTCATTCTGATTGATCATGATGCCGTCCTCATGCAGGGCATTGAAGCAGTTGCCGTAAAATTCTTTCGTAAACAAGCCCTCGCCCGCTCCAAACGGATTGGGAGAGTCAATAATGATCAGGTCGTACGCGTCTCCTTTGGAGCGGATGAAACGCAGTCCGTTCTCATGGACAATATTTACCCTGTCATCCGTCAGGCTGTTGGCGATCTCCGGGATATATTTCCGGCACACCTCCACCAGAAGGGGATCCGGCTCCACTACATCAATCTTTTCGACCGCATCATACTTGATAAGCTCCCGGACCACGCCGCCGTCTCCACCTCCCACCACAAGCACCTCTTTTACATCCGGGTGCACAGCCATGGGCACATGCGTGATCATCTCATGGTAGATGAACTCATCCCGCTCTGTCAGCATCAGGGCCCCATCCACCACGAGGATCCTGCCGAAATCCTTTGATTCCAGCACATCGATCCGCTGTACCTCGCTCTGAGCGCTGAAGAGCTGCTCCTCAATGCGGATAGACAGCTTCACGCCGTCGGTATGTATGTCTGAAAACCACATTTCCATCTCAGATATCATCTCCTTTCACACAGCACATTCAGCCGCTCGATCTTCTCATCCTCCGGTCCGGTCATGGAGCATCCTTTTTCCTTCGCATACATGATATAATCTATGACCTCATCCGTGATCTCTTCTCCCGGCGCCAACACCGGGATCCCCGGCGGATAGCACATGACGAACTCCGAACAGATACGCCCTTTTGTCGAGGACAGCGGAAGCGACTCCTTCTCCGCGTAGAAAGAATCCTGGGGCGTCATGACCACCTTGGGCGCGATGTACTCCTGGGAGAGCATCCCCGCCTGATCCTTCTTGAAGCGTCTCCGCAGATCCGCCAGGGCGGACACCAGGCGCTCCACCTCCCGGATGCGGTCCCCGATGGATAAGTAGGCGAGGATATTTCCCAGATCTCCGAACTCAATCTGGATATCATAATCATCTCTTAAAATATCATACACCTCGATCCCTGCAAGCCCAATGTCCAATGTGTGAATGGAGAGCTTTGTCGGGTCGAAATCATAGATACTGTCTCCATTGACCATTTCCCGCCCAAAGGCATAGTAATCACCGATCTTGTTGATTTCTTCTCTGGCATAATCCGCCAGCCCTGTCACCATCTGAAAGGATGCCTCACCCCGCAGAGCCAGGTTCCTCCTGGAAATATCCAGACTCGAGAGCAGCAGATAGGACGCGCTCGTAGTCTGGGTAAGGTTGATGATCTGCCGGACATACCCCGGATTCATGTCCTTTCCTGTGAGTAAGAAAGAACTCTGGGTCAGACTCCCCCCTGATTTATGCATGCTGACAGAGGCCATGTCAGCTCCCGCTTCCATCGCGGATACAGGAAGCTCCTTTCCAAAATAGAAATGCGTTCCATGGGCCTCGTCCGCAAGCACTTTCATTCCTTTTTCATGGGCAACTTCCACGATCGCTCCCAGATTTGAACAGATCCCATAATAAGTCGGGTTGTTTACGAACACTGCCACTGCATCCGGATTCTCTCTGACAGCCTCTTCCACATCAGCGCGCTTCATTCCCAGAGAAATGCCCAGCGCCTTATCAACGTCCGGATTTACATAGATGGGCTTCGCTCCGCAGAGCACCATGGCGTTGATCACGCTGCGGTGGACGTTTCTCGGCAGGATGATCTTGTCACCTTTTTTACAGCATGCAAGCACCATGGTCTGCACAGCCGAAGTCGTGCCGCCCACCATGAGGAATGCATGCTCTGCTCCAAACGCGTCCGCGGCGAGTTCTTCTGACTCTTTGATCACAGATACCGGATGGCAGAGATTGTCCAGGGGCTTCATGGAATTGACGTCAATGCTGACACAGCGCTCGCCCAGCAGCTCTGCCAGCTCCGGGTTGCCCCTGCCGTGCTTGTGCCCCGGCACATCAAAGGGCACGACCCGATTCCTCCTGAATTTTTCCAGCGCCTCATAGATGGGCGCTCTTGTCTGTGATAAATTCCCCATGATATTCCTACCTCTTCCCGATCTAGTCTCAGGTCCGCCCGGTGAGATCCTGCTCCAAAAACGATTCCCCGGAACGCCCAGGAGAACTATTTTCGAAAACAAAAAACACAGGCTCAGGCGCATTCCGCACCCAGCCTGTGTACTGTCGTCATATGTTCATACTGCATTATCACTCTGACCCGCCTGAGGGTCTTTTCTTTTTCAGATATAACAGATATTGGACGTAGAGTCTATATAGCAAATATTTTTACTTTTACTACTCTTATTGACCGTTTCACAAGTTGTGTATGCGTACATGCACACCAGGGTTATAAAGTAACCAACTTATAAAATTTGAGCTTCTAACTCAATCAATAATGCAGCCATATGCTGCGTAAAATATTTGCATGGAGAACGTTCCAAATATCTGCTTTCCATACATGAGGTATGGTAACACAGAATCCAAAATATTACAAGGATTTTATTCTTTCTGTTGTTATTTTTGCTGTTCCGGTTTGCGCCCCGGTCTCCTCGGAAAGAGGATATTTACCCGGAACAGGTCGCCGTCCAGATACAGCTCGAACTCTCCGCCCTGCATGGCGGTCAGGCTCTTTGCGATGGACAAGCCCAGCCCGCTGCCTTCCGTGCTTCTCGACAGATCGCCCCGGATAAACCGCTCCGTCAGCTCGTCAGCCGAGAAATTAAGCTGCTGTTCTGATACATTTTTCAGCGAAAACATGACCTGTTCTTCCGACAATGTAAGATCCGCGTACACGCGCGTACCGGGCATGGCGTATTTCGCCGCGTTGCCGAAAATATTTTCCAGCACGCGCCACATGCGCCGCCCATCCACATGGATGACCGCCGGTACTTCCGGCATGTTCAGCACCACAGTCAGTCTGCGCGCCGCGAATTTTTCCGCCAGCTCGCCCTCGGTCTGCTGGACCAGCTCTCTTAGATCCACATCCATACATTCCAGAATAATGTTCCCGCTGCTCACCTTGGACGCCTCGACCACGTCCTCCGTCAGAGTCTTCAGGCGCTGGGCTTTCGCCTCAAGGATATCCAGGTATCCCTGGATCTTTTCGTCCGCGATGTTAGACCGCTTCAGGATATCCACATAATTTATGATAGACGTGAGGGGCGTCTTGATATCGTGGGATACATTTGTGATCAGGTCTGTTTTCAGACGTTCATTTCTCATCGCCTCATCCACCGCCCGGTTCAGGCCGCTGCCGATATCATTGACCTTCTCTGCCAGCTTCCGGGCCTCTCCCCGCAGGCCTTTCAGCTCAATGCGGTGCTCCAGATTGCCTGATGCGATCTCCTCAATACCTTCTCTGATCCGGCACTTCGCCATGGCGCTGCTCAACACGATCCACGCTGCCGCTATGTCCGACGCCAGCGCCAGCAGCGCTGTTGTGCCGGAGTGAGCCAGGATGGCGATCCACTGGAGGAAGAGAAAGGCAAAAAACAGGACTCCCGCTCGCACCGTCACAGACCCTGCCTCTATCACCCGCCTGCCAAAAGAGAGCAGCGCGCAGAGCAGGCTTCCCTTCCACAGACTTTTTGCTTTGATCCTCCTGACAAGACTGGTATATCCCCAGAAGAAACAAAAGAAGGTAAACACGCCATACATAAACAGCACCGTTACGTCATACAGTCCCAGAGCGTCCGTAAACAGCGCGGAATAAAACTGTGTCACCCCGCCGAACTGCTCCGCATAGTAGGAAATGGCGCTATTGATCTCATTCCAGCTCCCCGCCATATATCCCCCGCCGATCATGATCCATGTCACAGCGGTCCACAGCAGTATCACGGCCCCGGCCCCGATTTCTGTCTTCCAGCGGTCAAACACCGCCAGATGCAGCTCTTCGTCCTCCGGTCTCTTCCCGGCGGTAAGGGCAAACCATACGACAGAGACAAGAAACAATATTGTCCCAACGATAAGAGCTATGATCGAATATCTGAGAAGCGGGATATTCTGGTCATAGTTCATTTTTCCCTCATAAAATTGGTCCTGGATTGGATATGATGTATCTACCGCAGCCGCAAAAATAATGCCGGACTCCCTGCCCGTCTTCTGGCTTTTCACCACTTCCCATTCTCCGGACGCAGATACATTCATATTGGTCTCGAAATCCTTCAGCTGGGGATATACGAACATGTATTTAACGCTGTCCCCGGATTTCATTTTCTCAAGGCTGTTCTCTGCCTCCTCATAGCTCCTGTATTCACTCCTGTTGGACTCCACCTTTTTGGTGTCCGTATTGATGTACAGATAGGAAAGATTCGTGTTGCCTTCTTCAAGGTAATCCCAACCGGACTGATACCTCTCATAATCCCCATACAGCATTGCCAGCGTCATTTCAAGGGCTTCATAGACAGATGACAGCTGACCGTTTAGCACAGAGGAGCTGTTGATGATCTCAAGGAGATCCTCCGCCCCCTGAGGCGCATATTCTTCGACCGGGCTCTGACCGTAATTCCAGCAGTCTGTATACAGAGTGCTGCCATCCCGGCCGCGTATCCTCATCCCGCCCGCGGCGCCCGAGGACGTATATGAGCCGTTTTCCAGTTCCTGCAGGTACTGCTCCTGGCTCATATATCCGTCATTAAATTCCATGACAAGTTCCCCGCTCCTGAAGAGCTCCAGGAAATCCTCCAGATAATAATAGTAGTAATCCCCCTCCGGCTTCTGGCAGACCACCACCTCGTTACTGCTGTAATTATCATCGCTGCCGCTGGAAAAGTCCTCGCTCCACTCCAGCAGGTCGCCAAGCGTATATGCGATCCCCGAAGGTCTCTCTCCTCCGGACCTGCCATTCTGGTAATACTCCATGACATCGATCACTTTGTCCGGATTGTAAGCCCCATCCATTTCAAAAAAGTCTTCCAGGCGGAACTTCCGGAAGACCTCGCTCATGGCGTTGCCAACCGCTGTCTTGAAATCCCCGGACTCCTCATATGGCTGGTTCACTATCGTCATGATCTCAGCCGGGTTGACCGTGCCCGCCAGGGTTGTTCCCACAGCAAAGGATGTAAGGACCGCCGCCCCGCTCAGGACTCCCACGATCAGAACAGCCGCTTTGACAACAGCCTTTCTATACCATTTACTCATAAGGCTCCCTTCTGCATCTTTTCGATCTTATAGCCCACTCCCCACACCACCTTCAGGTAGCGCGGTTCTTTCGGGTTGATCTCGATCTTCTCCCGGATATGCCGGATGTGAACTGCCACCGTATTGTCGGCGCCGATCGCCTCTTCATTCCAGATGGATTCATAGATCTGGCTGATAGAAAATACCCTTCCCTGATTTTTCATGAGCAGCAGGAGGATATTGTACTCGATGGGCGTCATCTTCACCGGCTCGCCGTCAACGGTCACTTCCTTCAGGTCGTCATTGATCCTGAGGCCTCCCGCCTCATAAATCTTGTCCTGGTCTTCTTTTACCGAGCCGCCCAGCTGATTGTACCTGCGAAGCTGGGATTTTACCCTTGCGACCAGCTCCAGCGGGTTAAAGGGCTTTGTCACATAGTCGTCCGCTCCCACATTCAGCCCCAGTATCTTGTCCGCATCCTCTGACTTTGCCGAGAGGATGATGATGGGAATACTGTTCTTTTCCCGTATCTTCAAAGTAGCGCGGATCCCATCCATTCGCGGCATCATCACGTCCAGTATCAGGAGGTTTACTTCCTCTTTCTCCAGGATATCCAGAGCCTCCATCCCATCATATGCCTTGAGGATATGGTACCCTTCCTGGGACAGATATATCTCGATCGCTTCCACGATTTCCTTGTCGTCATCACATACAAGTATATTGTACATTTTTATCACCTCCCTTACAGTATACATGATATGGGAAATTTTTTAAAAGGAAGGAGTGAAAATCTTATAAATTTCTTAATAAAGAGCAGGTTGGGAAGCATGGCCGCGAACGCTTGTTCCTCTGGCAGATATGTGCTATCCTATGTCTGATATATGTCAAGAGATAATGAGGTGATTTCCATGAAACATTTATCCCGCTTTGAAAAACAGAAGGAACCGGGTTCCTCGGCCGGACGTGCCCCTCTGTCTGAAAAAGACCGCGCCAGATATATCGCTGTCGCAAGAGATATTTTTACGAAAAAGGCTGCTTCTTACGCACGCATCATGAATGTTACCTATGGCCGGATCTCCATCCGGGAGCAGAAGACCCGCTGGGGGAGCTGCAGCAGCAAGGGAAATCTGAACTTCAACTGGCGGCTCATTTTCGCCCCGGAAGAAGTGCTGGACTATGTTGTGGTCCACGAACTCGCCCATCGCCGGGAGATGAATCACTCAAAGACTTTTTACGCGATCGTGGAATCCGTGCTGCCTGATTACCGGAGCCCCCGCAGATGGCTCCGGGAACATGGGCATTCCCTGTGGGAAGCAGTATAGATCGGATGCTGATTTCCTGACGGAGCTACAGCGCGTTCTCTTTTTTAAGCGTCTGGTACACAAAGGATACCGGAAGGCCGACCACGTTATAATAATCCCCATCGATCCGGTCAATGTGTTTTGCGAAGGAGCCCTGGATCCCATAGGCTCCTGCTTTATCCATGGGTTCTCCGGAGGCAATATAGCTGCGGATCTCCTCTTCCGTCATCGCGTGGACATACACTTCAGTCTTTACAGCGTGATTCTTCGTATGTCTCCTGCCGCCGCTGTCATGAACAAGCACCGCCACGCCGGTATAAACCTCATGGGCTCTTCCCTGAAGAGCCCGCAGCATACGGAACGCGTCTTCCTCGTCCTCAGGCTTCCCCAGTATTGTCCGATCCAGCACCACGACCGTATCCGCTCCGATTATCACTATATCTTTAAGAGCTTCTGCTCCCGAAATTCCCGGCTGTGCCGCCAGTCTGCCGCCCGCCGGATCCCGCAGCTTTGCCGCGAGATCTTCCGCCACATTTTCCGCTTTCATGAGAGCCAGCTCTTTCACGATCTCTTCAGGCACAGTGCTGTGATACACTTCTTCTTTCTCACTGATCCTGACAGTAGATTCAACTCCGATCTGGCTTAAAAGCTCCCTTCTGCGCGGGGAGGCGGACCCCAGAACGATTTTCTTTTTCATATCGCACCTTCTCCTTTTTTGTTCAGCGCCGGGCAGCAGGATCACCCGGGACAACGCTGTTGAAATCTGTTTTATAACTATACCATAATCCCCTTTTCGCAACAAGAGATGTCTGCTGTCCTTTTCTCCTCTTCTGTGTTATACTCGGTTCGTAACACAACACACGGAAAGGAAAAGAACTGACATGCTGAAGATTATGATCTCTCCTGCAAAAAAGATGAATATCACTGATGAATACCCTCGTAAACTGACTGATCCGGTATTTCTTGACCGGGCGCTGGAGCTGCATGCCCTGCTGAAGGATATGGATCCCGCCGGACTGAAAGATCTGTGGAAATGCAGCGAGCGGCTCGCCGAACAGAATTACGAACGGATCCATACATATTCACCGGACCAGGCGCTTACCCCTGCGCTGCTCTCTTATGAGGGTCTCCAGTATCAGCACATCGCCCCCGGAGTCTTCACGGACTCTCAGTGGGATTACGCCATCTCCCATGTGCGCATTCTCTCCGGCTTCTACGGCGTCCTCTCTCCTATGGACCGGGTGATCCCCTACCGGCTGGAAATGCAGGCAAAGCTGAAAACAGATAAGGGCTCAGACCTGTATGAATACTGGAGCGACAGCCTGTACCGCGAACTTCTTCGGGAGGGCACGACAGAACTTGTCAATCTCGCCTCCGGTGAGTACAGCAGAGCAGTCCTCCCCTGGCTGTCAAAAGATGCCCCCGCCGCACAGCCGTCGCCTTCTCAGCCTCCGGCTGCCCCTCGCCGACTCTCCTGCATCACCTGTATTTTCGGAGAACTCCAAAACGGAAAGGTCAAAATGAAAGGGACTCAGGCAAAGATCGCCCGGGGCGAAATGGTCCGCTGGATGGCAGAAAACGAGATTGAACGCGCGGAAGAAATCCGGGATTTTCGGGAACTGGGATATGAATTCGACGAGAACCTGTCCACTCCGGAAGAATTTGTATTTATCAGATCAGAAAGATCATAATTCACATTTCTCCCCAGGCCTTTTCAAGCAGCTTAGGTTCTGTCATCAGACGGTACGCTCCGGCAGACATGCATTCCGCGGCATAGACCATCCCTTTCTGCCCGATGCTCATTCCTGCCTGAGCGGTCGCCGCCCAGTGATGGAGCGGCGTCCCCTTGCACATACATGCCGCGCTGAGCATGACCGTGGGCACGGTATGGCTTACGTCTGACACGTCAGTACTGATTGGCAAGGGCACCGGCTCATCCTCAAGCGCTTCCAGTCCATGGAACAGATCAGATCGGCCTCCTGTTCCCCGTCCCGCTCTCTTTGCTATCTCTGCCGCGAAGCTGAGCTCCTCTTCTGTATAGGCCGGCACTGGGATCTTCTGCATTTCTTCGTAGAAGGTTTCCGCCAGCGTGCGGTTCACTTTCATTTCTTTGTTGCATATCACACGTTGGATCTCGACCCGGGTTCCCGTCATGAGGGCCGCTCCTCTGGCGCAGTCGTCCCCCCGCTTTGAAGCATCCTCCGTGCGTTCCCATTTGCCGGAACGGATAAAATAATTTGTGGCCGCATAAGGGGGCACGATATTTGCCGGACTGTCTGTGTTTGTATATGTATAATGCATGCGTACGTCATCC
Organism: Candidatus Mediterraneibacter intestinipullorum; assembly: GCA_019118665.1. Taxonomy (GTDB): domain Bacteria; phylum Bacillota; class Clostridia; order Lachnospirales; family Lachnospiraceae; genus Mediterraneibacter; species Mediterraneibacter intestinipullorum. Next base: position 38,396 of record DWYM01000042.1, read on the forward strand.
GCCACATGTTCCCGCAGATAATTCACACCCACATTCATCAATTCCGCCGCATCCAGCGCGCTCCGTCCCAACTCAGGATGTTTGGACGCATGAGCCGCCTTTCCGTAAAACTTATAGTTCTTGATGTCCTGTGCCTGCCAGATATCAAAACTCACCCGGTTCCTGTCAAAAGGATGTCATGTGACCGCACCCATGACCAGGGCCGCCGTTTCCCTTCTGCTCCGGCACGCAGTCCTGATGCAGTCCCGGAAGCGCGTCATACTCAGCGAGAAACCCACCAACCGGACTGCCTCCGCCCCATTCTGCCAGAAGCGCAGTCTCAAAGCCCGCCAGTCCCCATTTTACGTTAAACCCTTCACTCTCCAGAAATTCCGCCAGCCTACGGGAAGAATATTCTTCCTACAAAGACAGCTCCGGATGGCAGAAAATATCTCCTGCCGTCTCTTTCATTTTTCTTATGATTTCTTTTCTCATCTGCTCAAACTCCATCCTGTATTCCGGATATGCCTACTGCTCATATCCGCAGTTACATTATACCATCCGGCCGGTCCATGTCTACACTTCTGTTTTTCCACCGCTTCAATGCTTACGGTATCCATGATATGATCGGATATTCGCATTGCAGATTTTAATGCAATGATTTCTGTCATTGTAGGTTTGTCAAACATATGTTACACCATGCTGAATAAATTCCTTCAAGACAGTCTGTGGAGCTTTCCAGCCCAGAGGTCTCATAGGGAACTGGTTATAGTCCCTGCGGTTATAGACCTGGAGCTGTCGCGAAAAGTCCTCAAAGGAATAAAAAGTATGAGAAGCATAAAACGGTTCATTATCTTTGCAATGGCTGCGTTCCACTTTTCCATTATGCCTGGGCGTAAATGGACGGATCAGTTTATGGCGGATGCCATGCTCTTTTAAGACCCGCTGGAATAAGGTCAATGTCTCCTTGCCGGAAGTGGAAAACCGCTTTGTGAATTCTGATAAAACTTCTTTCCTTTTGCTTCATTGACCAGACAACAGGAAGGAACGAATTTCACATCGATCTGGATCCTCTGTCCGGGATATTCCATCTGCTCATAAGGCTTGGGGACATACTTGGGATTGGGAAGTTTTTCAGGCATGATCCCCTGTTTCTTAAGGAAGCGGTAGAGGCCTGGAATAGAGCGTTTATATCCGCGCTGTCTGAGCTTCACCCAGAAAACGACCAGACCAGCATGAGGATTGCGCCTGCGCATATCCCGGATGAGCTTGATTTCTTTCGGAGTATGCTGGTTAGGATGGGAATGGGGACGCCTGGAGCGGTCACGCAGAGAATCCCAGGAGCCGTCATAGCGGTTTTTCCAGCGATAAATATACTGGCGGTTGGTTTTATATTTAATGGCAGCCTTGGAAACACCATATTTTTCAGCGTAGCGAATGAGGGTTAGACGGTATCTCATATCTTGTGTTATACTAGCCATGCGGAAATACATCCTTTCTTGTTTTGTTTTTGTTTGGTCGCTAAAACTATAACACAGAAACTGTATTTCCGTCTTTTTAATTATTCAGTTGTAACACATGTATTGTAATCCTACA
>DWYM01000043.1 GCA_019118665.1 Candidatus Mediterraneibacter intestinipullorum
GCCTGATGACACATGCAGGCGTGCCGAGTGAGCTGCTTGAATTTCATGGGCATAATGATTTCTATAAGGCGGTCAACAATTCTACGACAGCATGGTTGTATGGTGCATCCGGAGTGAACTGCTCCCTTTTCGGCATCGGAGAGCGGACCGGGAACACGCCGCTGGAGGCCATGGTGTTTGAGTATGCGCAGCTGCAGGGCACGCTGGATGGAATGGACACCACAGTGATCACAGAGCTGGCGGAATACTACGAGAAAGAGATCGGATATCACATCCCATCCCGCACACCTTTTGTGGGGAAGAATTTCAATGTGACGAGAGCCGGCATCCATGCGGACGGCATGCTGAAGAGCGAGGAGATCTACAATATATTTGATACAGACAAATTCCTGAACCGCCCGGCGCTGGTTTCTGTATCCAATACATCCGGCACGGCGGGCATTGCCTATTGGATAAATGCCTACTATAAACTGTCAGATGACAGGCAGGTGGATAAGAACTCGGAACTGGTGTGCAGGCTGAAAGAATGGGTGGATAAAGAATATGAAGATGAGCGTGTTACGGTCTTGACAGATGAAGAATTAGTTGCGAAAATAGACAGTGTGTGTGACGAACTGCACATGACATTATGACCGGACGGTCCGGGCAGCAGGAGGACTGAAAATGGAAGAGTATCAGGATCATTCCCTGGGAGGGCGGGTTTTCCAGAAAATCCGTGAGGACATTCTCAATGGGAAGTATAAGGAAAATGACGAGCTCAGGGAGAATACCATAGGAAAAGAACTTGGGGTGAGCCGGACCCCTGTCAGGGAGGCGCTGCGCCAGCTGGAACTGGAAGGCCTGGTCAGCATCATTCCCAACAAAGGCGCATATGTGACCGGCATCTCCCACAAAGATGTCTGGGATATCTATGTGATCCGCTCTATGCTGGAAGGATTGTGCGCCCGCTGGGCGGCAGAGCATATTAAGGAAGCGCAGCTTGACGAGCTGGAGGAGACGATCCTTCTTTCGGAGTTTCAGATGAAAAAAGAGAGTGGATTCAGCGCGGAACAGGTGGCGGCGCTGGACAGCAGGTTTCATTCGATCCTGTATGAGGCGTCGGGCAGCCGGATCTTAAGCCATGTCCTGACGGATTTCCACAATTATGTGCAGACCGCCAGAACATCGTCTGTCGTGTCAGAAGACCGCGCCAGAAAATCTATCCGGGAGCACCGGCAGATCCTGCGCGCTATCCGGGACCGGGATGGTGAAATGGCAGAGCATCTTGCCAATGAACATATCATGCATGTGATGCAGAACCTGAAGAAGCAGGGATATGAGAACGAATAGAACAAACATGGATATGAGAATGAATAAAACAAATATATATAAGAGATCAGGAGGAAACAGACGATGGAAAAAATCAAGATGACCACACCCCTTGTAGAGATGGATGGGGACGAGATGACCAGGATTCTCTGGAAGATGATCAAAGACGAACTGCTCATCCCCTACATTGACCTGAAGACAGAGTACTATGACCTGGGACTGGAGCACAGAAATGAGACGGACGACCAGGTGACAGGGGACTCGGCTCTGGCTACGAAGAAATATAAGGTTGCGGTGAAGTGCGCTACCATCACTCCGAATGCGGCTCGCATGGATGAGTATGACTTAAAGGAGATGTGGAAGAGCCCCAATGGGACCATCCGTGCGATCCTGGACGGAACTGTATTCCGCGCCCCCATCGTTGTAAAAGGCATAGAACCGTGCGTCAGGAACTGGAAGAAGCCGATCACTATCGCGAGACATGCGTACGGCGATGTGTATAAAGGGTCTGAGATGAAGATTCCGGGCGCGGGGAAGGTGGAGCTCGTATATACGGCAGAAGACGGTACACAGATAAAAGAGCTGGTACATAATTTTGAAGGGCCGGGCATTGTGCAGGGCATGCACAATCTGAACAAATCCATCGAGAGTTTCGCGAGGAGCTGTTTCTCCTACGCTCTGGATACAAAGCAGGATCTCTGGTTTGCCACAAAAGATACGATCTCGAAAAAATACGACCATACATTTAAGGACATCTTCCAGGAGATTTATGACGCGGAATTTGACGGCAAGTTCCAGGAAGCTGGGATCGAGTATTTCTACACCCTGATCGACGACGCCGTGGCGCGTGTGATGAAGTCTGAGGGCGGCTATATCTGGGCCTGCAAGAACTATGACGGAGACGTGATGAGCGACATGGTATCTTCCGCGTTCGGCTCTCTCGCCATGATGACCTCCGTGCTCGTGTCACCGGAAGGGTATTATGAGTATGAGGCAGCACATGGAACTGTGCAGCGCCATTATTATAAACACTTAAAAGGCGAGGAGACATCCACCAACTCTGTGGCAACTATTTTTGCATGGACAGGGGCTCTCAGAAAACGTGGCGAACTGGACGGAAACAAGGAGCTGATGGAGTTCGCGGACCGTCTGGAAAAAGCGACGATCGACACCATCGAAGCAGGAGAGATGACAAAGGACCTGGCGCTGATCACTACTATAGAGAATCCGACAGTGCTCAACAGTGAAGAGTTCATCAAAGCGATCGCAAAGAGGTTGTGAATCTGGATCTGCCGGGGGCTGCGATTGAGTAAAGTGTCCGAAAACCTCGGAGCAGATTATGGAAAACGTATTCAGAGCGGGTGTACAGGTGTCTGAGGCGACTTCGGAATGGAATTTAGAAAAATAGAAATCCGGGAATATGTATTAAGCTGGGCAATGGGATTGTCTGAGACAAAGGCGAGTTGCCCATTGCTCAGCTTTGCCCTTAGCATATTTCCGGATTTCGTTATTTTTCTTAATTCCATGGAGCGGAACCGGAGACACCTGTACACCCGCTCTGAAGGATTTTCGAAAAAGCGCTCCGCTGTTTTCTCCTTTTATTCAGTCGGAGGACTCCCGCGATAATTTCAGATCTTTACGATCCCCTGTTTGTATTCGTTTTGAAACGCTGTCCTGAATTTATCTGTCACGACGGACATATACAGGTTGGACGCGAGGATATCGTTCCTGAGCATTTTCTGCCCGGCATAGGGGAGTTCTTCGCTGTCGGAAAGCTTCGCGAGGAGCGGGAGGGGGCTCTCCCTTGCGATGAGGCTGATGAGTTTTGCCCGGTCTTTGCGGTAGCCGAGGAGGCGGGCGTAAAAGTGATATCCGCTATCCATATATTCGGTCATATCATCTTTTTTCAGCCCCAGCATAATGTGAAGGAGCGCCCGGTTTATGCGTGTCTGCGTAGTCTCGCGTGTCTTCAGGAGTTCGGCAAACTGTTTATAGTTGAAGAAATTGTCAAGCTGCGCGCAGATGCGGTTGGCCAGATCTTCTGAAACGTCCAGGTAGCGGACCAGGCTTCCGGGATGCTTGTTGAGCAGCTTGTATTTCAGGATGATAGAAAAATCATTCTGATAAACAGGGTATTGTACCCGGAGATAGTCTTTGAGCAGTTCCAGGCAGCAGGAGGGGACCTGGTTTTCCAGATCTCCTAATATGCTGGAGAAGGCAGTGTTCTCAAATGTTCCGCCGGAACGCTCGGTGCGCAGTGTAGAGCCTGAGTAGGCCAGCAGAGAGCGGATGGCGGATGCAGAGCTGAAGCTGTCGGAGGAAAGATTCTGGTCGTGATAGTGCGAGCCCTCCCTGCGGATCGTAAAAGGTGTCATACGGCTGTTCAGACGCTTCAGGGCTTTGAGGTATTCGATCCCCAGGATGTTGTTCGGGTCATCCAGCAGAGCCGCATATGCGGGGACATGGGTATACTCAAGCAGAGCGTCATGTCTGGCGGATGGGAAAGAAGCCCCTTTTTTCAGGTTTGTCTTCAGGAGGCTGCGATAGTCTTCCGGTTCCCGGGAAAGGATATCCGCCACATGGGAAAGCGCTTCCAGATCGTTGCATTCGCTGCCGAAACAGATGGAATCCACCACTCCCATGCTGTCCAGGAGAGATACTGCGCCCATGGCAAAATATTCAGCGCTCCCGGCCGCATAGCAGACGGGGAGCTCGAAGACGGCGGATGCGCCGCAGCTCAGAGCCATTTCCGTGCGCAGACGTTTGGGCATGATGGCGGGGACGCCCCGCTGGACATAATCCCCGCTCATTACAACGACGACAGCATCCGCTCCGGTCACGCGCCGGGCTTCTTTTATATGGTGAAGATGTCCGTTGTGGAACGGATTATATTCTGTGATAAGACCGACAATTTTCATAAGAATCTCCTTGTATATCAATTTCTACCATATTATACTATAAAAAGATGATTTCTTATATAGAAAAATATTCCGGGGAATGGGCAGAATATGTTCAAAGAACGATTTTTCCGGTGCACGGTGGAAGAACAGGAAGGGGTACGGCATGGATCAGAAAAACAGACTGGATGTAGATCAGATAACGGATCTGCTGGAAAAACATAATTTTAAAGAACTGAAAGAAGAACTTGAAACCATGCATCCTGTCGATATCGTGGAATGTCTGGAAGAGCTTGACAAAAAGCAGCGCACGCTTGTGTTCCGCCTTCTTGCCAAGGAGGAGGCTGCGGAAGTATTTACGGATATGAACAGCGAGATGCGTGAGGATCTCATCAATGCGCTGACCGACTCCGAGCTGGAAGAAGTCATGGAAGAGATGTATGTGGATGACACTGTTGACGTCCTGGAGGAGATGCCGGCAAATGTTGTGGACCGTCTGCTGGCTGCCACGGATGAGGATACAAGACAGAAGATCAATA
>DWYM01000044.1 GCA_019118665.1 Candidatus Mediterraneibacter intestinipullorum
GAAAAACGCAGATTTATTCACTGCATCGTGGGGTGGAATTTTTGGGATGGCGATTTTTTCTGACTGATACGGGAAAGGTGGTCCGCAAACTGAAAAAACAGAGCAAAACCCGGATGAGAAGGCGCCTGTGCAGACTGCAGAAAGATTATGCACAGGGGATAATCGGGCTGGAGGATGCACATGCGAGTTTCGCAAGTTACATGGGGCATCTGCGGCATGGAAATACATATCATCTGCAGACTAAAATATGCCGGGATTTTGTGTTGAGGCGGGGCGCTGATATTTTGAAATCCGAAGGGGATGAAATCGGAGAGTTCAGCGAAAAAGAGAAATTTCGTCAAATATACATGAAAGGGGAGCGCGCTTTATGAAAGCAACCATCAAACGCCTTGTCAGCCTGTTTCTGGCGACCGTCTTTGTCATATCCACCATGATGACCGGCACCTACGGCTGGCAGAGCGCCAACCAGCAGGCCCAAAACGAGAAGACAGGCACAGCCGGAATCTATGCCGTGGAACTGCATAAGCTGGAGAAGCTGCCGGACGGGACGCTGACCGAAACGCCTGTGCCGGGCGCCGTCTTCTATCTCTACACCGCAGAGGGCGAACAGATCGGCGGGCGGTATGTCTCCGACAGCGAGGGAAAAATCCATGTGCAGCTCCCGGCGGGCGACTACTATTTTGAGGAGGCCGACCCCGGACCCGGCCACACCTTTGATACCGAGAACGGCCAGCGCAAGACCCGGTATCCCTTTACCGTGGCGGGCGGCGGTACCACCGAAGTTACCGTCGTCACCGCCTACAACGTGCCGTTGGAAGGCCCCCTTACCATCCGCAAGATTGTCCAAAATGCGGACGGCTCCCCCCTCACCGAAGCACAGAAGCAGGAAGTGTTCGAGTTTACTGTTACCTTTTCAGACGGCGGGACGTATGAATACCGGATCGACGGCGGCGAGCTGGCAAGCATCGCAAGCGGCGGCAAAATCTATCTGAAACACGGGCAGACTGCGGTTTTTGAAAATATCCCTGTCGGCGTGCTCTATAACGTCACCGAAACGTCGAAAACCGGATACATTACATCCGGCAGCGGCCACCGGGGAAATATCACCGAAGAAGGCTGCGTGGCAGACTTTGTCAACACGCACGACCCGGTCAAAGACCCGGAGAAGACCGGCAGTTTAACCATTTCCAAAGAAGTTGTCGGCGAGGGCGCGGACCTGAATAAAGAGTTTACCTTTACCGCTGTCATTGACGGACAGGAGGTCAGCTTCACCTTAAAGAATGGGGAAACCTACACTTTCCCCGACCTGCCGGTGGGGACAGAATACACCGTTACCGAAACGGAATACACAGAGGACGGGTATATTGCCAACGTGAAAACCTATACCGGCCGGATCACCGGCGAGGAAGAACTGCTGCTGCCTTTTGTGAACGTGTACGATGAGAACCCGGAGGAACCGGACAAGCCTGCGGGCAGTCTGGAGATCAGTAAAGAAGTGACAGGAGAAAACGCAAATCCGGATCAGGAGTTTGCCTTTATCGTGACCTTCTCAGACGGCGGTACATACTCATGCCGCATAGACGGCGGCGAACCGCAGCAGATCGAAAGCGGCGGAACGATTACTCTGAAAGCCGGGCAGACTGCTGTGATCGAGGGCGTTCCTCACGGTGTGGAGTATACGGTACGAGAGATTGATTCCGCCGGGTATCTGCCGGCCATTGACAGCGCAGACGGTGTGATCGCAGGCGGCGGGACGGCAGCCGTCACCTTCCAAAACCGCGTGCCGGAGGAGACGGAGGAAACCGGGAAACTTGCCGTCACCAAGCAGCTTGCCGGGGAATACCCGGAGGCCGATAAGGACAGGGAGTTCCATTTTACCTTGATCGTGGACGGAGAAGAACGACCATTTACATTAAGACCCGGCGAAACGCTGGAGTTTGACCTTCCTGCCGGTGCGGATTATGAAATCCGGGAGGATGATTACTTTGAAGAAGGGTACAGCCAGAGTATTGTAAACGGCGAAGGAACCGTCATTGTGGGGCTGATCGAATCCACTGTTACCAATACCTTTGTGGGAACCGTCATGGTGGAAATCACCGGTGAAAAGACATGGGAGCTGGGCGGATACCCGGAGAGCGTGAAGCCGGAGTCCATCCTCGTCCGCCTGATGGACGGCGACAGGGTGGTGGAGGAAAAGATCGTTACCCCGGACGAAAACGGCGAATGGCACTACACCTTCAATGCGCCCAAGTATGACGCAGAAGGGAATATCATTCAGTACACTGTTGAGGAAGTCCCCCTTTACAACTTTATCCCGACCTATGAAGGGTACAATATTAAGAACACCTATCTCCCGCCTGTTTCTCTTGACCCGCCCATTTTGCAGAAATTCGCAGTGGGCGACCCCGGCGCGCCTGACACACGGTTTGAGTTCCTGCTGCGCGGGGAAGACGGGGCTCCCATGCCGGAGGGAAGCGACGGAAATACGAAGATACTTACCCTGGAGGGAAGCGGCGAACTGGAGATCGGGGAGATCACCTTTGACCGGGCAGGGACATTCACCTACACCATCACCGAATTAAACGGGGGAATTCAGGGCTGGACCTACGATACGGCCGTTTACACCCTGACCGTCACCGTGACGGCAGAAAACGGAAAACTGGTTCCTGTATATACTCTGACAAAGGACGGACAGCCCGCGGGCGAGCTGGTGTTCACCAACACTTATGAGCGGATCGTTCCGCCGGATGAGACGGTGATCTCAGGCGAGAAGACTTGGAACCATGGCGGCAATCAGAACCCGCCGGAGTCTATCATTGTCTATGTTTACGCGGACGGTGAGCTGTACGAACAGCGTAAAGTGACTGCACAGGACGGCTGGAGTTATGTCTTTGAGGGGCTTCCGAAGTTTGCCTTAGATGGGCATGAAATCCAGTATACCATAGGCGAAGCGCCCATACGGGACTATGAGATGAAAGTGGAAGGATATCATCTTGTGAACTCATATGTGCCGGGAACGAACCCCGAAGCGCCGCACAGTCCGGGCAGTCCCCAGAGTGGAGACAGTGAAGGAAGTCCGGGTCTGTGGATCGGGCTGGCGGCCCTTGCCCTTATGAGCGTATTGGGCATCATTCTGCTGATCAGGAGACGCCGGAAGAATCATTAGAGCGGTGCCCCTGCAGCATCAAAATATCTTTCCATATAAAAGTGATGCCCTGCCGAAAGGCAGGGCGTCACAAACATTTTTTCGCTGTACATATAGCTTTTACGGATTTATGTCAGAAAGATGTATTTTACAGCGCCTAATGGATGCAAGTTCCCGTCTTTCCTTTCAGAGCGTCTTTCACTTTGTCGAAAGATGTGATATAAGCGCAGCGTCCTTCCCGTTCTTCGATGAATTCTACTGCTGCACGGAATTTCGGAAGCATATTGTAGATGCCGAAATGGCCTTCTTCCATGTAATTCTTTGCCTGTTCTACCGTAATGTCATCAAGGGGCTTTTCGTCAGGCTGTCCCAAGTTGATGCACACTTTTTCCACATTTGTCAGGATGATGAGCATGTCCGCGTTGATTCCTTCAGCCAGTTTTCCTGCGGCAAGGTCTTTTTCAATGACCGCGCTGGCGCCTTTTAGATGATTGTCCTGTTCCATGACGGGGATACCGCCTCCGCCGGCAGCAATGACAATCTGATCTGCGTCAAGGAGTGCGTTGACAGCATCCAGCTCCACGATCTTTACCGGGTTTGGCGCAGATACCACGCGGCGGAAGCCTTTGCCTGCCTCCTCAATGACATAATTGCCTTTTTTGCGTTCTTCGTTTGCTTCCTGCGCATTCATATAGCGGCCCAGCACTTTGGTGGGAGTATAGAAAGCGTCATCATAAGGGTCTACGATAACCTGTGTCAGGACTGTGCTGACCGTACGGTAGATTCCGCGGTTTAACAGTTCTTCGCGGATGCCGTTCTGCAGGTCGTAGCCGATGTATCCCTGGCTCATGGCTGAGCAGACGGACATGGGCGCCGGGGTGTATTCAGGATGAGCTTTGGCAAATTCGTTCATGGCGGTGTGGATCATCCCTACCTGCGGTGCATTGCTGTGCGTGATAGCCACCTGATAACCTTCTTCAATCAGGTCGGCAATACATTTTGCCGTATGTTTTACAGCGACTTTCTGCTCCGGAAGTGTGGTGCCAAGAGCGCGATGCCCCAAAGCTACAACTGCTCGTTTTTTCATAATAATCTCCATTCCGCCGTTCACATTCTGACGGCACATTTATTTTCTAAAATAACATATAGAAAGTTTACTATCATTTGCCCTAAAAATCAATAGCGCAGCGCAACCCTGCAAGGTCAGGCGGACCGGTTTAAACTTCAGGAAAGCAGAGGCATAAGGACAATGCCTGCGGCAAATAAGACGGACAGGCAGATGCACACGGCTGTTCTGGCCGAGGGTTTCAGTTTCATGAAATAACCAGTCCATCTGGGCGCCAGATAATACAGGAACGCACAGCCGAGCAGGGCGAAGAAAAGGGCGCCGCCCAGATAGATGCGGCCGTTTACGTTCATCAGGAATTCACTGTAATCCCGGAGCGGATATCCAAGCAGGAGTTCGGAGACCGTGTTAAACAGATATTCTGTCACAGTGTACAGCACCAGGCTCATAAGAAATACCCGAACCGGTTTTTTGCGTATCCGCTTTGACAGGAGCAGGAGCAGGATGCCGCAGATTCCGTACAGAGGCATCCAGGGTATCCTGAGAGTGAGCCCTGTCGAGAAAAATCCGTCTCTGAGCAAGTGTATTATGGTTTCCAAAAGCCATCCGAAGATGGAAAAAGCATGGAAAAGAAAAATACAGGAGCGGGTATCATATTTCCGGTCAGCCCTGATGGGAGATTTTACAGCCTGAAACGGAGGCTGTACGGAAAAAAGGAATACCGGATATTCTCCCGGAGCAAAATAGGATATCTTTGTGTAAGGCCCCTGAGAGTCGTCATAGAGCGCTTTACTGATAAGAAGCTCATCTTCAGACGGGACATGCTCTAAGTAGGGGTCATTTAACTGCTCATACCGCGGGGAACGCGACAGGACATAATTGCGGCGCACAGCAAGGTACAGTTCTGCACGGCAGCCTGTGATATAAGGGTTTACAAAAACAAAATCAAGAAATCCGAGCGTCAGGATGGACAGCAGTCTCCAACCCAGGAATGACAGGTCGAGACAAAACATTTTCCACTTGTTGTGCATCATGAGATGCTTTGAGAGGCGGAAAGCATCTGCCCGGCTGATTTTGGGGTTTTCAGCCAGAATATATGGGATCAGTATGTATTCATAGTGTTTTATGATGCCGCCGACAATGGTCAGATACCAGAGACCCTGGAAGAGGGAGCGGCAGAACATGATCCATGCGGGAGCGAACAGACAGCGCAGTTTAAACAGGAAAAAAATTTTGGATATCTTTGTCGCGCTGTAATTGTGACTCTCCAGAAAAAAGCGTTTCTCGCCAATCAGGAGAAGATTGCTGACAAAGACCTGATACAGAAGCATCAGGAATACGGCCGTGATTGAAAAGACCACAGGCATTCCAAACGGTTCAGACAAAAATGCATAAACAGCTCTGAGTGTGGTAAAAATCAGAGAAATATGTGTGGAGTACATGTCGATCAGAAGCTGGCTGATGTGAGCTGCCGTACTTTGGAACAGTCCGGACAGAGGAGTGTCTGCAAGCAGCTGGCTGCCGATTTGGATGATGACTTCAGAATTAGGAATGCTGAGGGCAAAAGCTGCATCAGAGATATGGGAATTGGGGGCAACCTGAAGACTGACAAATGTTGTGGACACAGGATAGGCGGTGGTCACCAGGGCGATGATAAAGCAGACAGATATCATTTTCCAGTAACTCTTTCTCATAGATGAGCGTGCTTTTTTCTTTAGTGCCGTCCGCTTCCACATGGCTGTTCCCCCTTGGAATTCAATGATACTATATTATAATTTATCCAGATATGATTTGCAAGCAGACAGGATGGGGCATTCTGCGATAAAACCATGAAGCCACGCCCTTTACGGGTTCATGGCTTCATGTTCTCTCTTGATTTCGGCAAAGCATTCCGGAGCCGTCCATTCACTGTTGGTAGGCGTAAGGATTGCTTTGTAGGGAAAAGGACCTGCCCCGCATTTTCTCAGAGCGGCCAAAGCCTGATTGAGGCGGCTGTCGTCAAGAAAGCAGAAGACGAACATTGTGCCGGGAAGTTCCGCGCCGTCATAACTTCCCTGTGCGGGCTTCATGTCTTTGATGCCCGCCAGTACGCCCAGCGGCTGATTATAATTTTCCAAGGCCACTCTTTTGAGGCGGATATGCAGGGGAAACAGCGCCATCTCTATTTTTAAGAGCTGTTCTTTTTCCGGCGGGTTGAAAAGTAAGATGGTTTCTTTCATAATAATAAATTCTCCTGGTTTATATTTCGTACATTACATGCGTACTTCATACTTATTGTAGAGCAGAACATCAGAAAAGGAAAGGGATTCCGGACAAAACATGCACGCTTTTTAAAGGATGACATAAGATGAGAGTAAGGAGACTGCCGGCAGGAGAAGGGAAATGAGAATCTGTGAACTCAGGAATAAAGAAGTGATCAATATCTGTACCGGCAGACGTCTGGGCTGTGTTGTAGATGTGGATATCAATGTCTGCTGCGGTGAGGTGGAGGCAATCGTCATACCTGGTCCCGGGAAAATATGCGGTTTTCTGGGAACAGACTGTGAATATGTCATCCCTTTTTCCTGCATCCGGAAAATCGGACCGGACATCATAATAGTTGAGATTCAGGAAGAAAAGTTTTTGCAAAAGTTTTGACGATTGTGTATAATGAACGAAGATTGCAGAATCAGACTGAGGCAAAAGCTAAGAAAGGCGGAAGGAAGTATGAAATGTCCCTATTGCGGAAACCCTGACACCAGAGTAATAGATTCCAGACCGGCGGAAGACAAAAACTCGATTCGAAGACGCCGTTCCTGTGATGAGTGTGGAAGAAGATTTACCACATATGAAAAAGTAGAGACGATTCCATTGATCGTGATCAAAAAGGATGACAACCGGGAGCAGTATGAGCGGTCCAAGATCGAACACGGAGTGCTGAGCGCATGTTATAAGCGTCCGGTTCCAGCGGAAGCTATACAGAAAACGATTGACGCTATTGAGCTGGAGATTTTTAACCGGGAGGAAAAGGAAATTCCGAGCAGTGTGATCGGAGAGATCGTTATGGAGAAATTAAAGGACTTAGATCCGGTGGCATATGTCCGGTTTGCGTCTGTTTACAGGGAGTTCAAAGATGCGAATACATTTATGGACGAGCTGAAGAAGTTTCTTCAATAAAAAGGATACAGGAGGAGGGCAGCCGTTGAAAGGCTGCCTTTTTCTGAGAGATTACTGGAGGTGCTTTATGCGTACCTATAAACTGACAATCGCTTACGACGGAACCCGTTATCAGGGGTGGCAGAGGCAGTCTAATACTGACCGGACCATACAGGGGATCCTTGAGCAGACGATTTCCGGGCAGATAGGTTATGATGTTGAAGTAAATGGATCCGGCAGAACAGATGCGGGCGTCCATGCAAAAGGACAGACGGCCAGCGTCATGCTTCCGGGAAAGACGGAGGAAAACTTTTTTACAGAGAAGATCAATGAAGTTCTTCCTGAAGATATCCGTATTCTGAGCGCCAAGCTTGTCAAAAACGGTTTCCACGCCCGGAAAAGTGCAGTGGGAAAAACATACGAATATCACATTGATACCGGAGAGAAACCGGATGTATTTACAAGAAAGTATGCATATCATTTTCCAAATGACCTGGATGTGGAGAAGATGAAGGAAGCGGCCCGCCTGCTTGCGGGGACGCATGAGTTTGCCGGCTATACGGATAAAAGGGATGAAAAGTCCACAAAGCGGACGATTTATGATATAATTATCCGCAGGCAGAACAACGGCCTGGTCATTGAATACACGGGCACTGGATTTTTGTATCACATGGTGCGCATACTCACGGGAACTCTTTTGGAAGTGGGAATCCATCAGCGCACGCCTCAGAGTGTGAGTGAAGCTCTGAAGTCGAAAGACAGGGCGCGGGCAGGATTTCTTGCTCCGGCCAAAGGACTGTTTCTGAGAAAAGTGTACTATTAAATAAAGTGACTGACATAGAAAAGAGGGAATACATGAAACTGATATCATGGAATGTAAACGGAATACGGGCATGCGTCCAGAAAGGATTTCTTGATTTTTTTAAAGAGGCGGACGCAGATATTTTCTGTATCCAGGAGACAAAGATGCAGGAGGGACAGCTTGAACTGGACCTTCCGGGTTATCATCAGTACTGGAATTATGCCGTGAAAAAGGGGTATTCGGGAACCGCGGTGTTTACAAAAGAGAAGCCGCTTTCTGTCTCCTGCGGCATAGGAATAGAAGAACACGATCAGGAAGGACGCGTCATCACCTGTGAGTTTGAAGATTTTTATTTTGTCACAGTGTACACGCCAAATTCTCAGAATGAGCTGGCAAGGCTTGATTATCGGATGAAGTGGGAGGATGATTTCAGGGCTTATCTGAAGAAGCTGGATGAGACAAAACCGGTTATCGTGACCGGAGACATGAATGTGGCTCACCGGGAAATCGACCTGAAAAATCCGAAGACAAACCGGAAAAATGCGGGATTTACGGATGAGGAGAGACAGAAGTTTACAGAACTTTTAGATGCAGGGTTTATCGACACCTTTCGGTATTTTTATCCGGAACAGGAAGGCATCTACTCATGGTGGTCTTACCGGTTCAGCGCCCGGGCGAAAAATGCCGGGTGGCGCATAGATTATTTTTGCGTGTCCGAGTCTTTAAAGGACAGGCTGGCTGACGCAAAAATACTGACAGATGTGATGGGTTCAGATCACTGTCCGGTGGAACTGGATTTAAAATAAAACTGAGAAGATAAGATATAAGGAGGATGAATTAAAATGACAAAGATTGATATTATTTCCGGATTTCTTGGGGCCGGAAAGACAACACTGATCAAAAAGCTGCTCTCAGAAGCATTCACAGGGGAGCAGGTCGTGCTGATTGAGAATGAATTTGGAGAGATAGGAATTGACGGCGGATTTTTGAAAGAGGCAGGGATCGAGATACGGGAGATGAACTCCGGATGTATCTGCTGTTCACTTGTGGGTGATTTTGGAAAATCCCTTCGAGAGGTGGTGGACACTTACCATCCTGACCGGATTTTGATCGAGCCGTCCGGTGTGGGCAAGCTGTCCGATGTGATCAAGGCGGTGCGGGATGTCCAGGAGGAGATCGACGCGCATCTCAACAGCTTTACCACGGTGGTGGATGTGACAAAGTGCCGTGTATACAGGAAGAATTTCGGAGAATTTTTCAGCAACCAGATCGAGTATGCGGGGGCAGTGATCTTAAGCCGTACAGACAAAGCAAAGCCGGAGAAAGTGGAAGAGAGCGTGGCTCTTCTCAGGGAACTCAACGATAAGGCTCCATTTATTACAACACCTATCGTACAGCTTTCCGGTGAAAAGATATTAAAGACAATGGAATCCGGGAAGTCCCTTGAGGCAGAGCTTCTTGACGAACTGATCTGTCCGGAGTGCGGGCATCATCACGAGCACGGAGAATGCTGCGGGCATGATCACGAACATGATCACGAACATGAACATCACCATGAACACGGGGAATGCTGCGGACATGACCATGAGCATCACCACGAACATCATCATGACCATGCGGGACATCATCATGCGGATGAAGTGTTTGCCAGCTGGGGGCAGGAGACGATCCACACTTATACAAAGGAACAGATATCCGATATCCTGAAGCAGCTGGAAGAAGACAGTTCTTACGGAAATGTCCTTCGCGCGAAAGGCATGGTTGCGGGAGCAGACGGAGAGTGGATTTATTTTGACATGGTTCCCGGGGAGCATGAAGTCCGTGCAGGAGCACCGGAGTACACAGGGCGTATCTGTGTCATCGGAGCAGAATTAAATGAGGACAGGCTGGCGGAACTGTTTGCTCTGGCATAGGCCGCATCTGCTTTAAGAGACATGATGCATCCGCAGACGGGACAGGAAATATAGACAGGAGTGAGTAGCAATGTATGAACCAAGTGTAATGGTCTATCTGATGACCGGATTTCTGGACAGCGGAAAGACCCAGTTTCTTAATTTTACACTGAAACAGGATTATTTTCAGATCGACGGAAAGACGCTTCTTATCCTCTGTGAAGATGGGGAGGAGGAGTATGATCCCATGGAGATGCTCAAATACGGTGTTGTGATCGAGCGGGTGGAAGAACAGGAAGACCTGACTGAAGAATGGCTGGAGGAGATGGACGGGAAACATCATCCGGAGCGTGTGGTCGTGGAATATAACGGCATGTGGAAAGTCAGTGATTTTGAGAATTTAAAATTGCCCGCAGGCTGGGGGATCGAGCAGAAACTCACCACAGTGGATGCCAGCACATTCCAGATGTACCTGACAAATTTAAAACCTCTCTTTGTGGAGATGGTCAAGGGCTCAGAGATGGTGCTGTTTAACAGGTGCGAGGATATTAAGCCGCTGGCAGGATACCGCAGGAGTGTCAAAGTGGTAAGCCCTCAGGCGGAAGTGATCTTTGAGGATGAGAATGGCGAAGTGGAAAATATTTTTGAGGATGACGTACCTTATGATCTGAAAGCTCCGGTCATTGAGATACAGAAAGAAGATTACGGTATCTGGTATGTGGACATGATGGAAAATCCTGACAGATACAAAGGGAAAGTGATCGAGTTCACTGCAAAGGTCATGAAACCGAGGACATTTCCGTCCAAAGTGTTCCTGCCCGGGCGCATGGCCATGACCTGCTGTGCGGATGATATGTCTTTCCTGGGATATGTGTGCAGGAGTTCTTACGCGCCCAAATTAAAACCAGGGGACTGGGTAAAAATACGGGCAAAAGTGGGGTTCGCCAATGTGTCCATATACCGGGGTGAAGGACCGGTTCTGGAAGCAGAACACATTGAACCGGCAGAGCCTATAGAGGAACTGGTTTATTTTAATTGATCATTTGATCAAAGGAGGTTCGATATGAAGAAAAAATATGATGTGATCGCTCTGGGTGAGCTGCTGATCGACTTTACGATGAACGGACAGAGTGAACAGGGAAATAATCTGTTCGAGGCATGCCCGGGAGGCGCGCCCTGCAATGTGCTTGCCCTCCTGAACAAAATGGGGAAACGAACAGCCTTTGTCGGCAAAGTGGGAAAAGACCAGTTTGGCGCCCTTCTTAAAAATACGATCACGGCGGCAGGGATCGACGCTTCTCACCTTGTGACAGATGAGAATGTGAATACAACCCTCGCCTTTGTTCATACATTCCCGGATGGGGACAGAGAGTTCTCTTTTTACCGCAATCCGGGGGCCGATATGATGCTCTGCGAGGATGAGATAGATACTGAATTTATCGGACAGGCAGAGATTTTCCATTTTGGCACGCTGTCCATGACTCATGACGGGGTGAGGGCTGCAACGAAAAAAGCGGTGCAGGCGGCAAAGAAGAGCGGATGTCTGATTTCCTTTGATCCGAATCTGCGGCTCCCACTGTGGAGCTCTGCTGATCTTGCCAGAGAGCAGATGGAGTATGGGTTTGGTGTCTGCGACATCCTTAAAATATCAGACAATGAGATTCAGTTTGTATCAGGAAAAGAGGACTATGACGAGGGTATCGCCTATCTTCAGGAGAAGTACCACATCCCGCTCATTCTCCTTACTATGGGCAGGGACGGAAGCAGAGCATATTATAAAGGGATGCGCGTAGAGCGTCCGGGGTTTACAGTCAGGACGATAGAGACAACAGGTGCGGGCGACACGTTTGGGGGCAGTTCCCTGAATTACATCCTGGAGCATGATTTTAATGATATGACAGAAGAACAGTTGGGCGAGATGCTTACCTTTGCCAATGCGGCAGCAGCCATAGTGACTACGAGAAAAGGCGCCATCCCGGCCATGCCGGAGCGGGAGGAAGTGCTGAAACTGGCCGCAGAGGCATGAAACAGAAATAAAACACAGAAGAAAGGTTTTAGGTATAAAATGAAATTTACAAAAATGCAGGGACTTGGAAATGATTATGTATATGTAAACTGTCTGAAAGAGAAAATTAAAAATCCGCCCGAGCTGGCCAAAAAGATCAGCGACCGGCATTTTGGGGTTGGTTCAGACGGTCTGATCATGATCAATCCGTCCGACAAGGCAGATTTTGAGATGGAGATGTACAATGCAGACGGATCCCGAGGAGAAATGTGCGGAAACGGAATCAGGTGCGTTGCAAAATACGTCTATGATTATGGACTGACAGATAAGACGAGCATTTCTGTAGAAACACTTGCCGGAATAAAATACCTTGATCTGACTGTGGAAAACGGTAAAGTGAAGCTGGTAAAAGTGGATATGGGCAAACCAGGGCTGAAGCCGTCTGAGATTCCTGTGGAAGCGTCCGGCGATCAGGTGATCGACGACCCCATTATGGCAGACGGAGAGGAATATCGGATGACCTGTGTATCCATGGGAAATCCCCATGCAGTTGTATTTGTGGACTGTGATCTTCAGGAACTGCCGCTGGAGGAGATCGGCCCCAAATTCGAGAATCACGAGAGATTCCCAAGGAGAGTCAACACTGAATTTGTCCGGGTGATCGACCGGCACACTGCTCAGATGCGCGTGTGGGAGCGGGGATCAGGAGAGACGCTGGCCTGCGGGACAGGCGCCTGTGCAGTGGCTGTGGCATGCGCCTTAAACGGGTATACAGAGGATGAGGTCACAGTAAAACTTCTGGGCGGTGATCTTAAAATCAAATGGGACTGTGAAAGAGACACCGTGTTTATGACAGGTCCTGCTGAGGTTGTGTTTGACGGAGAATGGGAGCAATAAAGTTTTCGAAAAGATAATTGAAAAATTGTCACTTTGTGCTATCATATCTATAACACATGCAGAAAGGAGACCATCATGATCATAGAAGTCGATTTTGACAGTGACGAGGCTATCTATATCCAGCTTTGTAATCAGATCATCATGGGGATTGCCACATGCACCATCAGGGAGGGGGATTCCCTGCCGTCGGTGCGTCAGCTTGCAGATACGGTTGGCGTGAACATGCATACAGTAAATAAGGCGTACAGTGTACTCAAAAGAGAAGGATATATCAGTCTGGACAAGAGGCGGGGAGCAGTGATCGCCCTTGCGGTCGACAAACTGGAACAGCTCGAGCAGATGCGCCGTGAACTTCAGATGGTGCTTGCCAGGGGATGCTGCAAGAACATTTCCCGCGAGGAGGTACATGATCTGGTGGATGAGATATTTGATCAGCTAAAAGCGTAAGACAGGAGGAATCTATGCATATTTCATATACAAAACAGGCGGAAAGCGCCATCCGCTGCGCCGCAAAGAAGGCAAAGGAGATGGGGCATCCGTATATTGGGACAGAGCATCTTCTTCTGGGGCTTCGGTCTGAGTATGCAGGAGTTGCAGGGCAGATTCTCGCACAGAACGGTGTGGAGGAAGAAAAAATCCTGCGGCTTATGGATGAACTGATCGTGCCTCAGGAGAATATTTTTTCAGAGAGAAAGCCGAAGGAAAGTCCGCGGTTTCAATATATACTTGAAAACAGTGAAAAGGAGGCCCGCAGACTTCACACGGCCAGCGTGGGGACAGAGCATCTGCTTTTGTCCATGATAAGAGATGTGGACTGCGTGGCAACCCGTATTTTGATCACGCTGAACATTAACCTTCAGAAAATTTTCACAGATATCATGAATGCGGCAGGAGCAGACCCAAAGGAATATCAGGAGGAACTGCAGGAGGCGCAGAAAGGTACTGGTTCCATGACAGAACAGTTCTGTACGGATATGACTGCCCGGGCGGAGGAAGGAAAACTGGACCCGGTGGTGGGCCGTGAGCAGGAAATGTACCGACTCATGCAGATTTTAAGCCGCAGAACAAAAAACAATCCATGTCTGGTCGGGGAACCGGGCGTGGGAAAGACTGCTATCATCGAGGGGCTGGCTCAGAGGATTGCAGCAGGTGTTGTTCCTGAGAAGATGAAAGACAAAAGGATATATACGCTGGACCTGCCCGGCCTGATCGCGGGGTCAAAGTACCGGGGCGAGTTTGAGGAACGGATGAAAGGGTTGATTTCCGAGGTGGAAGCAGCCGGGAATATTATTCTCTTTCTCGATGAGATACACACGATGATCGGCGCCGGCGGAGCAGAGGGAGCGATTGATGCATCCAGCATACTTAAGCCGTCTCTTGCCAGAGGTGAGATGCAGCTGATCGGCGCGACCACGACTGCTGAATATCGGAAATACATTGAGAAAGATGCGGCGCTGGAGCGCAGGTTTCAGCCGGTATCAGTAGAGGAACCGACAAAAGAGCAGTGTCTGGCTATTTTGAACGGCCTGAAAGAAAAGTACGAAAGCCATCACAAAGTTGAGATCAGTGATAAAGCGCTGGAGGCAGCCGTGCAGCTGTCCAAACAGTATGTCACAGACAGGAATCTTCCGGATAAAGCGATTGACGTGCTGGATGAAGCATGTTCAAAGGTAAGCCTGAAAGGATATAAAGTGCCGGATAATCTTACTGCCCTGGAGGAGTCTGAAAAGGAACTGGCAGTGCAGAAAGAAGAGAGCATCCGCAGAGGGGATTTTGAGGAGGCATCTCTGATTCAGAGAGAGCAGGATCAGGTTCAGGCAAAGCTGGAGAGTGTGAAAAAGCGTTTCCAGAAAAAGATGTCTTCCGTGCGCCCGGCGGTTACGGCAGAGGATATTGCAGAAGTGGTTTCCGTATGGACAAAAGTTCCTGTGCAGAAACTGGCAGAGAGTGATACAGACCGTTTGAAAAAGCTGGAGAGCGTGCTGCACAAACGGGTGATCGGACAGGAAGAAGCAGTCAGCGCTGTGGCGCGGGCGGTGAAACGGGGACGTGTGGGATTAAAAGACCCGCGCCGGCCCATTGGTTCTTTCCTGTTCTTAGGACCCACGGGTGTGGGAAAGACAGAGCTTTCCAAAGCTCTGGCAGAAGCTCTGTTCGGCACTGAAGAATCCATGATCCGTGTGGATATGTCAGAATACATGGAGAAACATTCTGTCGCCAAGATGATTGGTTCACCTCCGGGTTATGTGGGACACGAGGAGGGCGGACAGCTCAGCGATCAGGTGAGAACCCATCCTTATTCCGTGATCCTTTTTGATGAGATCGAGAAGGCGCACCCGGATGTATTTAATATTCTTCTGCAGGTGCTGGACGACGGGCATATCACGGATTCTCAGGGGCGGAAAGTAGATTTTTCCAATACAGTGATCATTATGACATCCAACGCAGGGGCAAAGGCGATCGTCGAGCCGAAGAAGCTGGGATTTGCCGCAAAAGAAGACCTGGCAGGAGATTACAAGAGAATGAAACAGAATGTCATGGATGAGGTAAAGATGATTTTCCGACCGGAATTCTTAAACCGTATTGATGAAATCATTGTGTTCCATGCTCTTGATAAAACACATATGAAGAAAATCGTGACACTCATGTGCCGTGATTTCACAAAGCGTCTGGCAGAGCAGATGGATATCCGTCTCACACTCAGGGAGTCGGCTAAGAACCTGATCGTAGAGAAGGGGACGGATGCAAAATACGGCGCAAGGCCGCTTCGCCGTGCGCTCCAGACCGAACTGGAGGATAAACTGGCGGAAGCAATCCTAAGCGGAGAGATAAAGTCCGGCGATCATGTGGAAGCAGGAGCGGCAAAAAAGGAGATACGATTTATTGTAAACAGCAGCTCTGTTGTATAGGGAAATGAATGTCTGCGGATTGAATTGCTGCAGATATTTCGGTAGAAAAAAGCAGGGTTTTATATTATAATAACAATAATAGAAACAGTCTGAGACACTTAGGAGGAAAACGAGATGGCAGCAGTGAAAGAATTATTGCGTGCAGAGGCGGATGGAACACTTAGTTTTGGAGATTACACACTTGCATCCAAGACAAAAAAAGAAAATTATGAATTTGAAGGCGATGTTTATAAAGTGAAGACTTTTTCAGAAATTACAAAGCTGGAGAAAAACGGAATGTTCGTTTATGAGTCTGTGCCGGGGAGCGCTGTGGAAAATTTCAGGGAGACGGATACAGAAGTGGTCTTTACGGTTTCGGCAAAAGGAGACGTGCAGTTCACACTTGAACTTGAGCCGGAGAGCGAGTACGAAGTGTTTATCGGCGGAGATTCCGCAGGAAAAATGAGCACGAATTTAAGCGGGAAGCTCAGTGTCAGCGTGGAACTTTCCTCAGACCAGGAAGCGCAGGTAAAAGTTGTTAAATGCTGATTGTACACAGAGGATGTGAATTGACAGGGGTGGATGATGTGTCCGCCCCGTTTTGATTATATTGGGAAGGGAAAGAGAATGGCAAAAGGAAAGAAAAGCGTGTTTTTCTGTCAGAACTGCGGACATGAGGAAGCCAAATGGCTTGGCCAGTGTCCGGCGTGCGGAGAGTGGAATACATTTGTGGAAGAAAGGATCAACAGCGGCATTACAAAAGGAAGTACGGCATCAGCGCGGTCGGTGAGAGAATCTGTAAGGGAGGCAGAGGTAATCCCTCTGAATGAGGTGACAGCGGATGATGATGTGAGAGTCAGGACCGGGATTCGTGAACTCGACCGTGTGCTCGGAGGCGGGATTGTGCCGGGGTCGCTTGTTCTGGTAGGAGGAGACCCGGGGATTGGGAAGTCAACCCTGCTTCTCCAGGTGTGCCAGCGCCTTGCAGACAAGAAAAAGGTATTGTATATTTCAGGTGAGGAATCTCAGGCACAGATCAAACTGAGAGCGAACCGTATGGGAGCATTTTCCTCCGGCCTGTACTTGTTGTGTGAGACAAACCTGGAGACAATCCGCGGTGTGATCGAGAAGGAGAAGCCGGAACTGGTGATCATTGACTCTATCCAGACGATGTACAGCGAGGAAGTGTCCTCCGCGCCTGGAAGCGTGTCGCAGGTGCGCGAGTCCACAAATATTTTTATGCAGCTGGCGAAAGGACTGTGCATCCCGGTTTTTATCGTGGGACATGTGACAAAAGAGGGGACTGTTGCAGGACCGAGAGTGCTGGAACACATGGTGGACACAGTGCTGTATTTTGAGGGGGACAGACATGCATCTTATCGGATTTTGCGAGCGGTGAAGAACCGTTTTGGTTCCACCAACGAGATCGGTGTGTTTGAGATGCGGCAGACCGGGCTTGTGGAAGTAGAGAATCCCTCGGAATATATGTTGAGCGGCAGACCGGAAAATGCCTCCGGGTCAGTGGTGGCATGCTCTATGGAAGGAACTCGGCCAATTTTGATCGAGATACAGGCGCTGGTGTGCCACAGTAATTTCGGTATGCCGAGAAGGACTGCGGCGGGAACAGATTATAACCGGGTGAATCTGCTGATGGCAGTGCTGGAAAAAAGGCTGGGTATGGCGCTTGGAAATTCTGACGCTTATGTAAATATTGCCGGCGGGATACGAATGAACGAACCTGCCATTGACCTTGGCATTGTGATGGCTCTGGTGTCCAGTTACCGGAACCGTCCCATTGATGAAAAGACCATTGTGTTCGGCGAGGTGGGATTAAGCGGGGAGGTTCGTGCGGTAAATATGCCGGAGCAGCGCGTGGCCGAGGCAAAGAAACTTGGCTTTGAGACATGCATCCTTCCGGAGGTGTCTCTGAAGATGGTGAAAGGAATCAGTGGGATAAAGCTGATAGGAGTAAAGACGATCAGCGATGCAGTGAGTACGATTTGAAAATATATCGAAAATGGAGGAACAGATATATGAAACCATATACAAAAACAGCGAAATATTATGAGACAGATCAGATGGGCATCATTCATCACTCGAATTATATCCGCTGGATGGAAGAGGCGCGCGTGGATATGTTAAACCAGATCGGTTATCCGTACCGCCGTTTTGAGGAAATGGGGTATATCAGCCCGGTGCTTCATGTTGACTGCGAATATAAAAAGAGCGTGAAATTTGATG
>DWYM01000004.1 GCA_019118665.1 Candidatus Mediterraneibacter intestinipullorum
TATGGAAAGGGAGACAATCTTATGAAGAAAATGAAAAAACTTCTTGTGCTTGTGACATGTACGTTCGTGCTTTTCGGGACAGCCGCCTGCAGCAGCAGGGATAATGCTGATAACGGCGCGGATCAGTCAACGACTGATAACAACGCATCAGACAATACCACAAATACCACAGACGCAAACGACAGGACGATGAATGACGCTACAGAAGGCGACGGCATACTTGACAACGCGGTGCATGACGTGACAGACGGTGTGGATGACGTGACAGACGATGTGACGGATGGAGTGGACAAGGCGACGGATGAACTGACCGATGACAATGGCGTACAGAACGATACACAGAACAACAGGTAAGAGTATTTGAAAAGTCCGCGGAGATTTTTGACAGGATAAATGGTTGCCGCAGAGTCGGGGAAGATTCCCGCTTTGCGGCAGTTATGGCGAAAAAGGCAGAGGAGATGGGAAGATGCGGTTCAGACCCTGTATTGATATACATAACGGAAAAGTAAAACAGATCGTGGGAGGAAGCTTGAGGGATGAAGGGAACAGCGCCTGCACAAATTTTTCATCAGAGCTCGGCGCGGATTTTTATGCGGGATTATATAGAAAGGACGGTCTGCGGGGCGGCCACATCATCCTTTTGAATCCTGCCGGTTCAGATTATTATGAGATGACAAGGAGACAGGCGTTATCCGCGCTCTCCGTCTTTCCGGGAGGCATGCAGATCGGCGGCGGGATCACTGCCGAAAATGCCGTGGGATATCTGGAAGCAGGGGCAAGCCATGTGATCGTGACTTCCTATGTGTTCCGGGATGGAAAATTTCATCAGGGGAACATGGAGAGGCTGGTTTCCGCGGTGGGAAAAGAGCGCATCGTTCTTGATCTGAGCTGCAGGAAGAAGGACGGAGCGTATTATGTGGTGACGGACCGCTGGCAGAAGTTCACGGAAGTGCGCCTTGACAGCAGGGTCCTCGAGGAGCTGGCGGAATATTGTGATGAGTTCCTTATACACGGAGTGGACGTGGAGGGGAAGCGCTCGGGAATGGAAGGCGAGCTGGTACATATGCTGGGAAAATGGGACGGTATTCCAGTCACCTATGCGGGTGGGATCGGGACGCTGGAGGATCTGGAACGATTCCGGGAGCTGAGCGGCGGCCGGGTGGATTTCACGATCGGAAGCGCGCTGGATCTTTTCGGAGGGGATATCCCTTATGATGTGGTGAGGAAGCTCTGAAATTGTAAACAAGTTATGAATTGGTTGAATTACCCATCAGTTAGTGTTAAAATGAAAAACGGAGCGGCGTCGGAGAATCGTCCCGACGCTTAAATTTATATAAGGAGTTAATTGTAGGATATGGGTATTATAGAGAAAATTTTTGGCACCCACAGCCAGAACGAACTGAAACGCATCTATCCGATCGTGGACAGGATCGAGGCAATGGAGTCAGAGATGAAGGCACTGTCTGACGAAGAGCTTAGAGCAAAGACAAGAGAGTTCAAGGATCGTCTGGGGCAGGGTGAGACTCTGGATGACATTCTTCCGGAGGCGTTTGCCGTTGTCCGTGAAGCTGCATATCGAAGCCTCGGTATGCGCCATTACAGAGTACAGCTCATCGGCGGCATTGTCCTTCATCAGGGCCGTATCGCGGAGATGAAGACCGGAGAAGGTAAAACGCTTGTATCTACGCTTCCGGCTTATCTGAATGCCCTGGACGGCAAAGGTGTGAACATCGTCACTGTCAACGATTATCTGGCAAAACGTGACGCCGAGTGGATGGGAAAAGTACACGAATTTCTCGGCCTGACAGTGGGTGTTGTCTTAAATGGCATGGACAGCAAAGAGCGCCGCGCGGCTTATGACTGTGATATCACTTATGTGACCAACAATGAGCTCGGATTTGATTATCTGAGAGATAACATGGTCATTTACAAAGAACAGCTCGTTCAGAGAGGGCTGCATTTCGCGATCATCGATGAGGTCGACTCAGTATTGATCGATGAGGCCAGGACTCCGCTTATCATTTCCGGGCAGAGCGGAAAGTCAACGAAACTTTATGAGGCGTGCGATATCCTTGCCCGCCAGCTTGAGAGAGGCGAGGCGAGCGGTGAATTTTCCAAAATGAACGCCATCATGGGCGAGGACATTGAGGAGACCGGAGATTTCATCGTAAATGAGAAGGAAAAAGCCATCAACCTGACGGAAGACGGAGTGAAAAAGGTTGAGCAGTTTTTCCATATCGACAACCTTGCTGACCCGGAGAACCTGGAGATCCAGCACAATATCATCCTTGCGCTGCGCGCGCACAATCTGATGTTCAAGGATCAGGATTATGTGGTGACACCTGAGGGCGAGGTCATGATCGTGGATGAATTTACAGGACGTATCATGCCGGGACGCCGCTATTCTGACGGTCTCCACCAGGCGATCGAGGCAAAGGAGCATGTGCAGGTGCGCAGGGAGAGCAAGACGCTGGCCACGATCACCTTCCAGAACCTGTTCAATAAATTTGAAAAGAAGAGCGGTATGACCGGTACTGCTCTCACAGAGGAAAAAGAGTTCCGTGATATTTATGGAATGGATGTAGTCGAGATTCCGACAAATGTTCCGGTACAGAGAG
>DWYM01000005.1 GCA_019118665.1 Candidatus Mediterraneibacter intestinipullorum
ATCTTTTTTCCATCGATTATCTGTGGCATCTATGTCTCCCCTTTATCATTTAAAACAGTCCTGTGATCTTGCCGTCATCTGTAACATCGATCCCATTCGCCGCCGGGACTTTTGGAAGTCCGGG
Source organism: Candidatus Mediterraneibacter intestinipullorum (assembly GCA_019118665.1). Taxonomy (GTDB): domain Bacteria; phylum Bacillota; class Clostridia; order Lachnospirales; family Lachnospiraceae; genus Mediterraneibacter; species Mediterraneibacter intestinipullorum. Next base: position 125 of record DWYM01000005.1, read on the forward strand.
CATGGTCATGATCGCTCCGGTAAGGACAACGACAAATCCTGCCCCTGAGCTTACATACACCTCCCGGATATGGATGTCAAAACCTTCCGGTCTTCCCAGTTTCTGCGCATCATCGGACAGTGAATACTGATTCTTTGCCATACAGACCGGAAACGTCCCAAATCCGAGCGCTTCGATCCTCGCGATCTGCTTCTCTGCCGACGGCTCATATACGACTCCCCCCGCTCCGTATATCTCCTTTGCCACTGTCTCGATCTTCTCTTTGACAGACAGTCCGTCCGCATATAAAGTGTGGAAATCCGACTTTTTGTTCTCAAGGGTGTCAAGGACCTTTTCTGCCAGTGCAATGCCGCCTTCGCCGCCTTTTTCCCATACTTCCGAAAGAGCGAACTCACATCCTCGTTCTTCGCAGAATCTGCGGATAAACTCATTCTCTGCCTCTGTATCTGTCATAAATGAATTCAGAGTCACGATTACAGAGACTCCGTATTTCTGTATGTTTTCAATATGCTTTTCAAGATTTACGATTCCTTTTGCAAGGGCATCCAGATTTTCTTGAGCAAGATCAGCCTTTGCAACGCCCCCATTATACTTCAAAGCGCGCACAGTTGCAACCAGAACTACTGCATCCGGTCTGAGACCCGCCATACGGCACTTGATATCAAAGAATTTTTCCGCGCCGAGATCCGCCCCGAATCCAGCCTCTGTGATCGTGATATCGCTCAGCTTGAGCGCCATTTTCGTCGCCCGGACACTGTTACAGCCATGAGCGATATTCGCAAACGGCCCTCCGTGTACGAGCGCCGGGGTATGCTCCAGAGTCTGGATCATGTTCGGCTTGACCGCATCTTTCAGAAGCGCTGCCATTGCGCCTGTTGCCTTCAGATCATCCGCGGTTATGGGCTCGCCGTCAAAATTATAGGCGACAATGATCCTGCCGAGACGGCTCTTCAGATCCGCAAGGTCGTCTGCGAGACAGAGGATCGCCATGATCTCAGACGCGACGGTGATCACGAAATGATCTTCTCTCACCATTCCGTCCAGCTTATTTCCCAGTCCCACAACGATATTGCGGAGTACGCGGTCATTCATGTCAAGGCACCGCTTCCATACGACCTGCCTCGGATCGATGCCGAGGCTGTTGCCCTGCTGGATATGGTTGTCCAGCATCGCGGCGAGAAGATTATTTGCAGAGGTGATCGCGTGGAAATCTCCGGTAAAATGAAGATTCAGATCCTCCATTGGAACAACCTGGGCATAACCGCCACCGGCAGCGCCTCCCTTGATCCCGAAGCACGGCCCCAGCGAAGGCTCCCTGAGGGCAAGCATTGCGTTTTTCCCCAGTTTCGCCATTGCCTGGGCGAGACCGATCGAGGTCGTTGTCTTTCCCTCACCGGCAGGCGTTGGATTGATCGCCGTCACAAGTACCAGCTTGCCGTCTTCTCTGTCTTTAATGCGGTCCCACAGTCCAACGGAAAGCTTCGCCTTATATTTTCCATAAAACTCCAGCTCGTCTTCCACGATCCCCGCGTGTGCCGCCACATCTCTGATATGCTCCAGTTTCGCTTCCTGGGCGATCTGTATATCTGTTTTCATCCTGTTTCCTCCTCTTTACCTTCTATTGATTACTTAAATATTCTTCAAATTCTTCTTTTGTCATCAGTACCTTTCTGGGCTTCGTCCCCTCTTCTGGCCCTACCACTCCTGCCTCGGCAAGCTGGTCCATGATACGAGCCGCCCGGTTGAATCCGATCTTGAACATACGCTGGAGCATGCCTATTGACGCTTTCTCCTTGTCGATAATAAGCTTCCCGGCTTCAGCAAAATATGTATCTCTGTCGTCCCCGCCTTCCGAGGACGCAGCCGTTCCCATGGCCGGAAGATTGGTATTGATATGTTCTTCAAGCTCGTCATTATAAGAAGCGTTTCCATTCTTGTTGATAAGGTAATCCACTACATCCTGCACTTCTTTATCCGAGACAAATGAGCCCTGGACGCGCACCGGTTTGGGATAACCTGACGGATAAAAAAGCATGTCTCCTTTTCCGAGGAGCTTCTCAGCGCCGTTCATATCAATGATCGTCCGGGAATCCACTCCCGATGATACCGAAAAGGCGATCCTGGAAGGCATATTCGCCTTGATCAGTCCGGTAATGACATTGACGGACGGTCTCTGTGTGGCGAGGATCAGATGAAGCCCCGCAGCTCTCGCCAGCTGCGCCAGGCGGCAGATCGCGCCTTCTACTTCACCGGGAGCCACCATCATCAGATCTGCCAGCTCGTCGATGATGATGACGATCTGAGGAAGCTTCTTCTTTATCTCTTCTCCAGTCTCTCCCTTTTCAACTTTTGCGTTAAACCCTTTCAGATCTCGTACATTGTATTCCGCAAACAGCTTGTACCGCTTTTCCATTTCCGCCACGGCCCAGTTCAGCGCGCCTGCCGCTTTCTTAGGATCTGTGACGACCGGTATCATCAGATGCGGTATCCCATTATAGACACTTAATTCCACAACCTTCGGATCGACCAGGATCAGCTTCACCTCTTCCGGATCCGCCTTGTAGATGATGCTCATGATCAATGTGTTGATGCAGACAGACTTACCGGAGCCGGTAGCTCCCGCGACCAGCAGGTGGGGCATTTTCGCGATATCAGCCACCACCACTTTTCCCGCGATATCTTTTCCCACTGCAAAAGATATCGGCGAAGCGCTGTTCTTAAACTCGGCGGATTCCAAAAGGTCTCTCAGCATGACCGCTGTATTCTCGCTGTTCGGCACTTCGATGCCAACCGCGGCTTTCCCGGGGATCGGCGCTTCGATCCTCAGATCCGCCACCGCCAGGTTCAGTTTGATATCGTCTGCCAGCCCGACGATCCGGCTTACCTTTACTCCCTGGTCCGGCTGAAGCTCGTACCGTGTGACAGACGGTCCGCAGCTCGCGTTCGTCACATGCACTCCAACGCCGAAATTTTGCAGTGTCTGCTCCAGCTTCAGCGCAGTTGCTCTCAAGTGAGCATCCGAATCACCACCGGAATGCTTTCCTTTCTTGAGCAGGGAAAGAGGCGGTGTGTGATATACCGGCTGCTCCTTCTCCTGTTCTCGTTCCACCGCCGCAGCCACGTTTTCTGTTTCTGCCGCGACCTGGGCGGAGTCGTCCACTTTACTGCGCCGGCTCTTTCTGCGCTGTGCGCCCTCCTCTGTATCCGCGCCCTGCTCCGGTATCATTTCACTTTCCGCAAATGGCTCTGCTGGAGCATGATCCGGTTCCATCACGGATGCTTCAAAGGGATCCGGCATTTCCTGTGTCCGGCTTCCGGCGCGGTTGATCACAAAACGGTCCGCACGCTCAGTCTCCGCGGCACTCGTTCCTGTCGCCGCTGCGCCCTCTGGTGTGATCTCATAAATTTCCGGGGACTTCCGTTTCCTTCCTCTGGTTTTCTTCTGGCCATCTCCCTCAGGTTCCAGCGTTGTCGCAAATGAGACGCCGGATACCTTTCTGTCTCTTCTCGGTACGTTCCTTCCATTGCTGTTTTTTATTTCCGCGGCTGTCCGTTCTTCTTCCTTCTGACGCGCGCGGAGCACGGCCGTCTCCTGGTGCCTCTTCTTTGCCTCTTCATACGCTTTCCTGCTCTGCCGTCCAAGCGGAGCCAGCAGGGATTTCTCCGTGATGAGTATCACGCAGATGATGGAAAGGACCACCAGTACGACATAGGTTCCGATCTCGCCAATGAGAGGACAGAGCAGGCTGACCAGACAGCCGCCCGCCAGGCCCCCTGCATTGTGATACTTACTTGACTCCGCATAATAGGAGAGCAAAGACGCTCCCGGCGTGTAGGAATGAAAGATCAGTTCCAGTATTGCGGTGACCAGCAGAAAAAGAACGATGCCCGCGCCGATCTTTACATAAGCATGAGCATTTCCGCTGTTGGAAACAAAAAATGCTGTGAGGCCGAATATAACAAGCGGCAGGATATATGCCATAAACCCGAATAATCCGAACAGGACAGATGAGACCGCCTCCCCCGCGGCTCCGCCTATCCCAAAATTACTCAGCACGAGCAGGATGCACACTGCCAGCGTGACAAGTGTGATGATTTCTCCTCTGATCTCTTTATTCTGCTGATTTTTCTTTGGCCTGCTCTTTGTGTTTTTCTTCTTTGTCTGTCTGGCAGCCATATAATTCCCCCTTGGTAATTAAACATACTATATCTAGTATATCATCATTTGAAAATCATGTCATTATTTTTTTCTTTCGCCGATCAGCTCATGCAGTTTGGCAAACGCCTGGCTGATTCCGCCCACTTCATCGATCAGTCCTTCCCTCACAGCTTCCTCTCCCTCCAGCATCGTACCCACGTCTTTTACCAGCTGCGTGGAATCCAGCATAAGCTCCAGCAGCCGTTCCTGCGATATGCGGGAGTGGGATGAGATAAACCGGGCAATCCGGTCCTGTGTTTTCTCCATATTCCGATAGCTCTGTATCACGCCGATAAACATGCCGGTAGAACGGACCGGATGTACGATCATTGTTCCGGTGGGCACGATAAAGGAATAATCGGCTGACACTGCAAGCGGTCCCCCGATCGAATGGCTCCCTCCCAGCACAAGAGAAACGGTCGGTTTGCTCAGGGACGCGATCATCTCCGCGATCGCCAGCCCTGCTTCCACATCGCCGCCCAGGGTATTCAGAAGGATCAGGACTCCCTCTGTCTTATCATCCTCCTCTATTTCCGCAAGTCTGGGCAGCAGATGCTCATATTTTGTGGCTTTTGTATTTCCTGATACTGCCTCATGCCCCTCAATCTCACCAACGATCGTCAAAAGCTGTATTCCCCTCTTTGAATGCCCATTCCCAAGGTCAAGCGTGCCCATCTCCTTTATCTCCGAATTTTCTTCATTCCTCTCCTTCTGTGACGTTTCCTGAGATTCTCGGTCTACCATCTGTACATACCTCCTCCATATTCTGTCACAGATTAGTATCAGGGGAAAAAGAGTTTTTTATACGGACAATCTGAATCTGTCTGTGAAACTGCCTATGCCTAAGACATCCGAAAACCGCAGTTTATTTCAGGACATATTCGCGGCGGGCGGGGATGTGGCTCTGGTTCCGGTTTCACGATTTGGGAAAGACGTAAAATGAATGAAGCGCGGCTAAAGACAATTTCAAAGCGGACGATTCGCTAACCCTCAGGCATCCGCTTTGAAATTAATGCCGTGCTCCATTCCTTTAAGTCTTTCCAGCAAATCGCTCCAAGTCACCGCCGCCACATCCCCGCCCGCCGCGAAAAGCTCTTGAAACGGCCAGCGGTTTTCTACGTTCATCCATCGGCAGTTTCAAGAAGAAAATTCAGGATTCTCAAAGTAAAACTCAATGGGAGCTTCAACGGCAAAACAAGACCGCCATCTCGTAGTCGATAACGTGAAGCTGCGCTTTCTTCTTTCGAAATCTGTAT
>DWYM01000045.1 GCA_019118665.1 Candidatus Mediterraneibacter intestinipullorum
TTGTGTTATACTTGCCATGCGAGGAACTCCTTTGTTAGTATTTTGGGTTTGGCGATTCAAATATAACACAAAAGAGGCTATCCTCGCTTTTTAAATATTCAGTTGTAACACATGTATTGTAATCCTACAATATAAAATGTCTTGCAAAATGGGGAACTGTATGATATTATATAAGTCGCTGTTGAGGAAAAGTCTGCAGCTTGTATTTCATTCAGGCCCCGTGGTCAAGCGGTTAAGACATCGCCCTTTCACGGCGGTAACACGGGTTCGATTCCCGTCGGGGTCATTCAACTAAATTCCGGGAGTGCTTGTTTTTCAAGGCTTGTCGGGATTTTTTATTATTTGAATTCCAAAAATGGGGCAGATAAGGGGCATACTATATAATTTTCAGCCCTTTAAGCTGGTCATTTTCTTTTTCCTTCAGCCTTTCCGTTATGTGCAGATAGATGCTTTTTGTAATCTCGCTGTCAGAGTGTCCGATCCTGCGGGAGATCGTATCGATGTTGATCCCATTCTCAGCCAGAAGGCTTACATGAGTATGCCTGAGTGCGTGTGGCGTGATCTTCTTGCCGATGACTCGCAGAGCGTTCTCTTGTAAATACTTATTGTATGCATAATAGCTGACATGGCTTCCGTCTTTCCGGCACATATACAAATTCGTACTATACCCATTCATAACTTTCTGCTTCATCATGAGCAGTTTCAGCTCCTTCGCAGCAGTAATCAGCTCGTCCTGCATGTACACATCCCTACATGAATCATATGTTTTCGCCTCTGTCTCAATCTTGCTATTTGGGTCATACGTCATTGATACATGTATCATCCGTTCATCCAGATCCACGTCCGACTTCTTCAGTGCGGCAAACTCCCCAAACCTCAACCCGGACAGGACAAGAAACTTTGTGACTGCCTTCCATATTGGGTGCTGCATGTCATCAAGAAGATCAGACAGCTCAGAAGCTTCAAGATACTTGTCCTCGATTTTTTCCCGGTGTGGCGGCGCTTTGAAACGCTCAATCTTATCCAGATAAGATACATCCCCAGTCAGGTCATGCCGGAAGCCCCAGCGGAGCATGCCCTTGAAGCGCTTGAGAATTTCATTCTTTACGTCTGGTTTTTCATCAAGGGCAATCAGCCTTGTGCGGATATAATTTGCGTTCAGTGCGCTTACAAGGGTGTTTTTCCCAAATATACGGAGTGCTTTCTGCGCCATAAAGCGATTACGGCGAGAGGTAGCCTCTTTTTTTGTCATCTTCTGCTCTGCGATATATTGCTCTGCCAGCTTCTCTAAGGTGATGTCGGCAACAGGCTCATTGTCGCCCACAGCAGATTGTATCTTCGCATCAAGCGCCCTCTGAGCGACTTTTCTTGTCTGAGAGGTGTCTTTCTCCATCACAACGGAGGTTCGCCTTATTTGACCTGTCAAGGGGTCTCTGTACCGTTCCACAAATTTGTATCCGGTTTTTACTTTTTCAGCCCACATACTATCATCTCCTTTTTCTAATTTTGTGTACAAAAAAGACAGATGGTCTCTTGCCACCTGTCACCGAAGATGATACAATATTCTTTGCTAAGAGCAGTATATCTTCGGATATGCATTTCCGTCCTGGTGTTGGCGCACCGGGGCGGTTTTTTTATTTTTTTCTAGTTAGTATAGATTTAATAAAGCATAAAACAGTAGATGTAAATGCAAATCCATATAGTAATCCAGAAATAAATCTCTTTCTATTATTGGATTCATATCTGGTAAAATACTGTATCGTTCCATCGATAGCAAGTGGTAACATTAAAATAGAGATGCTCCGATGAAAGGCATAGAATGGTGCTACTATAAAAGCTATTAAATGACCAATGGCTATCCCTGTGCATCTTGCACATAAAGGAGACTGATATCCTTTAAAAAAGAAGCTTCGTTCAGGGATTTGATGACAACTGCAATACTTTTTACACCAAACCATAGATTTTATCCAGAGTTCATCATTCTTATTTACATTCATACCTTAAACTTATTTCCACAGTTGGGGCATACCCAATAATTTGTTGAGTTAATTTGCTTCCCTTTTCCGCAGGCTCCACAAAGTATGCCAAGCGGACCTAACAAAAGAGCACCGCAGCACCCTTTTCCTGCTGAAAAGTCTTTGCCGGTTGATGTTGTTTCTGAAATGACCTGACAATTGTCATTTCCACATTTAGGGCATTTCATAATTCTTTCCTCTCTTTCCCCTGTTCCTTTGTACACCACTATATAATCGCCGAAGCGGTTATACCTTTTCCATGACTGCCAAATTCGGAATGAAGCAGATCATATAATTATCAACTTCTACAAATTCTCCGTACTTGTCCCGATAGCAGTCTATGCATTCCTGCAAATATTCTTCTGTTACATCCAGTAACTCCGCAATTTCATGCCTGCTCTGGCACCCGGCACGGAATGCATTAATGATGCCGGATAACCCGATCAGCTTATTGTATCCCCAGAGACGGGCCTGACGCTCCTGTTTGCGGTTGCGGACATCATTCATATCAAGGATATTTCCGACTGATGTGTAATGGTGTCCGAGCTCTTCTGCGAGGACGCAGGTCTTCTGAACTGTGTCCATATCTTCTCGCAGATAGATATTATTGCCTTTTATGCGTCCGTCATAAGTACGGAAAGGACGCTCTTTTATTTTGAGTCCCTCAGTATTGGCATCATTCAATAAAACATCATATTTCATTGTCAACACCTCCGGTCTGATTGTAACATATAAAACGTCCAATAAAACGGACTCAATCTAACATATCCTCATCCTCTTGACGCTCTTCGTCTGTGAACTCGCCTTTTGAGTGGTGGGCGGCGTTGACTTCCAAATGGGATGGCATCTCAACAATATTATCTGGTGCTTGTTCTGACAGAGCTTTTGAGCGCTCATATTCCTTTTCAAGAGTGAAATCCACCATCTCTCTGCCGTGATCGTCAAGGATGCGGTATTTTTTTACGATTTCATATTCATCGACAGATACGCTGTTTTCCATAGTAGGCATGTCAAATGCATCCTGAAATAGATAATTTGCATCACAATTTAATACATCCATTATTTTGAATAGTATAGGTTCTTTTGGTGAGCTTACTTCATTTTCATAATTAGAAATAGCTCCCACTGTTACTCCTAACAAATTCGCCAGTTCATTTCTTGAAAGACCTTTATTCTCGCGTAACTCTTTTATTCTACTTCCAACACTCATTATCTCACCAACTTTCATATTCCTTATATAAGCATTGTATTTCAGTTTTCTTGTTGTGTCAATATAAATAAACAAGAAAATTGTTAAAATGGTATTGACAAAACAAGAAACTTGTCATATACTCACAAATGACAAGAAACTTATCATAACGAAAGGAGGAAACAAGTTGCTTGATATTCAGACATCAAATAGTGTCGTGGCGAATCGGGTTCGAGAAATTATAAAAGAGAAAGGACTCAAACAAACGGCACTGGCGGAAAAATCTGGATTTACAATTCAGGAGTTCAGCGACATGTTGAATGGTAGACGGCTGATGAGAGCGGTAGATATAGCATCTATTATAAATGCGTTAAAAGATGTAGGAGTAGATGCGAACTATTTGTTTATGGTCAATCCTAATGAGATTTATTCAGCCGGACAAAAAGGAGAGTGATAAAAGGCTATTCCATCCGCAAAATAGAATAGCCCCTTACTAATTATTTTACCCGAATTGTTTTAGAAGTAGTACGGGTTCTGTGTCCGTTGCTAACGGATGTGCGAACATGAATGCTCTTGCCATTGCTTGAGGGTCTGGCTGTGGAGCGAATCGTAATTCTTCTTGCCATGTATTTTCACCGCCTTTCTTTAGATGAAACGTACGTTCTATTAATAGACTACTATAAAAATAATGGCAAGTCAAGAATAAAACACTATATAATGCACGGAACATATGTTTATCCACAAAATATTGTGCGATATGTGGAAAGTGTGGATAACTTTGAACGACAAGTCGATTGATTATTTGTTCCAGGTAGATGAGAAGGAGGAAAGATGAAGAAGAAAATTGTAGCAGCAATAATAGCGGTTTCAGTAGCAGTAGGAATAACGGCATGTAGCGAAGCTTCAAGGGTAGAAAGCAACCTGACCAAAGAAGCGGATAACTTCAACGTGGTCAGACAGCTCACAGTCATTAACTGCTTACAGGGAGACGTGTTGTTCCAGATGACCGGGAAGATGTCAATTACAGCAGATGTAAGTGATAATCAGCTTGAAATTATTGTGGAAAACGAAGACGGAAATTACACGAAGCACTTCGTTGGGCTGAGTGACAATGTGACCTATACGATCGAGGACCTGAACCTTGGGGCAAACGATGTGAACAAGTATCAGTATACGCTCAATTTCAATCCGAATATGTGGCTGCCGGTTGAGGTGGACACGATCGACTGAGCAGGAATCAGAGAAGGAGGTGAGCTAAATGCTGACAGCGGTAAAAATGGCGCTCGGATCGTATCCGCTGACTGTTAAACAACTCTCAGAGCTGACTGGGGACAGTACAGCAACGATCCGGCATAGGATTCCGGGCATCAGAGAGCAGATTAAGAAGGGTAGATATAACGAATACGCCTTGATCGAGGCTAAGAAGGGGACCAGAATTAACTTCTATGTCTACTATGATTATGACAAGTTCAGGGAAGCCCTGGGGAACCGGAATACCTGCAAAGCGGTGCCACCATTTGATCCGGAGCGGATCGCGCAGATCTGCCCGGTAACGCAGGAGGTGGTATTTGTAGATAGTGAGGAGGTGAGTGCATGACAAAAAATCAAACACGGAAACAGCGCGGGCTGGATGTCATCCCAGTAAAGCGGAGAACAGCTGCACGCAAAAATAATCATGATGTAGCGCCGGTTAAGAAGAAAGAGAACCCGGCGGTTCAGGTGATTGAGATCGTTGCTGCAATATCAATGATGCTTAACGTGATCCAGTCAGTGATTATCTACATATTGCAAGTGGGACCGATTTAAGAGGAGGTGAATACGGTGGCAGAAGAAATGAAAACACTGAAAGAACTGGCAGAGCCGTTGGTAGATTTCTTAAAAAACAACTACCATCCTCATGCTGCAATCATAGTGACCGAAGAACGGACAGTAGTTGTCGAAGATATTGCGTCAACACCGAATACTAACTGATTCTTCGATATCGATGCACTTTGTCCAGTCGCGACAGTTCAGAGCCAAGTGAAGGGGCGTTCATAAAGCTCTGATATTCGGATTCAGATACATTGTAATACTGATATACAGCTCCATTGTGGAACTGAATTTCAAGTGTATCGTTTTCCCATCCTATGTTTGCGATACGGCTGGATGAAACAGGATACCTTTGCATAACCAAGTCTCCTTTCTTATGTACTCGGTACACCACAAGACCTGTTCCGAAACCTGTACATAAATTATAGGAGATATCCAAGAACAATACAAGGAGGTGAAGAAGATGCCAGAACAAGCTTTTGAGGTCTTATACGATGAGATAAGAAAAGGGATCCCTGTGTATACAGATCCGGGAGAACGCATTGCGTACATAACAGGGTATCTCAGAGGTATAGATCCAGACACATCCATCACTGTTGGAGAGGTCAGCCAGATCCTTGCACTCAGGTACCCGGAAGAAGAAAAAAGCACCTGTATAGGCTGGGGAGCCACAGGCGCTTAGAAAATTAACCAACTATATTGTAGCAGAAAGGATAGGAAATGGAAAGTATTAAGATTAACAAACTGGAAATCGAAAATGTAAAACGGATCAAAGCCGTGAAGATTGAACCGACGGCAAGCGGTTTGACAATCGTAGGCGGCAACAACAACCAGGGCAAGACTTCAGTGCTGGATTCCATCGCATGGGCTTTAGGCGGAGAGAAATATCGCCCTTCACAGCCGCAGCGGGAAGGATCTACAATCCCCCCAACCTTACATATCGTACTGAATAATGGGCTGATTGTAGAGAGAAAAGGAAAAAACAGCTCATTGAAAGTGACGGACCCGAGCGGGAACAAGGGCGGCCAGCAGCTCTTGAATGAATTCGTGGAACAGCTTGCCCTTGATCTTCCAAAGTTCATGGAAGCTTCAGGAAGGGAAAAGGCTCAGACCCTTCTTAAGATTATCGGTGTCGGGGATCATCTGGCGGCATTGGATCAGGAGGAAAATGAATTATATAACCAGCGTCGTACAATCGGCCAGATTGCAGACCAGAAAGAAAAATTTGCGAAAGAGCAGCCTTATTATTCAGATGCTCCGAAAGAACTGATATCACCATCGGATTTGATTAGACAGCAGCAGGAGATCCTGGCAAGGAATGGAGAGAATCAGAGAAAGCGGGAGCAGGTAAAAAAATATGAAGATTCTGTTTTCTTTCTTCAGCAGTCTGTTGACAGCATGAATGAGCAGCTTGAAGAAGAGAAGAGAAAGCTTCAGGAAGCAGAAGAAAATCTTCGGATCGCCCAAATGAATGCGCAGGATCTTCAGGATGAATCCACAGCGAAACTGGAAGAGTCTATTTCTAACATCGAAGAGATTAATCGAAAAGTGCGGGCGAACATGGACAAGGACAAGGCGGAAGACGATGCCAAAGAGTACAGGAATCAGTACAATGCACTAACCACAGAGATCGACAAAAAACGGAACGCAAAAACAGATTTGCTCCAGTCTGCGGAACTGCCTCTTCCGGAGCTGTCCGTGAAAGATGGGGAGCTAATCTATAAGGGACAACAGTGGGACAACATGTCCGGGTCAGACAGGCTGAAAGTATCTACTGCTATTGTACGGAAGCTCAACCCGAAATGCGGTTTTGTTCTTCTGGACAAGCTGGAGCAGATGGACATCCAAACTCTGAACGAGTTTGGGCAGTGGCTGGAACAGGAAGGACTCCAGGCGATTGCGACCAGGGTCAGCACCGGTGATGAGTGCAGCATCATTATAGAGGACGGCTATGTAAAGGATACTTCCGGTGTTCCGGTGCAACAGCCCAAAACATGGAAGGAGGGCACATTTTAAATGGAAATAACCAGAGGAAAGATCAAGAAGGCAAAGAAGGTCGTAATTTATGGACCAGAAGGAATCGGGAAGTCCACTTTTGCTTCCCGGTTCCCAGACCCCGTATTTATCGATACAGAGGGGAGCACGAATGACATGGACGTGGCAAGGCTGCCGCGTCCAACAAGCTGGACGATGCTCATGGAAGAGATCGATTACATAAAGAAAACTCCCGGAGTATGCAGGACGCTTGTGATTGATACAATCGACTGGGCAGAGCAGCTCTGCGTGGAGCATATCTGTGCAAAGCATAATAAATCAGGAATTGAGGACTTCGGATATGGAAACGGATATGTTTACACAAAAGAAGAGTTCGGGCGGTTCCTGAACCGTCTGACGGATGTAATTGAAGCGGGTATTAACATTGTGTTGACAGCCCACGCCCAGCTGCGTAAATTCGAACAGCCGGACGAAATGGGGGCATATGACAGATGGGAGTTGAAGCTGGGAAAGAAAACACAGTCACAGACTTCCCCGCTTGTAAAAGAGTGGGCAGATATGCTTCTATTCTGCAACTATAAAACCCATACAGTCGCAGTAGATGATAAGGGAAAGAAGCACAAAGCTATGGGCGGTAAGAGGGTCATGTACACGTCTCATCACCCTTGTTGGGATGCAAAGAACCGGTATGGACTCCCTGAAGAATGCGAGTTTGACTACGGCGTTATTGCCGGAATTATTGGATCGGGAAAAGAAACTGAGAAGCAGGTTACAGAGGCAGATTCTCCTCAGACAAAAGCAGAAGAAAAGAAGACACCGGAATTTATGAAAATTCCTGAAGGAACCCCGGAACAGATGGAGTTTGATACAAGCCCATCCGCCGGCAAAACTGAGGAGAAGCCGCCGCATACTGAACCAGATAAGCCGATTCCAAAAGACAGCGCATTCCATGTGGATGAGCGGATCCCAAAAGCTCTTCGGGATCTGATGGAAGAGAAGCTGGTATCAGAAGAAGAGATCCAGGCGGTCGTGGCAGACCGCGGATACTACCCCAGGTCAACCCCGATCTTGAATTATGACCCGGATTTTGTCTCCGGCGTGCTTGTCGGGGCATGGGGGCAGGTGTATGGCATGATTGAAAAACTACGGGAGAGCTATGAAATCCCGTTTGATGAAGATAAGAAATAGGAGGACATTTATTTATGAGCGAAATGGACAGAGAATTAAACTGGGATGATGAGATTGAGAAGGATAATAGTTTTGTTACCCTCCCGGAAGGAGATTATGATTTTGTGATCGACCACTTTGAACGTGCAAGGCATTCAGGAAGCGAGAAGATCCCGCCCTGCAACAAAGCACTTGTGTTCTTCAATGTAAAGACTCCTGATGGGCAGGATGTGACGATCCAGGAAGGATATATCCTTCATACAAAACTGGAATGGAAGCTGTCAGAATTGTTCTGCGGTGTCGGGCTGAAAAAGAAAGGGGAGAAGCTGAAAATGAACTGGGCTGCACTGCCTGGGCTGAAAGGACGCGCGCAGATTTCCCTTGACGCGGATCCAAAAGACCCGAACAAGAAATACAACCATATCAAAAAGATTTATCCGTTTGAGGAAAAGAAGTTTGAGGCAGGGAAGTTTTAATGGAACTGAGACCATATCAGAAAGAAGCAAAAGAAGCGGTGTTTGAGCAGTGGGAGAATGGGACCAGGAGGACCCTTCTGGTCCTCCCGACCGGCTGTGGAAAAACAATCGTTTTCGCAAAGATCACAGAGGACTGTGTGAGCCATGGAGACAGGGTGTTAATTCTGGCGCACCGCGGGGAGCTGCTTGAACAAGCGGCAGATAAGATCGCAAAGGCAACCGGACTGAAATGCGCTACGGAGAAAGCGGAAGAGTCCTGCCTGGGGAGCTGGTACCGGATCACAGTCGGATCCGTTCAAAGCCTTATGAGAACAACCAGGCTGAGCCGGTTCCCAGAAGATTATTTCAATACCATCATCATTGATGAAGCGCATCATTGTATCTCAGACAGTTACCAGAGAGTCCTGAAACATTTCCCCGATGCAAAAGTGCTGGGCGTTACGGCAACACCGGACCGCGGAGACATGAAGAACCTGGGCCAGGTATTTGAATCCTTAGCATATGAATATACGCTTCCGAAAGCAATCAAGGAGGGATACCTGTCGCCGATCAAAGCAGTAACGATCCCTCTACAAGTAGACCTGACAGGTGTAGGGGTCCAGTCCGGGGACTTCAAGGCAGGAGACTTGGGGACAGCCCTGGATCCATATCTGGAGGGAATTGCGCAAGAGATGGAGAAATACTGTCAGGAGAAAAAGACAGTTGTATTCCTGCCTCTTGTAAAGACCAGCCAGAAGTTCCGGGACATCCTGAATTCCCATGGATTCCGTGCAGCGGAAGTCAATGGAGAAAGCCAGGACCGTGCGGAGATCCTGGAGGACTATGCGACCGGAAAATACAATGTCCTGTGCAACTCTATGCTTCTGACAGAAGGATGGGACTGTCCGGATGTGGACTGTATCGTTGTGCTGCGGCCGACAAAGGTGCGGGGCCTGTACTGCCAGATGGTAGGGCGCGGTACCCGGCTTGCTCCGGGAAAGGATCATCTTCTCCTTTTAGATTTCCTGTGGCATACAGAGCGGCATGAACTGTGCCATCCGGCCCACCTGATCTGTGAGAATGAGGAAGTAGCGCAGAAAATGACAGAGAATCTGGAGAAAGATGCAGGATGTCCTATTGATATCGAAGATGCTGAGAAAACTGCATCTGAAGATGTAGTGGCGCAGAGAGAGGAAGCGCTGGCGCAGAAACTGGCAGAGATGAAACGAAGGAAGCGCAAGCTGGTAGATCCGCTGCAGTTTGAGATGAGCATCCAGGCAGAAGATCTTGCCGGATATGTTCCGGCATTTGGCTGGGAAATGGCACCGCCGTCCGAGAGTCAGAAAAAGACACTGGAGAAACTGGGGATCATGCCTGACGAGATCGATAACGCCGGGAAGGCATCGAAGTTGCTGGAACGGCTGGACAAGCGCCGGCAGGAAGGGCTTACAACTCCAAAGCAGATCCGCTTCCTGGAAGGGAGAGGGTTCCAGCATGTTGGTACATGGCAATTTGATACTGCAAAGAAGCTGATCGACCGGATCGCGGGGAATGGATGGAGAGTCCCGCACGATATTATTCCGGCAGAATATAAAGGAGCATGACAATAGATGGAGCAGAGGGCAGATCTTTTAGAAATATTGGACAGCATCCATCCCGCTGATCTGAATTATCAGGAGTGGGTCAATGTAGGGATGGCGTTAAAACATGAAGGATATACAGCGACAGATTGGGACCAGTGGAGCCGGGGGGATCCTGCCCGATACCATTCAGGGGAATGTTTCCGGAAGTGGGGTAGCTTCCATGGATCTTCAGAGCCAGTTACCGCCGGAACAATCGTGCAGCTGGCAATGGATCATGGATGGATCCCAGAACGGGATCCGGGACATGAACTGGACTGGGAAGATGAAATCAGCCGGGAAGGCGTTGTGATAGACAGTGCCTGGGTAGAAGGAAAAGAAACACATGAACCGGCTCATTGGGATCCGGCAAAGGAATTGATCAAGTATCTTGAGACCTTGTTCGAGGCAGGTGAGCATGTCGGATATGTAACGCAGAGCTGGGAAAAGACAGACGAAAAGGGTACCCGGTGGCTCCCTTCCCGGGGAAACTGGGATAGAACAGCCGGCCAGCTGATCCAGGAACTGAACAAATGTAATGGAGATATCGGCGCGGTAGTCGGGGACTATAACCCGGATGCAGGGGCGTGGATCCGGTTCAATCCGCTGGACGGGAAGGACTGCACGAATGAGAATGTGACAGACTTCCGGTATGCGCTGGTGGAGTCGGATGATATGGAACTGGAGAAGCAGAACGCCCTGATCCGAGAGTTGGAACTTCCGGTCGCCGCGCTGGTATTCTCAGGGAAGAAGAGCCTCCATGCAATCGTCAGAATAGAGGCGGCCGACATGAAGGAATATAAGAAGCGTGTAGAATACCTATACAGTATCTGTAAAAAGAACGGGCTGAAGCTGGATACCCAGAACAAGAATCCATCCAGGCTGTCCCGGATGCCGGGCGTGACCCGGAATGGAAAGAAGCAGTTCCTGGTAGATACCAATATCGGGAAAGAGTCCTGGGAAGAATGGGTGGAATGGATTGAAAGCGTAAATGACGACCTGCCAGATCCAGAGTCGCTTAAATCTGTATGGGAGGACCTGCCGGAGCTGTCCCCATGTTTAATTGATGGGGTGCTCAGAAAAGGGCATAAGATGCTGATTGCAGGACCATCAAAAGCCGGAAAATCCTTCCTTCAGATCGAACTGTGTATCTCGATTGCAGAAGGAAAGCCATGGCTGGGCTGGAAATGTGCCCGAGGGCGTGTGATGTATGTGAACCTGGAACTGGACCGAGCAAGCTGCCTGCATAGATTCCGGGACGTATATGACGCCCTTGGATGGAAACCGGAGCACTTGGACAGCATTGATATCTGGAACCTGAGAGGGAAATCAGTTCCAATGGATAAGCTGGCACCAAAGTTGATCAGGAGGGCTTCTAAGAAAGATTATGTGGCGATCATCATCGACCCGATCTACAAGGTGATCACCGGGGATGAGAACAGCGCGGACCAGATGGCGAATTTCTGTAACCAGTTTGACAAGGTATGTACAGATCTGGGATGCGCGGTAATCTACTGCCACCATCACAGTAAAGGCAGCCAGGGCGGGAAGAAGTCCATGGACCGCGCCAGCGGATCCGGCGTATTTGCCCGGGACCCCGATGCCCTTCTGGACCTGATCGAGCTGGAGACCACAGATGCCCTGATGAAGCAGGAAGAAAACAAGGCAATCTGTCAGGTATGCATCGACTGGTTAAAGCAGTATGACGGGCTGATTGACGGCGTGTCCCAAGATGATATGTGCAGCAGTGTACAGATGCTGGATTACTGCCGTGAGAAGCTGAAATCTCTTGATTTTAAGGCGCTAAATGTAGAAGTGCAGAAGGCAGTGGACAAGGTCAAAACAATGACAGCCTGGCGCATTGAGGGGACGCTCAGGGAGTTTCCGAAGTTCCAGCCTGCGAACCTGTGGTTTGATTATCCGGTTCACAGAGAGGATG
This sequence comes from Candidatus Mediterraneibacter intestinipullorum, assembly GCA_019118665.1. Taxonomy (GTDB): domain Bacteria; phylum Bacillota; class Clostridia; order Lachnospirales; family Lachnospiraceae; genus Mediterraneibacter; species Mediterraneibacter intestinipullorum. The sequence continues at coordinate 12,189 of DWYM01000045.1, forward strand.
AGTCAGGAGCTCTGAAAGATATCCAGCCGGAGGATGAACGGCCGGCATGGCAGAAAGGCAGCGTAAACAATAAGAAGAGCGCACAGAGCCGAAAAGAGGATCGGAAAAGGGCTCTTCAAGAGGCTGTGGAGGGATGCAATTTCGGTGAGGTACCGACAGTAAAAGCTGTATCTGAGTATCTTGGAATCTCTGAACGGACAGTTCGGGATCGCATCAAAGAGCATGGAGGATATACGATCAAAGATGGTGAGGTACATAAAAAAGTAAAAAAGAAGAGTGCGGGGAAGACTGAAAGTTCAGACATCCCCGCCGAAGAATAAATTGCGGGAAAGCCTTAAAAATAGACATCCCCGCAATGAGCCGAAGAGTGCGGGGAAGACTGAAAACAAGACATCCCCGCGGTGGCGGGGAAGACTACCCCCCTAAAGGGGGGTAAAATAAAATCCCCGCACTGGGTTACGGGGGTAGGAGAGGGACGGGCCTAAGGCTGCCCGGCCCCGTCTCCCTTCCCCCTCCCCGTAACGAGGGCGCACAGGAAAAAGAATAATGATTTCGCACGTTAAAGAGGTGAAGTGAATGGAATTTTTTATGGCAATGGTCCCGCCGACTATTACGCACCAAGAAAAGCAGGTGCGTGTGGTGAATGGTAAGCCAAAGTTTTACGAGCCACAGAAGCTGAAAGCAGCCAGGGCAAAACTGGAAACATATCTGGCGCAGCATAAACCAGATCAGAAGTACGAGGGAGCGGTAGAGCTGGTCTCTACCTGGTGTTTTCCGCGGGGGAAGCACAAGGATGGAGAATACCGGATCACAAAGCCGGATACAGACAACCTTCAGAAGCTTTTGAAAGACTGCATGACGGCGGTGGGATTTTGGGAAGATGATGCTTTGGTCTGCCGAGAGATTGTGGAAAAGTTTTGGGCAGATATTCCTGGAATCTATATCCGGGTGACAGCCTTATGATGGCAGTCAGGACAGTTTTCAATCTCTTCTGCGACAGCTGGCATCTATACCGGAAATACATCACGAAAGCATTAAACGAGGACGACCTGGATGAATTTATCCAAGAGTCAGGAGATCTCTTCCGGAAGTACAGGCAGGATCCATTCGCAAAGGATCTTCTGCTGGCTGTGACAAATGAGATTGAGAGGAAGGAGAAAGACAAGTGATAAAGAAAAAGGGCATGACCCCAACTTTAGCGCGAATGACGCAGATCAGGAAGGACAATATGCTGATCAGTGCGGCTGGGAAAGCCAACATGATCATATCGCTTATGGTGCTTCATGATAAGTTTGGCTATGGAGAGAAGCGGCCGAACAAGTTCATTGATGAGTATCAGAAGCAGTTGGATGCGTATAACAGTGGATATGTGGAGAGTGTGAAGGACTTTACCGCTGTGCTGAAAGAAGAATGTGGGATTGAGTTGAAATAGCAGAGAAAGGAGCCAGCCTCCTGCAGGGGTAAGGGTATACCGGGCTTCTTTGGAAAATGAAAACGATTTTAAAATATCCAGGAGCTAAGAATCGGATAGCCGACTGGATTTGCGGATACATACCACCGCATGAGGTGTACTGCGAACCATATTTCGGGAGCGGAGCTGTGTTTTTTAATAAAGCTCCCTGCAAGATCGAAACGCTGAACGATTTGGATGGGAACGTAGTTAATTACTTTAGAGTTATTAGAGAAAAGCCAGAAGAACTGGGAAGAATGTTGGCAATGACGCCGTTTGCTAGGGATGAGTACTATCATGCTTTTGAATACAGTGAAGAGGATAATGACGTGGAACGGGCAAGAAAGTTCGCGGTGAGATGTTGGCAAGGATTTGGATGCAGCAATCTGTACCGGAACGGATTTCGGAGCAGCCAAAGCCGTACAAGCCCATGCACTACAAAAGAATGGCGCAACTTGCCGGAACGACTTATTGAAGCATCGGAGCGACTAAGAAATGCTCAAATTGAGAATCTGCCAGCGACAGAAATTATCCGGCGCTATAACACAAGCGATGTTTTTATGTACGTTGATCCGCCATATCTGCATGGTACAAGAAAAAATTATTTGTACCGTTATGAGATGGACGATGCGGAACATATCGAGCTTTTAAAGTTGGTAACAAAGCATCCGGGGAATGTGTTGATATCCGGTTACGACAATGATTTATACAACTCGATGCTTGTGGGGTGGAAGAAAGTTCATAAAAAGACCCAAGCAGAAGCAGGAATACAAAGAACAGAGACGTTATGGATGAATTATAAGTTTGGCCAGATGAGTATCGAGGATTTCCAGGAGGTAATGCCATGAAAGATTTGATTATAGACTGCTTCGCCTACAAACCCGGTCAGCAGAAGCCTCCACGCCGAAAAGCAGAGTGCACGGCGCTGGACAAGCTGTACTGCAAAGAGGGCGAGTGCAGGTTTTACAAAGAGCAACAGAATGTAGCGCCATACATCAAAACTGAGTACAACACTCAGAATGCGAGTATGGCGGGTAAGATGATCAGGGCACAGGGCGAGCAGGTCAAAAGGGTGACAGCAGAGGAGTATTTGATAGACAAGATAGGGAGTGATGCGGATGGACGGATACAATCCAGCAGGATATCGGGCGCTTGCAGCCGCAGTGGTGGAGCAGGCGGCAAAGGACTATAAACACGCGCTGAAAATTCTCAGCCGACATCCAAACGACATTGAGGCGAAGAAGCTGAAATGTGACTGTGAGAAGTTCTTCCGTCATGAAATCGGGACATACTCGGATCTTGATGGAGGATATATCATGAGAGGCATCCGGGAAAATATAGAGCGGGAGGACAAACGTGGACAGAAAAAGACTAAACAGACATAAGAGTAATAAGCGGGAGCTGGCACTGTTGGAAAGGCAACTGGACAGGCTGTATGAGCGTCTGGAGAACGTGGAGACAGTATCCGGGAAGGTCACGAAGTCCGGGGATGATTTTCCGTACATAGAGGAGCATGTGACAGTACAGATGGCAGAACCAAAGGCGGCGACTGCAATCAAGGACCAGATTCGGGTGAAGGAAGACCGGCAGAAGGTGCTCTGGAGCGAGATCGAGCAGGTGGAGAGCTTCATTGGTGCCCTGCCGGACGGGATTGAAAAGCGGGTACTGGAGATGGTGCATCTGGATGATATGACGCAGAGAGATGCTGCAGAGGCAATCGGGTACAGTTGCGGGAGAATCTCACAGATTATTGCGTCTCTGTGCGGAAAAGATTAAACAAATTAAACTTTTACCTATGGTATACTTATAATGCGACAAGTAGATATAAGCCATCTGCTTGTTCCTCCCAAGGATTTGAATTCCCAGAGGAAGACGCCCTGCACAGCGTGTGGGGCGTTTTTATCATGCGAGCATATCATCAACGGCAGATGCTTTGTGTCCCGGTTCGACTCCGGGGTGCTCCGCTTCAAAAACAGGAAAGTGAGGTGAGCCTGAATGACAAAAAAACAGAAGATATTTGCGGATGAGTACCTGATCGATCTGAATGCCACTCGGGCTTACCGGGTGGCTTATCCGTCTGTGAAGAAGGATGAGACAGCCGCAGCTGCAGCAGCGAGAATGTTAAGAAATGTTAAGGTTCAGGAATATATTTCAGAACGGATGCAGGAGCGCCAGCAGCGAACGGAAGTGACTCAGGACATGGTCGTCAAGGAATTGGCGGCTATTGCTTTTGCCAGGGCAACAGATTATGCTGCGGTTAGAGGGGGCGCGGTGTGCATTGAAGACACAGACGCTTTATCTGATGAGCAGATCCGGGCGATCGCCGGCATAAAGGAAGGTGCAAACGGTATCGAGATCAAGCTGAATGACAAGGAGAAAGCTCTGGAACTTCTCGGCCGTCATCTTGGCATGTGGAATGATAAGATAAAGGTGGACGGAGAAATTACAACAAACAATCCGTTCGAGGGATTGACAACAGAAGAGTTAAAGAAGCTGGTGCGTGGTGGATAGGCAGCAGCGGATTATACAGGGGGCAAAGATTGAACTTGCAAGACGCGAGTTCTTTTTTTATTGTCAGCTAAAGGCATCAGATTTCTATAAGGACGACAGGGATTTTCTCATTGAGCTGTGTAATGGCTTGCAGGAGTTTATGGTTTCGAATGAAGAAGTTTGCGTCGTGAACATCCCTCCCCGACATGGGAAAAGCCGTACCGCAGGGAACCTGGTCGAGTGGTGCTTGGGGCGTGATAACAGTCTGAAGATTATGACCGGATCATATAATGAGACTCTGTCCACGATGTTTTCAAAAAACGTCCGGAACAGTATACAGGCAGAAAAAGCGGATGAAAACAAACCAGTTTTTTCGGATGTTTTCCCAGGTGTGAAGATCAAGCTCGGGGATGGCGCTATGAATCTGTGGAGCCTGGAGAATGGATACAACAACTATCTGGCGACCTCTCCGACAGGTACGGCGACCGGTTTCGGCTGTGATCTGATGATTATTGACGATCTGATCAAATCAGCACTGGAAGCCAATAATGCGACTGTGTTGGAGAATCACTGGACATGGTTTACAGATACTATGCTGTCCCGTCTGGAAGAAGGCGGGAAAATTATAGTTATTATGACACGCTGGCACAGTCAGGATCTGGCTGGACGAGTGCTGGAGTGGTGCCAGGAAAAGAAGAAAAAGTACCGGCACATCAGTATGAAGGCGCTGCAGAACAAAGAGAAGCATGAAATGCTGTGTTCGGAGATCCTCAGTTATTCATCTTACCAGGACAAAATCAGTGCTATGGGAACTGATATTGCCAGTGCAAATTATGATCAGGAGCCAATTGACCTGAAAGGTCAGCTGTACACATCGTTTAAGACCTATGATGATGTACCCAGAGATCAGACTGGAAAACCTCTGTTTAGTACGATACAGAACTATACAGATACAGCAGATGAGGGAGCGGATTATCTATGCAGCATAACATACGGAGTATACAACAAAGAGGCGTATATTCTTGAGATAATCTATACACAGGAACCAATGGAAATAACAGAACCTGCGGTTGCAAAAATGTTGTACGAATACGAGGTTAATAAGTCAAAGATAGAGTCTAATAATGGCGGTAAAGGGTTTGCCCGGTCTGTTAAGAGCATTCTTGAAAATGAATATCACAGTAATAAGACATTTGTGAAATGGTTTCATCAGTCTGAAAACAAGATGGCTAGGATTCTTTCAAACAGTACCTGGGTAATGAACCATATTTATTATCCAAAGAACTGGAAAGACCGTTGGCCAGAGTATTATAAAGCCATGATACGTTATCAGCGGGAAGGAAAGAATGCGCATGATGATGCACCGGATGCAACAACCGGAGTTTCCGAAAATATAAGCAAAGGCGGTTTGGGAACATTCAGGAAATAGAGGTGGCAGCGTGAAGATAAAAGATATCATAGACAGGTTAAGAAAAGGGGTGAAAGCAGGCATGGCTGCTGTAAAGGAGAGCAATTCCCTGACAGATACAAGGGTTGTGTACCTGATTGAAAAGTTCAAAACTTCCGGCCGGCGTGAGTTGATGCTTGAAGGAGAACGGTATTATCAGGTGGATAATGATATTAAGGACAGGCGGATTACGAAGAGTGTTAATGGAAAACGCGTGGAAGAAAGCTGGAGGGCAAATAATAAACTCGCCCATGCGACATATAAAAATCAGGTGGATGAGAAGATCGCTTACCTGCTGTCTAAGCCGGTTACATACAAGACCAGCGAAGGCGCTGGATCATCTTATGCGGATAAGATTAAAGATATACTCGGAAAGCATTTCCAGTACCAGCTGACTCAGCTTGGATATGAGGCATCAAACAAGGGGATTGGATGGCTTCAGGTGTACGTTGATGCAGAAGGAAACCTGAAAACAATGGTGATCCCGGCGGAACAGTGCATCCCGTACTGGAAAGACAAGACTCACACTGAGCTTGATACAATGATCCGTGTCTATGACACGACGGTATGGGAATACAGTACGGAGAAAACGGTTACGAATGTTGAGGTGTGGACAGAAGACGGCGTGAACTTTTACCGGCTGGAAGGCAAACTTCTCATTTATGATTATGAAAGAAGTATGGATGCCGGCGGCCCTGTATCTCATTACAGAAACGGTGATGAATGGCAGTCTTGGGGAATGGTACCGTTTATCCCGTTTAAGAATAATCAGATCGAGATGCCTGATATCAAATTCGTGAAGAGCCTTATTGATGGATACGATCAGGGCAGAAGCGAAGCGGCGAACTATGTGGAGGAGGTCAAGAACCTGATCTTCGTCCTAAAGGGATATGGGGGAGCAGATCTGGATGAGTTCATGCGTGATATCAATGAAGACCGCGCTATTAAGATCGATGATCCGGAAGAAGGCGGAGTTGATACGATTACACCGCAGATGGATATTACTGCACTGCGAGAGCATTACGAGCAGCTGAAACGCGATATCGCTGAAGCTGGACAGTCTGTGAATAAAGATCTTGATAAATTCGGCGCCGCTCCTTCCGGTGTTGCCCTGCGGTTTATGTATTCAGGGCTGGATCTGAAGTGTAACCTGATGGAGACGGAGTTCAAGATGGGTTTTGAACGGCTTCTGTATTTTGTGGATCTGTATCTTCAGCTGACCGGACAGGGCGACTTTGAGAAGACGGAGGTTGAGCTGGTGTTCAATCGTGATATGGCGGTTAATGAGTCTGAGCAGATTCAGAACTGTACGAACTCCCGCGGTACAATTTCCGACAAAACGATCATTGCGCACCACCCATATGTTTCTGATGTAGAAGAGGAGATGAGACTTATTGAAGAACAAAAGCGGGCTGCAGGCCCGCCCTGGGACACCGTTCCACCCGTAAAGGATGGTGATGAAGATGGCGACGAAGAAGAATAGTATATACTGGGAAAAACGGATTGCTGCCGGCACATGGAAAACTTATAATTCTCTGGAAGAAAAGAACCGGGAACTCCTGGAGTTCTATATAGATGCTAGTGAGCAGATTAAAAAAGAACTCTATCTGATCGCTGAGAAGTACAGCAAAGATGGGGTTCTTTCTCTTTCCGATATGCATAAGCAGAACCGTCTGACGGATCTGAACCAAAAGTTTCAGGACATTATTGAGGATCTGGGGCATAAGACGGAGAAATCTGCAAAGAGGAATATGCAGGACGGTTTCAAGGCTGTGTATGAGAATACGGCGGTTTGTATGGGGGACGAAGACTTCTCCATGCCGAATAAGAAGTTGATGGAAAAGCTTCTTCAGGAACCGTGGCGCGGGGACAGCTTTTCTGGTCGATTGTGGAAGAATCAGAAGAAACTGGCGGTCGGACTGAATGATCTTCTTCTTACCGGACGGCAACAGGGCAAGACGGCAACGGAGATTGCGGTCAGCCTACATAACTTTATGGGTCAGGGGTTCAACGAGTGCCATAGGCTTGTACGGACCGAGACAATGCATTATCTGAATGATGCGACTATGCAGCGTTACAAGGATGCAGGCACCAAGTATGTGCAGATCTGGGCGGCTGAGGACGAGAGGACCTGCGTTGAATGCTCGAAGTACCACGGAAAGATATACTCTATTGATAAGTGTCCTCATGTTCCGTTCCATCCGAACTGCCGCTGTACAATTGTTCCGGTTACGGATGAAAAGATGATTGTGGAGTATGAGAAAAAGAACAACATCAAGAAAGATATTGAAAAGAAAGGCGATTCTGATATAATAAATCCATCAATAGCGAAAGCAGGAACCGGCGTGACAGTTATACGTTCTCTTGGCAATATAAAAGAAGACATTATTACAAAGGAATTCGGGCAAATTCAAACTGATGAAATCATTGTAACTGAAGAAAGGGAAAATCATATAAAAAAGAGACATCCGGAGGACTTTGAATTATTTAAAAAATATGGAGATAAAGCAGTTACTGATCCTGATTATATTATTCGTGATGGCAAACATGAAGGAACCGTATTTATGGTAATGAAATTGCCTAATACGAATCTTAATGTTGTTGTAAGAATAGCCCTTGAATCAGATGGGAGCGGCTTGAAAAATTCAGTTATGACATTTTATAGAATCCGAGAGCGCAACTTGAAAAAACTGATAGAAAAAAACACTGATCTCCTCGGAAAAGACGCAGTGCTTTACAAAAAGGAATAAAAGAGATATAATATGCATACAATAAGTGGGGAGATATTTGAAGTAGAGATTGTGCTGCTACGCACCCTTGTGGTCAAAAGAAATGTGGGAAGGGGCACACCCACCAAATATCTTTCTACTTACTAAATAAAGACAATGCATACCACCAGTCAGAAATGGCAGGTGGTATTTTGTTGCCATATTTTTGTAGTAGAGGTATAATCAGGATGTGGTGTAATAGGCACAGGCGAGGGAGGAAATGCTTATGAAAAAATTATTAAGTATGCTGTTATTGGTGAGTTTGTGCTGCGGGATGCTGTTGGGGTGTAGTGAAAAGAAACAAGATGTTACAAAGCTACCACACAACGATAAACTTAGCATATCTGACACGCAGGACGTAATAATGAAAGAGGACAATGTCGTGGAAAACGACTCTGGTGGAACTTTGGGGTCTTATAAAAAAGATGAAAAAGTGAAGCTTGCAGATAAAGAATATGTCGTTGGATATGAATTTGATACTGATGATGGAATAAAATGGGTTGCTTATGAATCCGATGAAGCCACTTTAGAGGAAGCGCAGGAGTATGTAGATTCTATTTACGGGGAATTGGAAAAGACTGAATATGGTGAATATATTATTAATTGCGAAGGAAAAGTATGGATGGTTAGATGCTTAGAGAGCGCAAACCCAATAATTTTTATAGCTAGGGATACTGCATCAGATTAAAGGATGTTATATGCCACCTGCTTCGGCGGGTGGTATTTTAAAGGTAATCAGAACACCTGTCTTATGATGGGTGTTCTTTTTATACTCAGAAAGCAGGAAAGGAGGAAATGCCATGAAAGCAGTCTGCATCAAGAGTTATTACGATAAGCAGCTGAAAAGAAAGGTCACGGTAGGTGATGAGTTGGATCTGACTGAGAAACGGTTCAAGGAACTGTCCACAACTTCAAATGAAGCAAAGACAGCCCTTGTGAAAGCAAAGCAGGAAAAGGAGTCAGCGGCACAGAAAGGATAAGGTGATCCTCATATCTCCCTGCTCGGGGTTACAGAGCATATAAAGCATCCGCAAGGGTGGTATTTTTCTACCCTTTTTTATGGGTTGCAGGGTATAAAGAACAACGGTACAGCCCAGCACCGGGAGAGCCGGTATAAAAATCTATGGAGGTAAGGAAAGAATGGAATGGCTACAGAAAATTTTGTCAAACGCGGTTTACACGCAGGATGGGAAGTTGGATATTGAGGCGACTATGAAGAAAATCAATGAGGAGGCGCCGAAACATATCGTACCAAAGGAACAGTATAACGGGAAAGTAAGTGAACTGGATACGGCGAACAAGACGATTAAGAAGCTGGAAGAAGACGCAAAGGACAACCCGGACTTAAAGAAAGCTATCGGCGATCATAAAAAAGAGATGGAACGCATCCAGAATGAACATGCAGAAGAAATCCGTGGTATGAGGATTGATTCTGCTATCAGCAAGGCACTGTCCGACAAGAAAGCGAAATATCCCGAGCTTCTCTCCGGGAAATTTGACCGGGCAAAGCTCCAGGTCACGGATGATGGAAAAGTGATCGGGCTGGATGAGCAGATGAAAGAGCTCGAAAAGAGCTATAAGGACATGTTCGGACAGACTATCACTGGAAAACCGCCTGTAAACCCGGATGGAGGCGCAGGCGGTAATGTAAACACGTTTGATGCACTTGTCAAAAATGCGGATAACATGACGGCTGAAGAGGTGGCTGCCCAGTTTGAAGCTATGGCAAAACAGCAGTAAGAAAGAGAGGATGAAGAATTATGTCAGTTGATAATTTTAAACCGACACTGTGGGAAGGCGCACTGATCGCGAACTTCCATTCCGTATCAATTGCGGATGTGCTGGCAACCCCGCCGGCAGAGATCAAAGGGAACAAGGTGATCTTTAACCGTGTAGGGGCAGGAACCCTGAAAGATTACACAGGAACAGTAGATTGGGATGACATCGAAACCACGCCGGTAGAAATGACGTTCGATAAGAAAAAGTATTTTGCTTTTGCACTGGATGATGTGGACAAAGTCCAGCTGAAAGCGGACGTGATGACATCCACAACGCAGGAGCACTCAGCGCTTTTGGCAGAGCAGTATGACAAAGATTTCTTTGCAGCCCTGCTGGCAGGAACAACAATCAAGATTGGAAGCACCAGCTCTAAGAAAAAAGTTACTCCTGCAAATGCATATGACTATATTGTTGATTTGGGGACGGAGCTTTCCAAGAAGAAGGTACCGAAAGCAAACCGCTTTGTAACGGTCAATGCAGAGTACCTGGGGCTTCTGGCCAAAGACAGGCGCTTTACGCCGAACCCGACTGTACTTGCAAACGGAATTGTTCAGGGGCAGGTTATTGGAGGACTTCAGGTGATGTGTTCTGAGGAGCTCCCGGCAAATGCGATTATTGCAAATCACAAGTCCGCGATCGGCGCGGCGAAGCAGATCAACGAGATGGAGGCAATGCGGCTCCAGGGGTCATTTGCGGATGGTATCCGTGGATTGTGTGTCTACGGCGATAAAGTACTGAGGAATGATGCATCCGCAGTACTGTATTACGAAGTGGGTACGTCTGCTGATATCGATCCGATCAACGTTAAGATCACGAACGATACGACAAACCCGGTGAACACGAAGGAAGTAGCCGCAGGCTAAGAGAGTGGGAGATTACTCCCCTCTCTTTTTGAGGTGATGAGCTATGGAAAAAAAGATTTTGGAAAGCCTGCTGAAGCGACCTGGGCTTCAGGATCAGAAGAGTGTGCTTACAGACATGATTCAGGACAGTATAAATGACATGAGGACAATGCTGAATTATGACGATGAGGAAGAGCTCCCTGACGGTTGTATCCCAACTATAAAAGAACTGGTTCTGGTTCGTTATAACCAGGATGGCGTTGAAGGAATCTCAAGTGAATCCCAGAGCTCCGGCGGAAGCACGACGTATATGGATGCCCTGCCGGATCGGGTGAAACGGACGGTTCGCAAGTACCGCAGACTGCCGGGGTGATATTATGTCAATCAATAGAGATATGAAAGAATATACCTTACAGCATAATGAGCCAGTCCGTGCCCCTTCTGGCGCAGAGAAGGCGTCCTGGGTAGACAAGGGGACGATTCGGGCAGCGATATACAAAAAGAATGATCTTAAGGTGTCGGCGTCTGAAAAGTATATTGAATCAACTCATACAGGTCTGACATATTCCCGAAATCTGGATTCTGATGGATATCGTCTTGTGGGGGACGGAGTGGTCTATGAGATTACCGACTGCAATACGGAGGGGCGGCTGACAAACCTGCTTTTGAAGGTGGTGAGGTAATGGCAGATAACAGTGAATTTATCCGCAGCATGGAGAACGCTACTGCGCAGATGGTGCTGGATATGGAGAAAAAGGTCGAGAAAGCCTGTCTGGTGGTTGAAACTCAGGCAAAGCAGGACTGCCCGGTCGATCAAGGATTCCTTCGCGCGTCCATTACCAGTGAAACAGAAGTGACAGGCGATGAGATTATAGGCAGGATAGGGAGTAATCTGGAATATGCGCCATATGTCCATAATGGGACCGGGATTTATGCTGTAAACGGGGATGGGAGAAAGACGCCCTGGTTCTATAAAGTAAAGGCTGGAAAGTATAAAGGCGGACATTTGACCGTGGGGCAGAAGCCACAGCCATTTCTCGCATACGCATACCTGTTTAATAGGGATAAAATTGAGAAGATTTTGGGAGGATGACTTATGGAGATCAGCATCAAAAACTACATAGAAGAAAAAATCCCGAATCTTTTTGGGAAACTGTATCCGGTTTTCACAACAAGGCTGGATGATATCAGTGTATCTTATACATTCACTCCTTTATCTGGCGGCCATGTAAAGCAGAGCCAGATTGAACTGAAGATCATCCATGCAGATTATGATGTATGCAAGGAGTATGAGGAAAAGATAAAAGCCCTGCTGGATATGGAGGAAGATCAGCCCTTTGTGGTGTATGGCGATGTACGGTTTCATTCTAGTTTGGCAGGCGGTGGAACTATTTTTAATGATGGGTGTCAGATGTTCGAGGACACCCTGTATTTCATTATTGACTGGAGGAAGTTAAATGAACGATATCAATGAAATTTTGATAGGTGCATGTGATGTCTATATGTATGAATTCGCGGGAGCGGAAGTCCCGGAAAGCGCTACGATCGAAACAGATGAACATAATGTTGGGCACTGTTCCAGTGGCTTTACAGTAGACTACAAGCCTACAAAGTATGATGTGAAAAACCAGTATGGGCAGATTGTCAAATCGGCGGTAACAGAGGAAGCAATTTCTGCGAAGACGGGAGTGCTGACCTGGAATCTTGCAAACATGGCGCTGCTGTCAACAGGAGAGTACACAGAGGATAAAGAAGGCGCTGTGAGAAAGCTTGTATTTACCGGGAAGGGAAAAGCACTTAAGACGGTGCTGATCCGTGCGGTACACACGAAGGAAAACGGAAAGAAGATCCGGTTTACTATGATTGGGCAGGGCGGGTCCGGCTTTGCGATCGCATTTGAGAATAAGGAAGTCACGATCGATGCAGAGATTACTGGAATTAAGAAGATCGATGGATTCCTTGCAAGCTTCGAGGAAGAGCTGACAGAAGAAGAGGCTGCGGCGATTATAGCAGCGTAGGAGGTATAAGATGTTAGATCTTGACAAATATATCAACAATTCCATACGGATCAAAATGTTTGGGAAAGAGTATGACATTCTTGAACCGACTGTTGCGATGAATATGGAAATGAAAAAAATCGAAGAAAATCTCACAGAAGACAATCTGCATGAAAAACGGCTCGAAGCTGGGCTTTTGCTTTTGAACCATAACAAGCAGAAAAGGAAATTTACAAGAGAGGAGCTCTCCGCTCTCCCATTTGAGGCACTGACAAGGGTGACTGCTGAGGTTGCCCTGTTAAGACTTAAGGCTGACAAGGACCCAAACTCCGAATCCCGATCCCGGACGGAGAAATAGGCAGGGCAATCTGTGAGAAGTATTTCTCTACGGAGGATTGGGAACAAGCATACAGCCTAAAGACAGGAATCATAAAAAGGATAAGCCAGTATTCAGGGCTTGATTTCAAAGAAGTTCTGAATCTGCCTTATTCTTATTTTTTGTTGTTGAACCGGGAAAGCTGGATTGCAAGCTATCAAGGATCAAAAGAAGGGCATGAGATATTAAAAAACCTTTGGAGATTGCAGCAGACTAAAGCCGATGAGCAGGCAATCAGGAAATTCGCAGAAAGGCAGGTGGGATAATATGTCATCAGGAATAAAGCTCGCACCACTCATGACAGAAATCAAGGTCGACATCAAGAATTTCCAGTCTGACATGGAGAAGGCGGCGGCTGTCGGCAAAAGCGAAGCAGAGAAGATCAGCAAGGAGCTTGAGACAACCTCAAAGGTCGGAGAGAAATTATCGAAAGTTGGAGATGCACTGACCCTTGGCGTCACAACACCTATTCTTGCCGCCGGTACAGCGGTTGGAAAGTTTGCAATAGACGCCGAGAACAGTTTAGGGTTGCTTCAGGGTCAGCTTGGAACCACTGCGGAAGAGACAGAACGGCTGCGGGAAGTTGCGCAGAATGTGTATGAGGGCGGATATGGAGACAGTATTGATGACTGTATCTCTGATCTGGTCCTGTTGAGACAGAATGTCAAAGAGTCAGCGGACTGGACAGACGAGATGACGCAGAGCACCCTTGAGCAGATCAAGACGATCACAGCACTGTTTGACACCAATGCCGATGAAGTGACCCGGACAGTCCAGGTCATGCAAAGCAGCGGTCTGATCAAGAATATCTCAGAAGGGCTGGACCTTATCACTTATGGCTTCCAGAATGGGGCAAATTACAGCGGAGAGATGTTGGATACTCTCCGTGAATACTCTCCGCAGTTTGTGAAACTCGGGCTTGATGGCAACGAGGCGATGCAGTATCTGATCCAGGGCGCGGAAAGCGGTGCTTTTAACTTGGATAAAGTCGGAGACGCGCTGAAAGAACTTTCTATCCGCGTTGTTGATGGTTCTGACACAACAAAGCAGGGCTTTGAAGCAATGGGAATGAGCGCAGATGAAATGGCTCAGAAGTTCGCTGCCGGAGGGAATTCGGCACAGTGGGCATTCCAGGAGACCTTGAATGGGCTTGCAAGCATCGAGGATCCTGTGCAGCGGAACATTGCCGGGGTAAACCTGTTCGGGACCATGTGGGAGGACCTGGGCGAGACTGTGATCCTGTCCCTGGCAGGTGTACAGGGCGGTCTGGAAGACGTGGAAGGGGCAACAGAGCGCGCCGGAGAACGGATGAATGAATCTTTCTCTACCCGTGCAATATCGTTGGCAAGACAGTTTATGGATTCTCTGCTCCCTCTCGGAGAGGTCCTGATCGACATCGGTGAGGATATCCTCCCAGATGTCAAAGAGGGCGTTGAGGACTTTGCGGAAATGATGGAAAACATGGATACCCAAACCGCAAAGAATGTTGTAACGTTCGCAGCATTGGCGGCTGCATCCGGTCCGGTGATCAAAACAATCAGCGGCGGGATTTCCGTGTACACAAAGTTATCAAGTGTGATGGGTGGCGCAACAAAAGCATTAGGTGTGTTTGGAAATGCCCAGAAGACTGCGGCAGCCGCGGCGGCTGGCACAAATGCTGTGGTAGGATCTTCGGGGCTTACGGGTAGCATGGTCGGACTCCTGGGGACATGCGCACCTCTTGCCGCAGGGCTTGCGGTAGTGGGGGCAGGTGTGTATGCACTCCATGAGCAAAATGATGTGCTGAACTCCACTGTTTTAAAATCGAGGGAGGAAATGTCCTGGCTGGAAGAAGCTCTTGCAGACCTTCAGGGAGTCACCCGGTACACGAAAGAGGAGCTGGAGGAGCTCGGGTATGTGCATAAGGAATTTAGTGAGAATTTAAGTCCGGAATTCCAGGAGGCTGTGGAAGAATCTACGAAAAAGGTCCAGGATTTCTCGGTATTCCTTCGGGAAATCGGATTTGATGACGTAATCACACAGGATGAGACGGACGAATTTGTCAAACGTGTGAATGATACATGCGATGAGGTTATTGCGACAATCGAGGGCAGGAAGGCAGAAGCACAGAACGGACTGAGAGAGCTCTTTATCGCGGATGATCAGGTCATCGATGAAAGCGAGCAGCAAGTCTTAGAGATCATCGCACAGTCAAGTGATAATCAGATCAGCGAAGTACAGACCTTGAAAAGTGAGATTCTTGCGATCCAGCAGACCGCCGTGGATGAGAAAAGACAGTTGAACGAGCAGGAAATTGCGGATATAGAGTCAAAAAATGCGAGGATTCGGCAGATTGAGCTTGAAGCGGTAGGCGGCACACAAGAAGAGATATTATATGCGAAGAATGAGTTTGCTGCAAGGGCTAAAAATCTTGACCTAGAGAGCGCATCTGAACTATTGCAGGAGAAAGCGAAGCAACGCGATGAAGAGATTGTGCAGATACAGGCATCATATGATACTGAGATCGAGATGTTGAAAGCTCAATTAGAGCAGACCGAGGGTGTTCAAAGGGAAAAACTGGAGGAGCAAATTTCAAATCTTGAAAAAGACCGCGACGATAAAATAAAAATTCAGCAGGATCTATATAACGAGTACCTCGGCATCATCGAGGAGAACAATCCCAAATTGCTCGATGCTATTAACGAACTCAATGGTGAAATCCTGACCGGGGAAGACGAAAAAAACGCTGAGTTTTTGCAAAAAATGCAGGAAAGATATGTTGGACTGGAACAGATTACGAAGTCTGGATGCTATACCCTGTACGATACAATTACTGGACAAAATGCTAGGGTAGCTATCAATTACGATGAGGCAACAGGTCGCATAATTGGAGTATATAGTGCAACTTCCGGGCTTGTTTCTGGATACACCAATGAGATTCAGGATGCCACAATAGATATGGCCCTGAACAGCGAAGGGGCGTTTGAACTGATCGGGACATCCCTGGAAGGGCTACAAGTAAAGAATGGACAGCTTGTGAACTCGAACGGAGAAGTAGTAAGCTCTCTCGATGGTGTGAAAGCAAGTGCAGACGGTACCAGGGAAGGAATTGTGCTTTTGAATGGGACTCCGTGCCAGATCACGGTGAATAAAGATGGAACGATAGCGGATCTACAAGCAATCAGTAACGCAGCGGATTCCGCCGCTGCAACCAGAACCCTTACAATAAATGCTGTGATTGGATCGGTAACTGGAGGAGTGGGCGCAGGTGCAGATATATTACGTCAGGCAATGAGCTACAACTACAATGGATTGGATAACGTCCCATATGATGGATATCAGGCGGTTCTGCACAAAGGAGAACGCGTCCTGACGGCGGAGGAAAACAAGGCGTATAGTAATGATCCAGGGATTGATTATGTAAAGATGGAACAATGCATGAAATCTGCTGTACGGGAGCTGACAATGAGCGTTGCCGGCAGAGAGTTTGGCAGGATAATTGATAACAGGCTCAGAGAAAGGGGGCTCCTGTAAATGGATGTGTATTACATAAATCATCTGAACGAGAGAATTGCCCTTGATTCGGATAACATTATCATTCAGTATCAGGAACTCTATGATTATTCGTGGGACTGCGAGACAACGAGTGATAGAATATCTGGATTTTATCGGGACAGCGTCACTATCCCAGTAGCGGTTACTGTGACCGCGGATACGGATGAAGAGTATTTCTCAATCCTAGAAGAGTTCTATGCGATCATATCAAAAGATATTATATCTGTAGTACCTGGTAGGCTATATATAGGCAGTCAGTACCTGGAGTGCTATATTTCAGGTGATCTGAAAAGAGATGCTTTTATGGGTGTGCCAATACAGGTTAAAAACCTCACAATCGTTACAGATCGCCCGATGTGGATCATTGAAAACCCATATGCATTTCACAGTTACGGAGTGTCATCATCGAATAACAAGCGCTATCCCGGAAAGTATCCATGCCGATATGCAAATGGTATGAGCAACACATATATCCAAAATCCTCACTTCACAGATGCAAATTTTTCGCTTGTGATCTACGGACCGGTTACGAATCCTATGGTTAGCATTGGCGGACAGAATTACCTGGTAAATATTGTGTTGGAGGCAGGAGAGCGCCTGGAAATTGACAGCCGGACGGAGACGGTCGCAAAAATCATGGCAAATGGAGAGGCGGTAAACGCTTTTCATAACAGAGCAAAGGGGACGACTTTCTTTAAAAGGATTCCTCCGGGTCGACAGGCGGTTACTTGGACGGGAAAATTTGACTGGGATCTGACGATCTACGAAGAGAGGAGTGAGCCGAAGTGGAACGGGTAGAAGCAACGCTGAAAGGCATTACAAGAACTCTCCGAGGGATTGAAAGCGATAAGTACCAGGGGCAGATCCGAGCTCCGGCAACAAAATCAAGAGAAGCGGTATACCCGGTGACGATAACTGCTACGGGAGACAATGGTGGAGTAACGGAAGAGACAAGAGATCTGATCGTACGGAATGAAAGAATATTTCCGATGAAATTTATCGTCGCTCGCGATACAGGAGAAGAACTGGGCCACATGGATCGCAATGCAGACGTTGACCTGGATCTGGGAGATACGAATGACTTTGAGCTGAGAATGAACCAGGACGTCTGGAAAAAAGAGTGGTACTGGTACGGTAACCGCATTTTTGTGCCGGGAACAGAGTACGGCGGAATCATGAATGACCTGGAAGTCATTACAAGAACCCGGGAAATCGTGCTGCGGGGACCTACATGGCGGGGATTGCTGGCTCAGAAGATTGTGGAGCCGCCAGAGGGAGAAGACCATCTGACAGTAAGTGGGGATCTGAATGACATACTGAGAGAACTGATTGGAGACCGTTTTGACGGTCTTTTTTCTGTGCCTGATATAAAGACGGGTGTATCCGTGACGGGATGGCAAGTGGATCGGTATGTGAAGCTGGATGATGCGATTATTAAGCTCCTCGACTCTAAAGGATACCGCCTTCAAATCAGCTATGTAGAACCGGAAGGACTGGAATATGGCTATGTTGAGGTACAGGCGGTACCCGTTACGGATTACTCAGAGGATCTGGAATACTCCAGGGAAGGTAAGGTGGAATTCTCGATCCGCGACTACCGCGGAGGGGCGAATCACCTGATCTGCGCCGGAAAAGGGCAGGACGAGGAAAGGATCATCCTGCACCTGTATGTCCAGGAAGATGGGAGCATCGGGAAAACACCATATTATACCGGTCTTGCGGAATATGAAGCGGTATATGAGTTTTCGAGTGCAGACCCAGAAAAACTGGAGGAAGATGGGACGAAGCGCCTGAAGGACCTGCAGAACTACAAGAGCATTGATGTAGATGTATCGGATATCGACCTGGAGATCGGAGATATTGTCGGGGGATATGAGGAGATCACCGGCACAAGGCTGCAAAAGCCGATCACAGGAAAAATCATAAAGGTCCAGGGGGGCGAAGTAACTACGGAATATAAAGTAAAAGGAGATGATTAATATGTCAGGGTTAAAACCAATCACGGTAAATACAGATCCGACTGCGGAATCACACATATATGCCGAAGACGATGCGGCGATCTATCAGAGCATCTTTGGGTCAGACGGTGTGCTGACAATCGGGCGGCAGTGCGAGAGCCAGGTGATCAGCAATAATAAAGTCCGTGTTAAGGACGGTGTAATCGTAGTGGGCGGGCATATAGCCCGGATACCGTATGGTGATTATTCGGACTGCGAGATCGCGAACGGCCAGTCCGGGAGAAAACGGAATGACATTATTATTGCAAAGTTCGTGACAACTGGATCAGGCGGGATCGATACATATACCCTGGAAGTAAAACAGGGGGCAGCTACAACGGGAGATGCGACAGACCCGGCATTGACGCAGAATAATCTGTATGAGTCTGGGAAAGTCAGAGAGATGCCGCTGTATAGAGTGAGAATTGAGGGGCTGAGTATCGTTGGGGTAGAGCAGATGTTTGAGCTCGTACCAACGATCCCGGGAATGAATGCATACATGTCGGAGCAGTCGGGAGAAAAAATATACGATGAATCAGATCTCCCAATCGCCAACTTTTACGACGTCACCGATTTTGACCTGCGAAAACGGGGAAATGAGGTGTTTTTTAATGTATCTCTGTCGATGCAAAGCGGGACTCAATTTGATCCGAATACGCTATACTCGCTCGGTCCATCTGCAATGATCGAAGAACTGAGGCCGTCAAAAGTATATTTTTTGAACGGATTCGGATGCGACTCGAATTGGGGAAATCCGACCCAGATATCCATATTTGTTGACACGAGCGGATATGTGAGATACTGTGCATCAACCCGCAAAACGTATTTTAAAATATCGGGACACTGGATTGCGGGATAATAAGGAGGTATTTGCATGGCAATACAAAAAGTAGAGTTTTTCCTGAAGGGGCAGACCTACCAGATCCCGATTGAATCAGGAAGAACATATAAAAAAGTGATTGACGCCCCTGGAACTACATCCTGGGGAGAGACAGATCATAAATATGCGTCTCAGCTTAAAATTACGGATGTCGCTGGAAATGTAACTACGATTGATAAAGACGATCCGACATTCGGGGACAAGATGATGATCCGGGTAGTCGAGACAGAACCACCCGTAATCACGATTACATCACCGGCACAGGGAGCATACCTTGGCAGTAACGCTGTGCAGGTTGAGTTTACGGTTACGGACATGGAGTCTGGCGTAGATCCGGAAAGCATCTCTGTAAAAATCGATTCTGGCGCAGAAATCAAAGACGGGATTACAAAAACACCGGTTTCGAACGGATACAAGTGCAGCTATACTGCAACAGTCCAGAACGGATCGCATACAGTAAAAGTCAACGCTGCGGACAATGACGGGAATGAGGCGGCAGAAAAGACGGCATCATTTACGATCGACACGATTGCCCCGACATTGAATATCACAAGCCCGCCGGAGACGCTGATCGCGAATAATCAGAGCTTAACGGTATCAGGAAAGACAAGTCCGGATTGTAGCGTGACAATTGATCTCAACAGTGCGGATCAGGGAGCGGTTACAGTTGATGGAACAGGACAGTTTTCGAAAGCCGTATCACTGTCGCCGGGCGAAAACGTGATCAAGATCACGGCAACCAGTCTCGCCGGAAAGACAACGACAGTGACCCGTGTAGTGACATACGACCCGGATGCTCCTGTTGTGATCAGCATCGACATCTCTCCGAATCCGGTTGAGACGGGAGAGCAGATCACGATCACTGTTGAGGCAGTGGATGAATAGGAGGGAGGCTGCCGGATTTGATACAGGTCACAGATGTAAGGATCGAACCGAATCCGGCGGAAGCCGGAGGGACGATCGAGATTGAAATATCAATCAAGGAAACATACAGCAATGCAAAGCGGTACCGGGGGAAATATCCGTATAGATATGCCGGGATTGATCAGGCAGAAGGACGGAAATATCCTTACCGGTATCCACGGAAATAAGGAGGCATATATGAAAAAACTGGTATTTAATGACAGCCGGCAGATCGAAGTGCAGAATGTCGTAGAAGCGGGAGAAGGGATCCTGCGTGTCCGCATGATCTTGGTGACACCGGAATCGCTGAAGAGCTTGTTTGGCGATACATTTGCAACACAGAAAATGACGTATTTCGAAAATCAGACCCAGGCTGCCGTGTATGAAAATTATACGAAGTTTGAATACATAAAAGAGGGGACGGGCGGCATCTTTGAGGTGGAGATGAGGCAGACCGCTGCGAATACAGATGAGCGCCTGAAGAATCTCGAAGAAAAAGCGAAAAATCAAGCCGATGAACTTGAGAAAGTAAAAAAAGATCTTGCGAAGAGTGGCGGATCAGGGGTAGATCAGGCGCTCCTTGCGGCGTCATTGGTCGTAGCAAAAGCGAATGCGCAGACGCTTACAGATGGGCAGGCGCTGGAAGCGAAAGCCCTGTATGACACGTTTGACGATCTTGTAAAAGCGGAATATACCGCTGAGAAACAGGGATTTAAGTTTCGCGACGGAGAAGACCTTTGGAAGACGGCACAGGACAATGTAAAATTCCAGGCGCAGTACAGACCTGGTCAGGGCACAGAAAGCCTGTACACACATATTGACGAGGCTCATGCGGGGACTCAGGAAGATCCCATCCCGGCGAAGGCAAACATGGAATATGAATACGGAAAGTACTACTCCGAAGGGGATATGATCTATATCTGCGAACGCGGTGGAGTACCGAACCCGGAGGAGTTGTATGGGCAGAAGGTTGTGTTACAGTATCTGCCTTCTGCGATGATTGGGCAGTATTTCAGACTCGTATCATAAGCGAGGTGACCAATATGGAAATCAGAGCGAGACCGTAACAGGTCTTATTTTTGTGCATATCCATAGAAGGGAGACAGGAATGTTAGACACGATTATAGTTGCTGTTTTATCCTTAATTGGAACGCTGGCCGGAAGTTTTGGTGGGACACAGCTTATAAAGTATAGGATTGAGCAGTTGGAAAAGAAAGTGGAAAAACATAATTCTGTGGTTGAGCGGACTTATCTACTCGAAGAAAAGGTCAAAGTTGCCAATCACAGAATCGAAGATTTAGAAAGGAAGGTTGAATCATGAATACGGAGCTTTTAATGCAGTATGTTACCTTTGCACTGATTGCGATCGGTGCCCTCGCCTTCTTGGTGAGTGTGATCACACAAGTCATAAAGGAGATGCCTGGACTTAACAACATTCAGACAAATGCTGTTGCGCTGATAATCTCTTTGATTCTCTGCCCGCTAGCGGCAGTGATCCTTTGTATTTATTTACAGATTGTAATTGCATGGTATTACATTGTAGCGGCGGTGATCGCTGCGTTTATCGTGTATCTTGTCGCAACAGGAGGTTGGGAGAAGGTATCTGAGATGTGGAAGCGGACAAAGTATAAAAATCAGAATAAAACGGAGTAGATCAGAGGACGCTGTCATGCGTCCTCTTTTATTGCGGTGTCGCAACAGAAAGGAGAGTAAAAATGAGTATTTGCAGAGGAATCGCAGGCGCGAGAGGAAAGAATCCTATAGGAATTTTCATTCACAATGATGCAGGGAGCGCAAATGCGAATGCAGCGTTCTACAAAGGATGGTTGCCATCACATAATCTTTCTGCCGGGTTTGCACATTACTATGTGGCGCAGGATGGAATCCTGCAGGCGGAGGACGATGCAAACCGCGCATGGCATTGTGGACAGACAGATGGAAATAACAATTATCTGTCGATTGAAGTTTGCCAGAGCATGGGAGACTTAGAAACATTCAAGAACAATGAGGAGAAGGCGCTGCAACTTGCCGCGCAGAAATGCAAACAATATGGGATAACCCCTAGTACGAGCACGATTCGGTTGCACCAGGAAGTGTCTGCGACAGCGTGCCCGCATCGGTCCGTTGAGATTCATGGCGGCGCGTCTGGCGCAAAGGCATATTTTATCAAGCGCATTGGCGAGCTGATGGGAATGAACATAGATGTATCTGTTTCAATGCCTCAGGCATCTGCTGTAGCAAGCAGCACGCCAACGATTTACTTTAAGTACCGTGTTCGCACAAAAGAGGATGGATGGCTCCCGGAAGTGATCAACCTTGCAGACTACGCCGGTATCCCCGGACATGCGATCACAGATATCTCCATCGGCGTTGACAGGGGATCGCTGTGGTATCAGGTGCACGTCAAGGGCGGCGTCTGGCTTCCGACTGTATCTGGCTACAATATTAACGACTATAATAACGGCTATGCTGGTAACGGTCAGGTGATCGATGCTGTAAGGGTGTATTACAACACCCCGGCAGATTACGCCGCGCAGTACGGTTACCAGAAAGCCCAGTACCGTGTCAGCCCGCTGAACGGCAATTACTGGCCGTGGCAGTACGACAATGAGACTGGCGCTGGTCAGGATGGTTACGCTGGAGCGTTTGGACAAGCTATAGATCGATTCCAGCTCTTTTGATGGCATAACAATACCCCGGGGCATCAGCTCCGGGGTACTATTTTCAACAAAGTGTTGACAAAATTAACAACATGAAATATACTGTATATTGAAATGAGAAGGATGTGTATCACAATATGGAGGAATTATCATGTTGACGAGGTTTGGAAAGCGATTGAGGACTTTGCGGATAGAAGAAAATCAAAGGCTAAAAGATATGGCTGACAAACTTGGTGTTACTGCTGCATATTTATCAGCCGTAGAAAATGGCAAAAGGAGAGTTCCAGACTCTTGGATTGCTACGTTGACAGATGAATATGGGCTAAGTCCGGAGGAGGAAAGAGAATTACAAAAATTGGCATATGAAGATCAAATGAAAAAAGATATAAAAATCAATTTGGAAAATGCCAACAATTCAGAAATAGGATTAGCTATGTCGTTTGCAAGACGGTTCAGAAATCTGTCTGATGAACAGGTCAATGAACTTCAAAAAATACTTGACGAATAACGGAGGTTTGTAGATGTCAAAATGTATAGCAGAGCCGCTTTCTAGAAAGGATATTCGAATAATGGCTGATAAAATAAGAATCATAGAAGGGAGTAAAGGCAAGTTTTGCTTTGACATTGTTCATTTTTTGGATGTCACACTACCCAAATTAGACGAAGGTTTTACTCTTCAGATAATGCCAAAAAGCCAAATGGGAGAGTGTCATGGGTTAACTTATCCAGATCGAAATGAAATACAAATACGAGAAGATGTTTACGATAGAGCTTGCAATGGTAGTGGGAGAGATCGGTTGACGATGGCGCATGAACTTTTTCATTTGTTACATCACGAAAAGACTAATATAAGCTTTGCGCGAAGTGAGAATATTGAAACCTTTAGAGATCCAGAATGGCAAGCGGATGCATTTGGTGGGGAACTGCTTATTCCGCATGATATGGTACAGGGACTGTCTCCAGAAGAAGTTGCATCGAAATGTAAAGTTTCCTTTTCAGCAGCTTGTTGTCAGTTGAGAAAAAAATAAAAATGATGTATCAAGCAGAAATGCTTTATACATAGAAAAAACCAAGCACACAAGGTGCTTGGCACTTACCGAAAGAAACTATATCGTTCGCTTCGGTCAGTTATACTTTTCCTTAGACAAGTAAAGTATAGCACGGTATAGTTCCCTTTGGCAAGTGAAAATTGAAAGGAGGACTATGCCTATGTATATCATTAGGGCGTCAATCACATTGAAAGACGGAACAAAGATATATGCTCGAGATTATGGCAAAAGAGGCTTTCCGATCTGGGTAGGACCGGGACCTGAACCAGAATCTTCTAAACGAGTTTATTATTAAAGTTAGTTCAATATGGATGCGTATTGAGCTGACCAATACGCTATCTACTATTTGATGAAAGGAAATGGTAAGATGGCAAAAACTAAATCAAGCGTACGAGGTATACAGAATAAGAAAATTGTTGTGGTAAAAGGATATACCAGGAAGGATGGTACAAGAGTGCCAGAACATCGGCGTTCTACTCCTAACTAAAATTAAGCCCGGGTTCAGCGGAACTCGGGCTGCTGTATTTCTCGGATCTGATACTCCGGGGTGGAATATTGTATCATCTTCGTGTGTGAGGGGCAAAAAAGGGGCATATTTTTTATTTTATTGCCCCTTTTGCCTGGTATTCAAATTTCTGAAAGTTCGCTCTTGCGCTATTTTACGTTATGTGATAATATAATAGCTGGTCTCGGCAAGACCGTCGGGGTCATTGAGTTGCCGATGTGGCTCAATTCATGAAGATTGACCGTGTCAATCGCGGGCAGAGCGGCTGATTACAAATCGGCTGCGGTAGATATGCCGATGTGGCTCAATTCATGAAGATTGACTGTGTCAATCGCGGGCAGAGCGGCTGATTACAAATCAGCTGCCGTAAATATGCCGATGTGGCTCAATTGGCAGAGCAGCTGATTTGTAATCAGCAGGTTATCGGTTCGAGTCCGATCATCGGCTTTGTTCCTTCGGGAGCAAACATTATTTTGGACCTTTAGCTCAGTTGGTTAGAGCAACCGGCTCATAACCGGTCGGTCCTGGGTTCGAGTCCCCGAAGGTCCATTTATGCCGACTCCAGGTTCGCGCTGTATCCTTACCGCGCGCGTCGGCATGTATCGCACATGAGCGTCAAAAGGACAGACGCTGCGTGCCATCGCAAGGCCCAGTGGCTCAGTTGGTTAGAGCGCCGCCCTGTCACGGCGGAGGTCGAGAGTTCGAGTCTCTTCTGGGTCGTTTCCCCCATCAGATGATGGGGGAGTACAATTTTATATCAGCCGCAGTGGCGGAACTGGCAGACGCCCGGGACTTAAAATCCCGTGGGTAGTGATACCCGTACCGGTTCGATTCCGGTCTGCGGCATTTGGATAAAGATGAGAGACGTTGATCTTACAGCGTTTCTCTTATTTTATGCTCTGATTTGTAATTTGGTACAGGAAAAGTGTATTTCAGTCATTGGAGAATTTAGTTTTACAAAGGGCTATGATATAACTGTTGAGAAGGTGATGGAAGGAAAAAGCAGTAAAAAGCGCTCTTTCTCATGCCGTTTCTGACACTTTAAGAGCGCTTTCTGATATCCTGATCTGTTTCCCCCTCGCGTTTCCCTGACGTTACGCCTGCCGGGATGGTGCGTATCCTTGTAAAGAAATAAACATATTTGAAAATGATGAGAAAGACGATGAACAGTCTTCCGTAAATGTTGGGCATCACGAGCATGGCAAGGATCAGCATTGCCGATGCCGGGATGAGCAGGCTGAATTTTGTCTTTAATGTCATGGACCGGTTTGTGACAAAATCTTCCAGGTGCTTTTTATAGAGCTTTGTGCCGGTAAACCATCTGTGAAAACGGTCAGAACCTTTGGCGAGGCAAAAGGATGCCAGAAGTAAAAATGGCGTTGTGGGAAGTACCGGAAGTACCACGCCGATCATTCCGACGCCCATGGACAGGAAGCCTGCGGCAAGCCAGATGATTCTGAAAATGGAACGTTTTTTCATGGAAGTCCTCCTGTTTTCGAGAAATAGTTAGTTATAACTAATTACAGGTCATACTCATTATAATCGGCGGATGAGGCGCTTGTCAACTGAATTATTTTCTCGTTAATGCACATGTTTTCTCAATTGCTCTTGACAAATTTTTTAGGGATAATTAATGTAATTGATATCGGGTAGTTGCAACTAACTTATCGTGGCTCGTCGGATCAGGGCATACTCGCGGGTGCCTTGTTTATTGATGCTGTCCATCAGCAAGGGGGAATGTTATGTCTGACAAGTTTGAGAGTCTGAAGATACGGATACTGGTCAGCTTCATCACACTGTCAAAGGAAAGCTGTACGGTTACCGGGCTTGCAAGACTTTTGGGAACTGAAAAATACTCTGTCAGCAGGGCCATCAGCGTTCTGGAAAAAGAAGGATTGCTGACCAGGGGCGGGAACCGGACAATGGGACTGACAGGAAAGGGCAATGATGAGGCCAGGCGTTACGCCGGACTTCTGGAAGCCGCTCAGAGCTGTCTTCTCGATGAGGGCGTGCCGCCCTCGGACGCAAGGCAGGATGCCATGGCGGTCGTGCAGGGCTGTTCGGACAGCCTCCTTTCCAGGATACAGGAACTGGGTGAAAAGAGGCGCATCAGGCAGGAACTTGGCATGAGGAAAGCCATGACAGGTGCCGCGTTTTGCCGTAAGCTCAGGGATGGGAGCTATATGCTGCCCTTTGCCTTATATAGTGGGAAGCCCCGGGGCGGGGAACTGTTCTCAGCAATGGACGCGGGCTTCGAGCATCCCTGTGAGCTCCATGTGACAGGAGGGACCGGACATCTCTATCTTAAGAGCGTACCGATGCATATCAAACCGCCGGGCGGAGACAGAAGGATGCAGGGAAAGGTCGTGTCCGTGTACTATTTCGACGGTGAAGCATACAACGAGGCGGGCAAAAGCGGTGATTTTTTCTACTTTCCCGCCGGGGAAATGCGGATGGTCAGCGTGGGCGGCGGGAAAGAGCAGCTGCTGCACGGAAGTATCTCCCTGAAGCTTTCGTGCTCTGCGGCGGGGGTGCAGATACCGGAAGAACAGGTCGTAATGGCCGTATTTTTCGGATAGACGGCTGGCGGTCAGCGCGGAGATATCCGGGATGACAGGATTAAAGTTGCAGTGATGCAATACAGGGAGAGGCTGTGATATCAGGGAAAGAAGGAGCAGAAATCCGGTCCTGCCTGAAAGTAGTTGCGGATACGCAACAAAAACAGGGGTGTTCGGGCGGTAAGGCATGTGTTATAGTTGGTCTGTCCGAAAGAGCGCTCAGCAGTGAGTGTTTTTTTAAACACGATTGGTTAGTAATAACCAATCAAAATGAGTTAAAACAAACCCAAAAGGAAAAGGGGAAACAGGAAGGAGTAGGTAAAATGTTTACAAAAAGATTGCGGCAGGCTGTGTCAGCGGCTCTGGCTGTGGCAATGATATTCGGTACAAATGTGGTATCAGCGTTTGCGTCAGCGGGGGATCTGGCTCCCGGGAGCACCTACACGGTACCGGTCAGCATGACCTCGGCAGCTCCGCTGCCAGCGGTCCAGACAGCGTTTGCGACTGCTCTTGGCGACAGTGTGCAGGTAGAAGTAGATGAGCTGGGAAATATGACTGCGGTTGCTCACAGCCAGCAGATGATAATTGACTTCATGGGTACTTATTATGCGAATATCAAGACCTTTGTGACAGAAGGGGTAGAAGTGGTCTCCACAAGGCAGGGACAGTCCTCCACTACTTTCGGAAATCCCGCAGCAGTTGAAACCATCACGGTTCCGGACGAGGTGAGGATTCCTCTGGCAGATAACTCAGGAACTTATGAACTGACTGTGACAGTTGATTTTATGGATGCTTTCTTGGGAGGAGGACAGCCGTATGAGACCAAAGTCACCATGACGCTGGATCTGGCAAACGCTGTCCAGGTAATCGATTACAGCGGACTTGAGTCTGCGATCGGGCAGGCGCAGGCGCTGCCGGAGGTAAATTATACGCCGGAGACCTGGGCGAACCTCCAGACCGCGCTTGAGGCCGCTCAGGCTGCGCTGACGTCTGGAGACCAGACAACAGTAGACAACAGCCTGGCCGCATTAAAAGAGGCCATTGCGGCGTTGGAATACAAAGGGGCAGACTACACGGCTGTAAACAACGCGATCGCAAAGATACCCGTGGATCTGAGCATTTATACGGATGAAACGGCTCAGGCAGTACGCGACGCTCAGAATGCGGTCGTAGACGGTCTGGACATTTCCAGGCAGGATGAGGTAAACGCGTTTGCTCAGGCCATCGAGGATGCGGTTGCGGCCCTGGTATTAAAGGACACCACCGGAGGAAATACAGGTACGCCGGGCGGGGACCAGAATACAGGCAATACAGGAAACGCGGGCAATACAGGGAACACAGGCGCCGGGAACACCGGAGCGGGACAGACGGTCCTCGACAAGAACAACCTGCAGGACGGCATCTACGAGGTTCAGGCATACCTCTGGAACGCTACGTCCGACCGTGCCTCCATGGCCGCGGATTCCATGAAGAACACCACAAGGATCGTTGTGTCAAACGGCGCTGCGACCATGTATATTTACACGCAGCCCATGACCCTTGGAACCATTACGGCAAGCCTGCAGACGCTCCGGGTGGAGAATGGGAGCGGAGGCTTTGCGGACGCTGTCGTCCAGACGAGGAGCGCGGATGGGAATCCCACGAGCTTTTCCTTCACCCTTCCTCACAGAGAGGAGTACATTAACGTAAAAGTGAACCCGATGGTGGCGATGATGGGCAATCAGGAACTGGATGCCAGGATCAAAGTCGATTACAGCACGCTGACAGCAGTGTCCTCGACCACCAACCTGGCCGCACAGCCCTCCGGCGGAAGCGGAGCTCCCTCAGCCAGCTCTCCGAAGACAGGGGATATGGCAGAGGCGGGCGCGGCTCTGTGGCTGTGCATGATGGGCGCGGCTCTGGCGGTTGCTGCGGTCTATGGTAAAAAGAAAGGGATGCAGAGGTAAAAGTATGGGAAATAAGATGTTGAAAAACATGGCCACAACTCTCCTTGGAGCAGTTTTGTCTGCCGCTGTCGTTTTGACAGCGGCATTCCCGGTTTCCGCGCTTGAGGATGGCATATACACGGTTGAGCGGACCGTTTCTTACGCCAATCCCGAGACCGGGCAGACAGTTGACGGCGGAACAAATATCGCGCTGGGAGACAGCATGGCGCAGAGTATCGTGGACACCGCTGTGCAGATCGAGCAGACAGGCGGAAAAACATATGTGACGGTGGGCCTGGGACTGATGTCGAACACTTCCAGCGTGACCTTCACCGTGCAGCAGGAGGACGGAAGCTACGCGGAAGTCCCCTATGAGATCGTGGGGAGCTGTACAAGGCTTGACGACCTGTGCAACCACTATCGGTTTGAGATGACAGATTTAAACGCGCTTATCAGCCCCATCATTTATGTGGATCCCATGGGCAGAGACGTGCAGTTCTTTGTCCGGCTTGACACTTCTCCCCTTGACCTTGGCTCAGGCAGCCAGGATGGTACGGACAGCGCCGGGCAGACAGCGCCGGCGGAGGAGGCTGCGCCCGACACTCCAGAATCAGCAGAGGCCCAGACCGCTGCCCAGCAGCTGGAGGAGGCGGAGGGGCTCAGCGGAACGTCTGACAATGAAGAGGGAGACACCGGCCAAAACGCGGGCTTTCCTGCATGGGGGAGCGCGGTCATCGCGGTCGCTGTCCTGGCAGCCGCGGGCGTTGTTTACGTTGTGCTCAGAAGGAGGAAGTGATCCCAATGAAAAGAATGAGATTTGTCTCAGCCCTCTGCCTTCTGGCAGTGATGCTTGCCGGGTGCGTGGATCAGCACCCGGAGCGTCAGACCGGGAACACGGCGGAGGAGACAAGGATCGTGGCAACGTCAGTAGCTGCCTGCGAGATACTGGAGAAGCTGGGGATTGAAAGTGAGAAAGTGGTGGGCGTGCCTTCCACCACTGCTTATACTGTTCCTGAGATTTATCAGGGCGCCGAAGAGGTGGGTTCTCCGATGGCTCCGGACATGGAGATCGTATCCTCTTTAAATCCCACCATCATCCTGTCCCCCAATTCTCTCCAGGGCGATCTGGAAACCCAGTACGACAATGCCGGGCTCAACAGCGCCTTTTTGAACCTGAAAAGCACGGTTGGCATGTACAAGTCCATCCAGGAGCTGGGAGAATTGTTCGGGAAAGAAGAAAGGGCACAGGAACTTACAGACGAGTTCCTGGCCTACATGGAGGAATACGAGAGCGCAGACAGAGAGGGGGAGGCTCCCCGGGTGCTCATCCTGATGGGGCTCCCGGGCTCCTATGTGGTCGCCACGGAGAGCAGCTATGCGGGAAGTCTGGTAAAGCTGGCCGGCGGCATCAATATTTACGGTGACGGAGACGGCACGGATTTCCTGAACGTAAACGCGGAAGACATGCTGCAGAGAGATCCTGACATCATCCTGCGGACCTCTCATGCCATGCCGGAACAGGTCATGGCAATGTTCCGGGATGAGTTTGCCGACAACGATATCTGGCAGCATTTTCGGGCGGTGCAGGAAGGAAAGGTCTATGACCTGGACAACAATAAATTCGGTATGAGCGCCAACTTCCGCTACAAAGAGGCGCTGGAAGAATTAAAACCCATGCTTTACGGCGGGTGAGGACTGGCACAAGGAGGTACTGTAAATTGAAAAGCACGAAACGCAAAGCTCTCGCCTTTGCATTCACGATCGCAGGGCTTGTCCTGCTGTTTTTGCTCGCGGTAAATACAGGCGGGCTCAAAGTCGGGTTCCGGGAGCTGCTGGAAGGGCTGTTCGTGTCATACAACGAAAATGTGGCTACAATATATGATCTGCGCTTCCCTCGCATATTTATCGCGATGCTGGGCGGGGCGGCACTGGCGGTGTCCGGCGTCCTGCTCCAGGCGGTGATGAAAAATCCCCTGACGGACCCGGGCATCATCGGCATCAGCTCGGGGGCCAGCCTGACGGCAGTGCTCATGACCGCGTTTTTTCCGTCTCTTTATTTCATTACGCCCATGTTTGCTTTCTTCGGCGGGATCGCTGCCTGCATCATCGTGTACAGCCTTTCCTGGAAAGAAGGGCTGCAGCCCCTCCGGATGATCCTTGTGGGCGTCGCGGTAAATGCCGTCTTTACAGGACTGATGTCGGCATTTAACTCAGCGACAGGCAGTGAGTATTCGGGAGTGGCGAGTATTGTAAACGCGAACATCTCCCTGAAGACGTGGGACGACGTTCAGATGCTCGTGGGCTATGTGGCGGCCGGCCTCATCCTTGCAATCCTGGTGTCCCGGCTGTGCAATCTCCTTGCGCTGGAGGACAGGACGGCCCGCTCTCTGGGCGTGGATGTGACAGGCGCGAGAGTGGGCGTCTCACTGATCGCCGTGATGCTGGCGTCCATCTCCACTGCGGTCATCGGGACGATCAGCTTCCTTGCCCTTATCGTGCCTCACATTGCCAGGATCCTGGTGGGCAGTGACCACAAAGTCCTGATTCCATATTCGGCTGTCCTGGGAGCCTTTGTCCTCCTGCTGGCTGATACGGTTGGCAGGGTGGTCGCGGCGCCGTACGAGATCAGCTCCTCGGTGATACTGTCATGCGTGGGAGGACCGTTCTTTATATTCTTGCTAAGGAGGGCGCAGAAAACCTATGGAGGATAAATACGTTTATCATGTAGAGGACCTTGACTTTGCGTATGGAAAGCACAAGGTTTTGGATAAGATCAGCTTTACCATTGCTCCGGGCAGGATCACTACGCTGATAGGGGCAAACGGCTGCGGGAAGAGTACGCTGTTTTATCTTCTGACGAAAAATTTAAGGCCGGACAGCGGCGCTCTGATGTTCAGAGGGAGGGAGCTGGGGAGCATAAAGCTCAGAGAATTTGCGAAAGAGGCGGCGATCGTCCATCAGTACAACGTGGCCCCGGCGGACATATCTGTGGAAAAGCTGGTAGGCTATGGGCGTTCTCCGTATCATTCCATGGGACGGACAAAGGATCCGGATCTTGATGAGGAGAAGATACGGTGGGCCATGGAGACTACAAATGTGCTCAAGTACAGAGATCGTCCCATGGGCGAGCTCTCAGGCGGGCAGAAGCAGAGGGTATGGCTTGCCATGGCTCTGGCCCAGGATACAAAGATTTTGTTCCTGGATGAGCCGACGACCTACCTGGACATCCGGTATCAGCTCCAGATATTAAAGCTGACAAGACGGCTGAACAGAGAGTTCGGCATCACTGTGATCATGGTCCTGCATGACTTAAACCAGGCGCTGTATTACAGCGATGAGATACTTGCCATGAAGGATGGGAAGATAACGGCTCAGGGAGCGCCCGGGGAAGTGGTGACAGAGCAGGTGCTCAAAGAAGTATATGAGGTGGACCTCAGGCTGGGGGAAGTGGAAGGGAAGTCCTTCCTCCTCCCTGTGTGATAGGCCCGATGATGAAATGACGACCGCCTGATGAACCGGGCGGTAAATCGATGATCGCCTGATGAGCCGGGCGGCGAAGCAGTTAAGGAGATGGGGAATGAGCGCCCCATCTTTTTTCTTTGAGGAAAACATGGAGCCCTGCCTGCAGCTCCCGGGCTGCTGTCGAAATTTGTTACAAAGTTATTAACAAATATGTATTGACAAATTTGCGCTACATGATATACTTTGAAAGTCAAAGTATTTAAGAATCAAACTAATTTTGACGGATTTGGAGAATGATAATGGTAGGAAAAATATGTGGAACCGGTTCCTATGTTCCGCCGCGTGTCATGGATAACGATGATCTTGCGAAGCTTGTAGACACGAACGACGCGTGGATACGGGAGAGGACCGGGATTGGAAAGCGGCATATCGCTGAGGAGGAGACGACTTCGTTTATGGCGGCTCAGGCGGCGCTCCGGGCAGTGGAGCAAAGCGGTATAGACCCGGAGGAGATCGAGCTGATCCTTCTCGCGACTTCATCTTCCGAGATGATTTTTCCATGTGCGGCCTGTGAGGTCCAGAAGGCCATCGGAGCCGTGAATGCGGCGGGATATGACCTGAACGCGGCGTGTACCGGCTTTGTCCTGGCGTTCAACACCGCTCAGGCGTACATAAGCGCGGGGATCTATAAAACAGTCCTGGTGATCGGCGCGGACAGCATGAGCAGCCTGGTGGACTGGACGGACCGCGGGACATGCATCTTATTCGGAGATGGAGCGGGGGCAGCCCTGCTGCGCGCAGAGGAGGGCGCGCCGGTATATATGGCAGCCCATTCCGATGGAGAGAAAGGCCCGGCGCTGACCGGGATGAGCAGGCACAGAAAAGGCTGGGCAGAGGAAAGCGATAATGAATCTTACATCCATATGGACGGACAGGCAGTATTTAAGTTCGCGGTCCGCAAGGTGCCCGAGATCATAGAGGAAGTGCTTGAGAAGGCGGGAACAGATCTGAAAGAGATCGACTGTTTTGTGCTCCATCAGGCAAACTGCAGAATCATAGAGGCAGTGGCGAAACGGCTGGAGACGGATATCGGAAAATTTCCGATGAATCTGGAAGAGTATGCCAATACTTCGGCAGCGACCGTGCCGCTCCTCCTGGATGAGATGAACCGGAAGGGGAGACTGCAGAGAGGACAGAAGCTCATGCTTGCCGGATTTGGCGCAGGACTCACCTGGGCGGCATGTCTGTTTGAGTGGTAGGGAACAGAGTGGAAAAAGGTAATTCCCGGCAGAGCCGGATTACAAATAGTATTTTTATTTAAGAAAGGAAAAGAAAACCATGTTAGAAAAGATCAAAGAAATCGTAGCAGAATCATTAAACGTTGATGCGGCAGAGCTTACAGAGGCAACTTCATTCAAGGACGATCTGGGCGCGGATTCCCTGGATTTGTTTGAGATGGTAATGGCTTTTGAGGAGGAGTTTGAAGTGGAGATTCCTTCTGAGGACCTGGAGCAGATCACTACGGTGGGTGATGTTGTGAAGTATCTGGAAGCACACAAATAAGACTGATTTATATTTTAGAGATTTTACGAGATTCAGAGAAAGAAAGGTTGTAGAGTATGAAGACAAAAGTGACCGAATTATTAGGAATTGAATATCCGATCATTCAAGGAGGAATGGCATGGGTTGCTGAATATCATCTCGCAGCCGCCGTATCCGAAGCCGGCGGTCTCGGGCTGATCGGCGCAGCGAGCGCGCCGGCTGACTGGGTGCGTGACCAGATCAGGGAAGCAAAGAAGCTTACTGACAAACCGTTTGGAGTAAATATCATGCTCATGAGTCCGTATGCGGACGATGTGGCAAAAGTGATCGTGGAGGAAGGCGTGAAGGTCGTTACGACCGGAGCCGGTTCCCCGGAGAAATATATGAAGATGTGGAAGGAAGCCGGAGTAAAGGTGATCCCGGTCGTCGCGTCTGTCGCTCTCGCGAAACGCATGGAGAGATGCGGCGCGGACGCGCTGGTGGCTGAGGGGGCAGAGGCCGGCGGGCACATCGGTGAGAACACGACTATGGTACTTGTACCTCAGGTCGTGGATGCAGTGGAGGTTCCGGTCATCGCCGCGGGCGGCATCGCTGACGGCAGAGGGATCGCTGCGGCGTTCATGCTGGGCGCGCAGGGCGTACAGATGGGAACTCACTTTGTAGTTACGAAAGAATCTCAGGTTCATGAAAATTATAAGGATATGATCATCAAGGCAAGGGACATTGATTCCAGGGTTACAGGAAGGTCTACCGGACATCCGGTGAGGGCGCTGAGGAATCAGATGACCAAAGAATACTTACAGAAAGAGCAGGAGGGCGCTTCTTTTGAAGAGCTGGAGCTTCTCACGCTTGGCGGTCTGAGAAAGGCTGTCGTGGAAGGCGATGTGAAGACAGGCAGCGTGATGGCAGGACAGATCGCGGGCATGGTAAAAGAAAAAATGTCATGTCATGACCTGATACAGAAGCTGGCGAAGGAGACAGACGACCTGATCGGAGGAAAAGGATTCTATGAGTAAGATCGCATTTATGTTCCCTGGACAGGGAGCGCAGAAAGCCGGGATGGGCAAGGATTTTTATGAACAGAGTGAAACGGCAAGGAATGTCATCGACAAGGCAGCGGACCTGCTGGACATAGATATGAAAGCATTGTGCTTTGAGGAAAATGACAAACTGGACCAGACAGAGTACACACAGGCAGCGCTTGTGACCGTGTGTCTGGCAATGGAACATGTGCTGAGAGAGCGCGGGCTGAAGGCTGACGTGACAGCGGGATTAAGTCTGGGAGAGTACTGTGCCATCGCATCTGCCGGCGGAATGACCACAGAAGACGCGATCACCACAGTGAGAAAGCGCGGCATCCTCATGCAGAACGCGGTGCCGGGAGGGAAGGGTTCCATGGCGGCCGTGCTGGGCATGACCGGGGAAGTTATTGAAAACGTGCTCCAGGGCATCGAGGGCGTGACCATCGCCAACTATAACTGCCCCGGACAGATCGTGATCACCGGCTGGAAGGAGAGCGTGGAAAAAGCTTCAGAGGCTCTGAAAGAGGCAGGGGCAAAACGTGTGATGCCCCTGAACGTGAGCGGACCGTTTCACTCTCCCATGCTGAAGGAAGCTGGGGAGGAGCTGGGCAGGGTTCTTGAAAATGTAGAACTCTCTCCGCTTGAAATCCCATATGTGACAAATGTGACGGCAGAGTATGTGACAGACATCAGCGAGACAAAGAAGCTTCTCGCGGAGCAGGTGGCGTCTTCCGTGCGCTGGCAGCAGAGCGTGGAGAATATGATCGCAGACGGCGTGGACACGTTCGTGGAGATCGGACCGGGAAGGACACTGGCAGGCTTCATGAGAAAGATCAGCCGTGATGTGAAGGTTTACAATGTCGGCACATGGGAAGATGTAGATAAGGTGGTAAGTGAATTATGTTAAGTGGAAAAGTTGCAGTAGTCACAGGCGCTTCACGCGGGATCGGGAGAGCTGTGGCGGTCAAGCTGGCGTCAGAAGGCGCTGCGGTGGTCATCAACTATAACGGATCTAAGGATCGCGCGGAGGAAGTGAAAAAGGAGATCGAGGAAGCGGGCGGCAAGGCAGAGATCCGTCAGTGCAATGTCTCTGATTACGCTGCGTGTGAGGAAATGTTTAAAGAGATCATCGCTGAATTAGGAAGCGTGGATATCCTCGTAAATAATGCGGGAATCACAAGGGATGGTCTTCTGATGAAGATGTCTGAGGAAGACTATGATGCAGTGCTGGATACGAACCTGAAGGGAACGTTCAACTGCATCCGTTTTGTGGCAAGGCAGATGATCAAACAGAGGAGCGGACGCATCATCAACATGGCGTCTGTGTCCGGTGTTCTCGGAAATGCGGGGCAGGCAAATTACTCTGCGTCAAAGGCAGGTGTGATCGGGCTGACAAAGTCTGCGGCAAGAGAGCTGGCAAGCCGTGGGATCACAGTCAACGCTGTGGCGCCCGGATTTATCAACACGGAGATGACGGAAGTGCTGTCCGATAAGGTGAAGGAAGGCGCGGTGGTGCAGATACCGCTGGGCAGATTCGGAGAGACAGAAGATATCTCAAATGCAGTGGCATTCCTGGCGTCAGACGAGGCACGGTATATAACGGGACAGGTGCTTAATGTAGACGGCGGAATGGCGATGTAGCATTGATAGGACTTTTTGGGAGGTTTCCGCCGGGATGGGCTGTGTTGTCCCTGCGGACGCGCTCTCGCTCAGGCCGGAACGCAGCGGTACTAAGGCTGCAAAGGACGCAGCCTTAGTACCGGCGTTCCTCTACGGTCCTTAGTGACAACACAGACCGTCCCGGCTTCGCAGTCCTCAAAAGAGAACTAGATCTTACCGGAAGAGGATGTGAAGGTGGGAGGAGGCTGCTTTGCTCCCTCCCCCATATTAGCAAGTGGAAATGGAAAATTCGAGGGTTTTCCCACAAGCAGAATGTTTGGATTTGAATGGATAGGACGGACGGTTTGGGGTCTGTTTTGGAAAGGATAAGGGTTTAAGATGAAGAGAAGAGTTGTGGTTACTGGGCTTGGAGCTGTGACGCCGATCGGAAATACGGTGGAGGAGTTTTGGGCCGGCATTAAGGAAGGCAAGGTCGGCATTGGACCGATCACCAAGTTTGACGCGTCTGAGTTTAAGGTGCAGATAGCGGCTGAGGTGAAGGACTTCGTGGCAAAGGAGCGGATGGACTTTAAGGCGGCGAAGAGGATGGAGCTGTTCTCACAGTATGCGGTGGCTGCGGCGAAGGAAGCGTTCGAGGACGCGGGGCTGGACATGGAGAAAGAAGATGCGTACCGGGTGGGCGTGATCGTGGGTTCCGGTATCGGAAGCCTGCAGTGTGTAGAGACGAACTATGAGAAGATCCTGACAAAGGGACCGAACAAGGTGAATCCGCTGATGGTCCCGCTCATGATATCCAACATGGCGGCAGGAAACATATCCATCTGCCTTGGCCTGAAGGGAAAATGTACAAATGTGGTGACAGCCTGCGCTTCCGGCACCCACTGTATCGGAGACGCGTTCCGCGCCATCCAGTACGGAGATGCGGATGTGATGGTGGCGGGCGGTACAGAGTCTTCTGTGTGCCCCACAGGTATCGCGGGCTTTACGGCCCTGACCGCGCTGTCCACGACAAATGATCCGAAATGCGCTTCCCGGCCTTTTGATAAGGACAGAGACGGATTTGTCCTTGGCGAGGGAGCAGGTATCGTGGTCCTGGAGGAGCTGGAGCATGCGAAGGCGAGAGGCGCCAGGATATACGCGGAGCTGGTCGGTTATGGAGCGACCGGGGACGCGTACCACATCACTTCACCGTCAGAGGACGGAGAAGGCGCTGGAATGGCGATGAAGCTGGCTATGCAGGAGGCGGGCGCGGCGCCGGAGCAGATCGACTATGTCAATGCTCACGGAACAAGCACCCACCACAATGACCTCTTTGAGACAAAGGCCATCAAGTTTGCCCTCGGCGATGCTGCAAAGGATGTTGTAATAAATTCTACCAAGTCCATGATCGGTCATCTGCTCGGGGCAGCAGGCGGTGTGGAGTTCGTCGTATGCGTAAAGAGCATTGAGGACGGATTCATCCACCAGACAATGGGAACAGAGAACGTGGACCCGGAGTGCGACCTGAACTATGCGGTGGGCGCTCCGGTGGAGAAGGACGTGAACTATGTGCTCACCAACTCCCTCGGATTCGGCGGGCACAACGCGACACTGCTGTTAAAAAAATATGAAGGGTAAGAGGTGTAAAGGATGAAAGTAGAACAGGTATTAGAACTGGTCAAGGCTGTTTCGGATTCAGCTCTTACAGAGTTTAAATATGAGGAGGACGGCGTAAAGCTTTCCCTGAAAAAGACATGCGACAAGATCGTACAGATACAGGCACCGGCAGCTCCGGGAGCGGTTCCTGCGGCACCTGCGATGGCTCCGGCAGTTTCGGGATCAGTTCCTGCGGCGCCCTCACCTGCGGCAGCGGCTCCGGGAGCAGCTCCCGCGGCTGAGGCGGCAGACAGAGGAAACGCTGGGAACGCCCCGGCGGGGAAGGTCGTCAAGTCACCGCTTGTAGGTACATTTTACGCGGCTCCGGCTGAGGACGCAGAGCCTTTTGTGAAAGTAGGCGACAGTGTAAAAGAGGGGCAGGTGCTTGCCATTGTTGAGGCGATGAAGCTGATGAATGAGATCGAGAGCGATTTCACAGGCACAGTGGCGGAGATCCTTGTTGAGAACGGCGAGGCAGTGGAGTACGGACAGCCCCTGTTCGTTATAAGCTAGTACAGGAAAGGTGCAGGGTATTATGAACAGTTTAAATGTTGAACAGATCCAGGAGATCATCCCCCACAGACATCCGTTCCTCCTGATCGATAAGATCGAGGACTATGTGCCGGGGGAATATGCGGTGGGATATAAGGCAGTCACATTCCGCGAAGACTTCTTCAAGGGACATTTTCCGCAGAAGGCGGTGATGCCGGGAGTGCTCATCCTTGAGGCGCTCGCCCAGACAGGAGCGGTGGCGATTTTGAGCATGCCCGAGAACGAGGGAAAGATCGCGTTTTTCGGCGGTGTACAGAAATGCCGTTTTAAAGGGATGGTATTCCCCGGGGACACACTGAAACTGGAAACCAGTATCATCAGGAGCAAGGGACCGGTCGGAGTGGGCCAGGCGACGGCTTATGTTGACGGAAAGGTAGTTGTCAGCGCGGAGCTGACATTCATGGTAGGAGAGTAGCATAGAAATGATTGGAAAAGTATTGATCGCAAACCGCGGGGAGATCGCTGTCAGGATCATCCGCGCGTGCCGCGAGATGGGGATAGAGACGGTCGCGGTATATTCGGAGGCGGACCGGGAAGCGCTGCACACGCAGCTTGCGGATGAGGCAGTCTGTATCGGACCCGCGCCCTCTTCAGAGAGTTATCTGAACATGCACAACATCATCAGCGCCACGCTGATATCAGGGGCGGACACGATCCATCCGGGTTTTGGGTTCTTGTCGGAGAACAGTAAGTTCGCGGAGCTGTGCGAACAGTGCAATATTACGTTTATCGGTCCCAGGTCGGAAGTCATCCAGAGCCTGGGGAATAAGTCCGAAGCGAGAAATACGATGATCAATGCGGGAGTTCCGGTCATACCCGGGAGCAAGGAACCCATCTTTGACGCGGAGACCGGAGCGCGGACCGCGGCTGAGATCGGGTATCCGGTTATCGTCAAGGCGGCGCTCGGCGGCGGCGGAAAAGGGATGCGCGTGGCTGAGACGCCGGAAGAATTTGCGAACAGCTTTAACACGGCGCAGAAGGAAGCTCAGATGGCGTTCGGGGACAACACCATGTACATTGAACATTTCGTGCAGCATCCGCGCCATATCGAGTTTCAGATCCTTGCGGACGAGCACGGCAATGTGATCCACCTGGGTGAGCGTGACTGTTCCATCCAGAGAAACCATCAGAAGATGATCGAGGAGTCTCCGTCCGCCGCGCTGAACCCGGAACTTCGCCAGAAGATGGGAGAGGCGGCCGTGAAGGCGGCAAAGGCGGCTCGTTACACCAATGCCGGGACCATAGAGTTCCTGCTGGAGAAGAATGGGAATTTCTATTTCATGGAAATGAATACCAGGATCCAGGTAGAGCATCCGGTGACAGAGTGGGTGACAGGGATCGATCTCATCAAGGAGCAGATCCGCATCGCGGATGGGCAGCCGTTAAGCTGCAGACAGGAAGACGTCCATATTACAGGACATGCTATTGAGTGCAGGATAAACGCAGAGAATCCGGCAAAGAACTTTCGTCCTTCGCCGGGGACCATCACAGATATGTACCTTCCGGGCGGGAAGGGCGTGCGGATCGACGCGGCGATTTACAGCGGATATACAGTTCCGCCCTACTATGATTCCATGCTGGCGAAGCTGATCGTCCACGCGAAGAACCGCAGTGAGGCGATCAAGAAAATGCGGAGCGCCCTGGGAGAAGTGATCATTGAAGGGATTGATACGAATGTAGACTACCAGTATGAAATCCTGAACCATCCGGATTTCATAAGCGGGAATATCGATATTGAATTTATTGAAAATATGTGAATTGTCAGATAATGGCGGCAAAAGGGGTCAGGCCCCTCCTGGGAGGGGGCTGACCCCTTTCAGAAAACAGCTGATACCTTCAGGAGGTTTAAACGCATATGAAGCTAAAAGATATGTTCAAGAAAACCAATAACAGGTCTTATTATATATCACTGAAGACCGGCAGGCCGGAAGTGCCGGCAGGTCTGCTGCGCAAGTGCAACAAGTGCGGCGCGGCGATCATAGCGGAGGATGTGAAGAAAGAATACTATATCTGTCCGAAATGTCACGGATATTTCCGCATCCACGCATACCGCCGGATCGAAATACTGGCAGATGAAGGTTCATTTGAAGAGTGGGACAAGGAGATGGAATTTGTCAATCCTCTGGACTTCAGGGGATATGAGGAAAAGGTTGCCCGCCTGAAGGAACAGACGAACTTAGATGAAGCGGTCGTGACCGGGAAGGTCATGATCAACGGCAATCCCGCGGTGGTGGGTGTATGCGATGGAAGGTTTATGATGGCGAGCATGGGGCACATCGTGGGCGAGAAGATCACGAGGGCAGTTGAAAGAGCCACGGAGGAGAAGCTCCCGGTCATTATCTTTACCTGTTCCGGAGGGGCGAGGATGCAGGAAGGCATCGTCTCCCTGATGCAGATGGCGAAGACGTCCGCGGCCCTGAAGCGTCACAGCGACGCGGGGCAGCTCTATATTTCCGTCCTGACGGACCCCACCACAGGAGGGGTGACGGCGAGCTTTGCCATGCTGGGCGATATTATACTGGCAGAGCCCAGGGCGCTGGTCGGATTTGCCGGACCGCGCGTCATTGAACAGACCATTGGGCAGAAGCTTCCGAAAGGGTTCCAGCGTTCAGAATTTCTCCTTGACCATGGGTTCGTGGACCGCATCGTGGAGAGGGAGGAAATGAAGGACGTGCTCACTCATATCCTGGAGATGCACAGCGGCAAAGCGGCTTCTCATGCTCTCTCTGATACATCCGATGGAGAGCCTGTGGCCTCAAATGTCAAGAAAGATCTCACGGCATGGGAGAGGGTCCAGCTCTCCAGAAAAAAGGACCGTCCTGTTGGGACAGATTATATTGAAAAGCTGTTTACGGATTTTATGGAGTTCCATGGAGACCGCTATTTTAAGGACGATCACGCAATTGTGGGCGGTATCGCGTATTTTCACGGTATGCCTGTGACAGTGATCGCCCAGGCAAAAGGAAAGACGACAAAGGAGAATCTGGACAGGAATTTCTCCATGCCTTCGCCGGAGGGATACAGAAAGGCGCTCCGGCTGATGAGGCAGGCGGAAAAATTCGGACGCCCGGTCATCTGCTTTGTGGACACTCCGGGAGCCTTCTGCGGGCTTGAAGCAGAGGAGAGAGGACAGGGAGAAGCCATCGCAAGAAATCTGTTTGAGCTCTCCGGGCTGAAAGTCCCGGTCCTCTCTGTTGTGATAGGAGAAGGAGGAAGCGGCGGAGCCCTGGCTATGGCTGTGGCGGACGAAGTCTGGATGCTGGAGAACGCTATTTATTCTGTCCTGTCTCCAGAAGGATTCGCGAGTATCCTCTGGAAGGACAGCAAGCGTGCCAGCGAGGCGGCGGAGGTCATGAAGCTGACCGCTCAGGATCTGGAAGGTCTGGGTGTCGTGGAGCAGGTGATCGCTGAGCCGGAGGAATTCACCGGGGCAAATCTGGACTCTGTGTGCAGGGACATGGACAGGAAGATGGAGGCGTTCCTTGAGAAATACTGCGCCATGGACGCGGAGGAACTGACAGCAAAGCGGTATGACAGATTCCGCAGGATATGATACCCGGCGGGAAACAGCCGTCAGCTGATCGTCAGACAGGAAATAGATGTCAGACAGAAATAGATGTCAGACTGGAAATAAATCCATACAGGAAATGGCTATCATACAGGAAATATTCAACAGACAAGAAATGTGAGGACAGACATGAAAAATATCAGAA
The DNA here is from genome assembly GCA_019118665.1 of Candidatus Mediterraneibacter intestinipullorum. Classification (GTDB taxonomy): domain Bacteria; phylum Bacillota; class Clostridia; order Lachnospirales; family Lachnospiraceae; genus Mediterraneibacter; species Mediterraneibacter intestinipullorum. The sequence goes on from DWYM01000045.1 coordinate 54,895, forward strand.
TTGGTGAAAAGATCACCCGCATTCCCCTGATACAGGGCGGAATGGGAGTGGGCATCAGCCTTGGGAGGCTGGCGGGAACAGTGGCGCGGGAGGGCGGTATCGGCATCATTTCCAGCGCCCAGATCGGCTACAGGGAGAAAGACTTTGACAGAGCGCCTGCAGAGGCGAATCTCAGGGCGATCGCGAGCGAAATGCTCCGGGCAAGGAAAATCTCTCCCGAAGGGATCATAGGTTTTAACATAATGACTGCCTTAAAGGAACATGCGGATCATGTGAAAGCAGCCGTCAAGGCAGGGGCGGATATCATTATTTCAGGAGCAGGACTTCCTACGGAGCTTCCTGCCCTGACAGAAGGGAGCAGGACGAAGATAGCGCCCATTGTCTCTACTGACAAATCGGCCAACGTCATCCTGAAATACTGGGACAAAAAATATAAGAAGACGGCAGCTCTTGTCGTGATCGAAGGACCGGAGGCAGGAGGCCATCTCGGGTTTAGGAAGGAAGAGCTGGAAGGGTATACCCAGGACTCCTACGGACAGGAGATCAAGAAGATCATCGCCACGGTAAAGAAGTATGCGGAAAAATATGGCACAGAGATCCCGGTCGTAGTGGCAGGCGGTATCTATGACAGCAGCGACGTAAAACGGGTGATGGCCCTGGGGGCGGACGGCGTGCAGGTGGCGACACGGTTTGTCACCACAGAGGAATGCGATGCGGATATCCGTTTCAAGGAGGCTTACATCAATGCTTCGGAAGAAGATATCATGATCGTAAAGAGCCCGGTCGGCATGCCGGGGAGGGCAATACTGAATCCCCTGATGAAACAGGTGGCGGAAGGATGGCAGATCCCGCACAGCCCATGCCACAGATGTCTTTCAAAATGCAGTCCTGCGGAAATCCCATACTGCATTACAGACTGCCTTATCGAGGCTGTAAAAGGAAATGTGGAGAAAGGACTTTTGTTCTGCGGGGCAAAGGCCTGGAAAGCGAAAAAGATCGATACGGTCAGAGAAGCGGTACAGGAACTGTTTGCCTGACAGAAAGGAGGGAGGATATGGATCCGCGTGATACCATCAACGATATTCTGGTCAATTTGTTTAATGAAATATGGAAGCTGGAAGAAGATGCCATCATAACCGAAGAGTTTAAGGATATCACAAACAACGACATGCATATCATAGAAGCTGTCGGGTTCTCGGGAGAGAACACGATGTCGATGGTAGCGAAAAAGATGGGTATCACGGCGGGCTCTCTCACGACCGCGGTAAACGGTCTTGTCAATAAGAAATATGTGACACGCCAGAGAAGTGAACAGGACAGGCGGGTTATTTTTCTCAGGCTTACGGAAAAGGGAGTCAGGGCATATGAGCACCATCAGGAATATCACCGCCAGATGACAGACGCAGTGATCGGTACCCTGGAAGAGAACGAGATACCGGTTCTTGTGAAAACCCTGAAGGGGCTGTCGGAATTTTTCAGAGGCTATAAAAAAGTTTGACCTTTTTGCTAAAATGATGTACAATCCCTATGGAACTTTGAGGATTGGGTTGAATATTTGAGGGCACTGACATCCATACAGATGCCAATGTCGAAAATACTTGGTTGTATTATTTTAGGAGGGAACAAGTATGGCATTAAAGAAGGCAAATTCAACAACAAAAGCAGCAGCAAAAAAAGAGGCCGCGGTAAAAGCTGAACCGGTAAAAGCAGCAGAGAAAGCAGTAAAGGCGGAATCTGCAAAGGCTATCGAGACAAAGAAGGACACAACGAAAAAGCTTGAGACAAAAGCAGCAGTCTTAGTAGACACACCGGCAGCAAAGACAGAAGAAAAGCCAGCTGCAAAAAAAGCTCCAGCAAAGAAAGCGGCAGCGAAAAAAACGCCAGCGAGAAAAACGACGGCAAAAAAAGCAGAGCTGAAGACAGAGATGTTCCTTCAGTTTGCGGGAAAAGAGTACACAGAAAAAGAGATCCTTCAGAAAGTAAAAGACATCTGGACAAAAGTCCTGAAGAACAAGGTGGGCGATATGAAAGATGTCAAGATCTATCTGAAACCGGAAGAGTCAGCAGCGTACTATGTAGTGAACGGCGACACGACAGGAAAGGTAGAACTGTAAGGTTAAAAATATACAAAAGAGAAAACAGGCTCCTCTCTGCATCAGGGAAGTTTCCTCATGGGAAATTTCATATGCAGGGGGGATTTTTCTTTCTGTGTATTGTGCTATAATGGGAGAGGAGCGGGGAAATGCAGAGCTGGCGGAACAGCGAAGCCCCGAAAAATCGACAGAGCGGAAAAGGGAGACGAAAGCGGTGGACGAAAGAATAAGGAAAGAAAAGGAACGGCTGGAGCAGCAGATCCGGTTTATCACAGAGGTGGATAAGGTGAAAAATATTTTCCGCCAGACTTATCTCGCGGACGGAAAGCGGAAAGAAAATGACGCCGAGCATTCCTGGCATCTGGCGCTCTCGGCGGTCCTTCTGAGGGAGCATATGAGAGAAGAGGTGGATCTGGAAAAGGTGATGATCATGGTCCTGATCCACGACCTTGTGGAAATTGACGCCGGGGATACTTACGCGTATGACGAGGCGGGTGCAGCCACAAAAAGAGAGCGGGAAGTTAAGGCGGCAGAGCGCATCTTCGGGCTTCTCCCGGAGGATCAGGGAAGTTATTTCCGTGCCCTGTGGGATGAGTTCGAGGAATATGAGACGGCGGACGCGAAATACGCCCATCTTCTGGATAATTTCCAGCCGCTTCTCCTAAATGACGCCTCAGAAGGAAAAAGCTGGGCAGAGCACGGTGTGCGAAAGTCTCAGGTCTGCAAACGCAATGCCCGCATCCGGGAGACATCAGAGCCGGTGTGGGAGAAGATGCTGGAGATCATGGATAAGCATGTGGAGAAGGGGAATTTGGATGTTTGAAAGAGAAACAGAACAGTTACAGAAAATCATTGATGAGAGCAGCCGCATCGTGTTTTTCGGTGGGGCCGGAGTTTCCACAGAGAGCGGGATACCGGATTTTCGCAGTGCGGACGGTATCTACCATCAGAAGTATAAATACTCCCCGGAACAGGTCGTAAGCCACAGCTTTTTTCTGAAGTACCCGGAAGCGTTTTATGAGTTTTACAGGGACAAAATGATGGCGCTGGACGCAAGGCCAAACTCCGCGCACAAAAAGCTGGCAGAGCTGGAAAATGCGGGGAAGCTCACAGCAGTAGTGACTCAGAACATCGATGGTCTCCATCAGGCTGCGGGGAGCCGGAATGTATTTGAACTTCATGGGAGCATTCACAGGAATTATTGCATGAAGTGCGGGAAATTTTATGACGCCCGCTATGTAAAGGAGCACAGCGGTGTGCCCAGATGTGAATGCGGCGGTATGATCAAGCCGGATGTGGTGCTCTATGAGGAGGAGCTGGATCAGGCTACCATACAGGGGGCTGTCCGCGCCATCGCGGAGGCGGACACTCTCATCATCGGCGGCACCTCCCTGGTCGTGTACCCGGCGGCAGGGTTTATCGACTACTTCAGGGGGAAACACCTGGTGGTGATCAATAAGTCAGAGACGGCCAGGGCCGTCCGGGCGGAGCTTGTCATCGCCGCGCCCATCGGGAAAATAATGGAAAAGCTCAGAGTATGACAGAAAACGTCTGGGCTTCTTTTATCTCTCCCATCTTCCAGACGCTCCGCAGGGGAGCGACAGTCCTGATTCTGTCACAGGCAGCCCGATCTCCTGGGATTCCACATATCCGCCCCAGGACTTTAACTCTGTTGCGATCATATAAGTGAGGACCGCGGGGGCAAGACCTGTGGTGTAGGAATTTACAAGGAAAAACAGAGCGTCCTTTGAGAGGATTTTCGTGCACAGCCTGATAAGCAGATGGATCATATCTTCGATCTTCCAGATCTCGCCTTTTGGGCCCCTTCCGTAAGACGGCGGATCCATGATAATGGCGTCGTAGGTATTGCCGCGGCGTATCTCACGTTCTACAAACTTTACGCAGTCATCCACCAGCCAACGGATGGGAGCGTCCTCCAATCCGGAAGAGACAGCATTTTCCTTTGCCCATCCTACCATGCCCCTGGAGGCGTCCACATGGGTGACCTGAGCGCCTGCGGCGGCTGCCGCAAGGGTGGCTCCGCCTGTGTAGGCGAAAAGGTTCAGCACTTTGACCGGGCGTCCCGCGTGGCGTATCTTTTCAGAGAACCAGTCCCAGTTTGTGGCCTGTTCCGGAAAGAGTCCGGTATGTTTGAAGCTGAAGGGCTTCAGATTAAACGTAAGTGCCTTATAGTGGATCTGCCACTGCTGGGGCAGACGGAAGAACTCCCACTCTCCGCCTCCCTTTTTGCTACGGTGGTAGTGTCCGTTCATCTTCTTCCAGCCGCCATGCTTTTTCGGAGTATCCCAGATGACCTGCGGATCCGGGCGCACAAGGAGATAATCTCCCCAGCGTTCCAGCTTCTCTCCTTTTGAGCAGTCTATGACTTCATAATCTTTCCAGTTGTCAGCGATCCACATAGCGTAAGATTCCTTTCTGTAAATATCCGGGGGCTCGTCTCCCGAACGGATTTGTTATACATTTATCTGATTATAGCACAGAAAGAAATTGTGGAGAAGAGGGAAGGATGATATAATGTGAATCACAGCAGAGAAAAGACATCCGGACAGGAGTGAGAAGAGGTATCATGATAAAAGCAGTATTTTTTGACGTAGACGGAACTTTAGTATCTCATGCAAAAAAGGAGGTTCCCGAAAGTACGAGGATGGCGCTGGACAAATTGAAAGAGAAAAACATCAAATGTGTCGTTGCCACAGGAAGACATATACTGGAGCTGGCGGCCCTGCCTGTCAGGGATATCGATTTTGACGGATACATCACGCTGAACGGACAGCTCTGCCTGGACGACAGCCGTTCTGTCATCGGCGGCACTCCCATCACCGGGACTGACAAGGAGAGTATCATCCGGCTTTTTGAAGAAAAGAAAATTCCGCTCGTGCTTGTGGAGAAGGACGCGATGTATATTAATTTTGTGGACCGGCAGGTTGAACAGACACAGAAAGCAATCTCCACGAGGGTGCCTGAACCGGGCAGCTATACGGGAAATGAAATATATCAGGCAGTCGCTTATGTGGAAAAGGAAGAGGGAGAACGGCTGAAAGCCTGTCTGCCGGACTGCAAGATAACACGGTGGAACGACCATGCTGTCGATATTATTTCATGCCGCGGAGGGAAAAGTTCCGGCATCAGGCAGTATCTTGAAAAAAACAATATCCGCAGACAGGAGACCATGTCCTTCGGAGACGGAGAAAATGATATTGAAATGCTGGAATACACTGCCATCGGGATCGCCATGGGAAATGCGGACGAAGCCGTGAAAATGTGTGCGGATCACGTCGCGGCGGATGTGGATGGAGAGGGAATAGAAAAAGCGTTGAAATATTATGGGATTATTTGATAAATTTGAAGCCCCGGGAGAGAATCTCCGGGACAGATCTGGACAATGATAAAGGAGGAAGAAATATATGATCACAGTAAATGCAATGGGCGATATCTGCCCGATCCCTGTGGTAAAGACAAAGAAAGTGATGGACGCCCTGACCGGGCCGGATCAGATTGAAGTCCTGGTGGACAATGAGACTGCGATGCGAAATGTCATGAAGCTGGCCAAGAACTCCGGCGCTCAGGCTGAGCAGGAGCAGCTCGGAGAAAAAGAGTATCGCGTGCTGATCACTGTGGGAGAAGAGGGAGAGAAGAGCGGCGCCTTGGGAACGGCTCCGGCTGGAGCAGACGACCTAAAAGACTCGCAGCCATGTCCCACATGCATCGGGACAGTGGTTGCCGTGGGCTCTGACCGGATGGGAGACGGCAGTGACGAGCTGGGACATATCCTGATGAAGAGTTTTCTCTTCGCGGTGACGCAGCTTGACATTCTTCCGGATAAGATACTCTTCTACAATGGAGGGGCAAAGCTGACCATTGAGGGCTCCGAGAGTCTTGACGACCTGAAATCCCTGGAGGATAATGGCGTGGAGATCATGACCTGCGGGACATGCCTGGATTATTATGGCATCAAGGATAAGCTGGCGGTCGGAAGTGTGACGAATATGTACAGTATCGTAGAAATATTGCAGGGCGCGATGAGCGTGCTTTGTCCATAGCAGGCGCAGCGAGTGTGAAGAAGAGCAGGTTGAGAAGATCAGCAGGTTGAGAAGAGAAGGATAGATAGGAGGAAAATGGACATGAGCGGAAAGACTCCTTTTTTGTCAGGGAATGTCCGCCTGACACAGTTTGCGAAGCACGGAGGATGCGCGGCGAAGATCGGGCCGGATACCTTATCCAGAGTATTGGAGCGGCTGCCCAAGTTCAGCGATCCGTCCCTGCTGGTCGGGTTTGAGACGTCAGACGACGCGGCGGTCTACAAGGTGACGGATGACATCGCTGTGATACAGACTCTGGATTTTTTCACTTCGGTGGTGGACGATCCCTATACATTCGGGCAGGTGGCGGCGGCGAATGCTCTGAGCGATGTATACGCAATGGGCGGCGAACCGAAGATAGCGCTTAATATCGTTGAATTTCCCGGAGAGCTGGATCCGGATATATTAGGAGAGATCCTCCGCGGCGGGGCTGACAAAGTGCATGAGGCCGGGGCAGTGCTCGTGGGCGGGCATTCCATTCAGGATGATGTGCCCAAATACGGACTCGCGGTTACAGGATTTGTCCATCCTGATAAAATCTATAAGAACTATGGGTGCCGGGAAGGTGATGTGCTCATCCTGACAAAGCAGATAGGGAGCGGCATCGTGAATATGGCCGTAAAGGCGCAGATGGCGTCGGAAGGAGCTGCCCGGGAAGTGATCCGGGTCATGACCACGCTGAACAGGAAGGCAAAGGAGACCGCGCGGAAACACAGCATTCATGCGTGTACGGATGTGACCGGATTCGGACTTCTCGGTCACTGCTCCGAGATGGCGTCAGCCAGCGGGGCACAGATACGGATCAATGTGGAGGATGTGGCCTGTATGCAGGGCGCAAAGGAATATGCGCAGACGGGGCTCGTTCCCGGCGGGGCATACAGGAACCGGAAGCATGTGGCGCCTTTGCTTGATACAGGAAACCTGGATATAAACGGCCCGGACGAGGTCTGGCTGGATCTTCTGTGCGATCCCCAGACATCCGGCGGGCTTCTCCTTGCCGTGCCGGAGGCTGAGGCAGACAGCATCCTGAGAGAATTTGAGCAGGCAGAGATGGAAACGGAAGTGTCTGTTGTCGGGAGAGTGGAGAAAAGCGGATGTGAGAAGGGACGCATCTGCCTGACAAAGTGAGCCGGAAAGGACAGGTGCAGATGAATCTGAAACAGCTTGAGGCGTTTGTGAAGGTGGCGGAGACAATGAGCTTTTCCGCCGCTGCCAAACAGCTCTATCTTACACAGCCTACGGTCAGCGCCCATATCTCCTCGCTGGAAAAGGAACTGAATGCGTGCTTGCTGGTGAGGACGACAAAGGAAGTCGCCCTTTCAGAAAAGGGCAAGGAACTCTATGCCTATGCGGAGCAGATACTTGAACTGGAACAGAAGATCAGAGAGCGGTTCAGGCTGGATGCGGGAAACCGGGGCAGCGTGCTCCGGATCGCGGCGTCGACTATCCCCTCCCAGTACCTTCTCCCGGGGATCATGGCGGCCTTTCGTGAAGAATATCCGGGAGAGCAGCTTAAAGTGCTGGAAACGGACAGCGCGGGCGTGGTGGATATGATACTGTCCCACAAGGCGGATGTGGGATTTACAGGAACGGTTTTGGAGAAGGGAAGCTGTACCTACCTGCCCTTTTATCAGGACGAGCTGGTCATCATTACCCCGGCGTCGGAACGATTTATGAGGAGGAAAGGCAGAGATATTTCTTCCTGGATAAGGGAAGAGCCTCTCATCCTGCGGGAGGAAGGCTCAGGTACGAGGAAAGAGACGGCCAGGCTCCTGGCCCGGATGGGGATCGATATGGCGGAGTTCCGCGTTGCGGCTGTCATGGAGAACCAGGAGACCATCAAACGTTCCGTCAGGAGCGGGATGGGAATATCGATCCTGTCCCGGCTTGCGGCAGAGGATGAAGTGCGTGTGGGAAAACTTTTGGAGTTTCCCCTGGGAGAAGAGGGCGGAAGCCGGTCGGTCAATCTTGTATTTGACGCGGATTATCCTGTCCTTCCCGCAGCGGACAGGCTGATACACAAGGTAAAAGAGCTGTATCAGACCGGAGATGACTTTATTTATAGATAATTCCTATAAGTGGGGGGAAGTTATCGCGGTTTTCAATTAGACTGGCTGAGCAGGGCGGTTTATACTTAAATCAGCGGAACTATCGCAGGAAAAGAGTGCTTTGCGGAACATACAGCGGAAGGAAGAGGAAAAGGTCTTATGCTCTATTTGGACAATGCGGCAACTACGATACACAAACCGGAAGAAGTCAGGGCGGCTGTGACAGCCGCCTTTGATACGCTGGGAAATGCGGGAAGAGGGGCGTCCGCCCCTTCCCTGGATGCCTCCAGGGTGATCTATGAAACAAGGGAGAAGCTGGCCCGCCTGTTCCACGCGGGAGACCCAAGGCGGATCGTGTTTACGGCAAACGCAACGGAGAGCCTGAACATCGCGCTGAAAGGCCTGTTCTCGGAAGGGGATCATGTCATCACCACAGTGCTGGAGCACAATTCCGTGCTGTGTCCTCTCTATGAATGCAGAAAGAAAGGCGTGGAGCTTACCATCCTTGGCTGCGATGAGAAAGGTCGGATCTCATACGAGGAGATGGAATCCGCGGTCAGAGACAACACAAAGGCTGTCGTCTGCACCCATGCATCCAATCTTACCGGGAACATGATCGCTCTTGAGCAGGTGGGGACTCTTGGAAAAAAGCACGGTCTTCTCCTGATCGCTGACGCATCCCAGACCGCCGGAGTCTGGCCCATTGACGTGGGGAAGATGCAGATCGATGTGCTCTGTTTCACCGGGCATAAGAGCCTTCTGGGGCCTCAGGGGACCGGCGGGATGTATGTCGGAGAGGGCGTGCGCATCCGTCCGCTGCTGTCAGGCGGCAGCGGGATCGATACATACAATGAAGCCCATCCCGCAGAGATGCCCACGGCGCTGGAAGCAGGGACGCTGAACGGACACGGCATCGCCGGGCTGGGCGCCGCGGTATCCTGGATCGAAAAGACCGGAATGGACCGGATCAGGCAGAGAGAGCTGTCCTTGATGAGGAGATTTTACAACGGTGTTTCCCGCATACCCGGGGTCATGGTGTACGGAGATTTTGACACAGATGAGAGGGCTCCGGTCGTATCCATCAATATCCTGGACTATGATTCCTCTGAGGTCAGCGATGAGCTCAGTACAGAGTATGGGATCGTCACGCGTCCGGGAGCCCACTGCGCGCCTCTGATGCACCGGGCATTGGGGACTGTGGAGCAGGGGGCGGTGCGGTTCAGCTTTTCTTACTACAATACCGAAGAAGAAGTGGAGCTTGCGATAAACGCTGTGAGAGAACTGGCGTATGACTAAAGGAATACGCCTCGGAAAAGCAGGAGGGAAAAGAACATGAATCTATCTGATTCGAAGAAAAAACTTGCTCTGGCAGGGATCATCTGCGGTCTTGTGGCAGCCTGCCTTGCTTATTTTGGAAACCCGGCAAACATGGCGTTCTGTATCGCATGTTTTATCAGAGATACCGCGGGAGCGCTGGGACTGCATTCCACGGAGACTGTGCAGTATGCCAGACCGGAGATCATGGGTCTTGTGCTGGGAGCATTTATCATCTCTGTGGCGACAAAAGAGTACCGTTCTACAGCCGGTTCATCACCAATGATACGGTTTGTGCTGGGAATGATCCTGACGATCGGGGCCCTGGTATTCCTTGGATGCCCGCTCAGAATGGTCATCCGCATGTCGGCTGGAGACCTGAACGCTTGGGTGGCCCTGGTGGGCTTTATACTTGGCGTGGGAACAGGAGGGATCGCGCTGAAGAAAGGCTTCAGTCTGGGACGCGCCCATGAGACAAGCCGGATGAACGGATATGTGCTGCCTGTGCTCATGGCCGGCATCCTTGTACTGGCGCTTGCCACTACGCTGTTAAAGAGCAGCGAAAGCGGACCGGGGAGCATGCACGCGCCGATCCTGCTGTCCCTGATCGGAGGGCTTATCTTCGGGGCGGCAGCGCAGAGATCCAGGATGTGTTTCGGGGGAAGCGTCCGCAATGTGATTATGATGAGGAACTTTGACCTGCTGACCGTCATCGGAGCGCTCTTTGTGGTCATGCTCATCTTCAATATTGCCACAGGAAGGTTTACCGTCGGGTTTGATACTCCAGGCGTCATCGCTCACTCAGAGCATCTCTGGAATATCCTTGGGATGTACGCGGTGGGATTTGCCGCTGTCCTCGCGGGCGGATGCCCGCTGCGCCAGCTTATCCTGGCGGGACAGGGCTCCTCGGACTCCGCCGTGACAGTCCTGGGTATGTTTGCGGGGGCTGCCCTGGCACATAATTTCGGGCTGGCCGCCAGCGCGACGGCATTGAATGCCGAGACCCAGGAGGTCGTGGCAGGAAGTGTGCCGGTGCAGGGAAAAGCAGCAGTCATTATCTGTATCGCAGTCTGCTTTCTGATCGCGTTTTTAAATACGAAAAACGAAGAAAAGTAGAGGAAAAACACAGCTATGCGTGAAAAAGAGCTGAGACTCGTGGTGACATTTCATACGACGGCTGACGCTATGGCCATGGAGAAAGCCTGCCGGACAATGGAAATTCCGGGCAGGCTTATTCCTGTTCCACGCTCCATATCCGCGGGGTGCGGACTTGCCTGGTGCGCGCCTCTCACAGCGGAGGAGGATATCCGTGCGGTCATGGAAGCCCGGGGGATCGGGCCGGAAGGACTGTATGAATGCATGGTGCGCATGTAGCCGGGGCTGGTGCGGCCTCTGGACAAGCACAAAACTCTGTCACATTTACAACACAGAACTTTCACACAATACTGATACCATTTAAGACGTGCTTAAATGCCTGTCATTCTCATACAATGAGAGCAGGCGGCGCGTCTTTTTCTTTTGCGGAGACGCGGAGGCAACGATAAGTTTTAGGAGGGTAACTGCCTTGATCGAAGTAAGGAATCTGGTAAAGAAATATGGCGATCATCTGGCCGTGGATCATCTGGACTTCAAGATTGAAGCAGGGCGTATCTACGGCTTTTTGGGGCCAAACGGAGCGGGAAAATCCACGACCATGAATATCATGACCGGGTATCTCGGGGCCACAGAGGGCGAAGTCATCATCAACGGACATGACATTTTGAAAGAGCCTGAAGAGGCGAAGCGGCATATCGGCTATCTGCCGGAACAGCCGCCGCTGTACATGGATATGACCGTGCGGGAATATCTGGAGTTTGCCGCCGAGCTGAAAGGCATCGGGAAAAAGCGCCGGGCGGAAGAAATCTCGGAGGTAGAGGATCTGGTCAAGATCAAAGATGTGGAGAAACGGCTCATCAAAAATCTCTCAAAAGGCTACAGGCAGAGAGTAGGGCTTGCGCAGGCTGTCCTCGGGTTCCCGGAGATCATCATACTGGATGAACCAAGCGTGGGCCTTGACCCGAAACAGATCATCGAGATCCGTGAGCTGATCCGAAAGCTGTCGGAAAATCATACCGTTATCTTAAGCTCGCATATCCTCGCTGAGGTGAGGGAGGTGTGCGACTATATCATTATCATTTCCAAAGGGAAGCTGATGGCGAGCGATACGCCGGAAAACCTGGAGCGGATGCTCGGTCAGCACAATGTAGTGGAGATCGAGGCAAAGACATCTCCTTCAGAGATACGCAGGATTTTAAAAAACGTGCCGGGCATTGAAACGATCGAGACCCAGGCGGAGGGGGATGAAGTGACAAAGGGCAGTATCCGGGAGAAACACGGCCAGGATATCAGGGAGAATGTATTCCGCGCCTTCGCATCGGCGGGAACTCCGCTGCTGACACTGAAGGTCTCCGGCACGAGTCTGGAGGATGTGTTCATGGAGCTGACGCAGAGAGATACAGTTCCGGCGGCTTTTGCAAAGAAGAGCGGCCAAAAAGCAGGAGAGGGGGCGGACAAAGATGCTGGCGATCTATAAAAGAGAATTAAAGTCTTACTTCCAGTCCATGACAGGTCCGGTATTTGTGGCGTTTCTCATCGCGTTTACCGGGATCTATTTTATGGCGTACAACATGACGGCAGGATATCCCTATTTTTCTTATACACTGTCAGGGTCTCTCATTGTATTTCTCGTGGGGGTTCCTCTCATTACCATGCGGAGCTTTTCGGAAGAGCGTAAAAACAAGACGGATCAGATGCTCCTTACAGCTCCGGTGAGCCTGGGGAAAGTGGTCCTTGGCAAATATCTTGCCATGTCGACGGTGATCGCCATGCCGAATATTGTATTCTGCGTCTTCCCGTTCATCATTAAGTCCCAGGGGACGGCATATCTTACGGTGGATTACATATCCATCGGAGTGTTTTTCCTGCTCGGGTGCGTGTACGCTGCCATCGGGATGTTCCTCTCCGCTCTGACTGAGAGCCAGATCATCGCGTTTATCAGCACGTTCGGCATCCTTCTGGTGCTGTATCTGTGGGACGGCATCCTGTCCATGCTGCCAAGTTCGGCGGTCAGTGGATTGGTGGGCGTACTCATCCTGATAACGGTCGCGGCGTTCTACGTCTGGCATATGACAGGCAATCCTGTTCTGTCCGGGGGGATCGAGATTGTGGGAGTGATCGCGGGCGTTGTGGTCTATGTGGTGAGATCAGAGGTGTATGAGAACCTCCTTTCAAACCTCCTGGGCAGACTGGCGCTTGCAAATGTATTTACGGACATTACGTCCAACAGTATCGTGGACGTGACCGGGATCGCGATGTACTTATCGATCATCATCGTATTCGTTTTCCTTACGGTACAGGCGATCCAGAAAAGACGCTGGAGTTAGGAGGGCCGGGCTGTGAAAAAAATAAAGAATATTAAAAATATATTTCGCGCTGCGGGGACAAGGCACGGCGCGTACAGCGTAGGGCTGACTGTCCTGGCGCTGGCAGTGGTGATCGTATTTAACCTGGTGGTGGGACAGATACCGGAAGCGTTCCGCAACATTGATGTGAGCAGCACAAAGATCTACGAGATATCAGACACAACGACAGGCCTGCTGGACGATCTGGATAAAGATGTGGAGATGAAGGTGCTCGCTGTCAAAGACGAGACAGATGACATCATCAAGACATTTATAAGTAAGTACGCGGCTCTGTCGAGCAGGATCCATGTGGAGTGGATCGATCCGGTCCTGCATCCGTCAGCGCTGACAGAGTATGATACAACGGAAAATACGATCGTTATATCCTGCGAGGATACAGGGAAGACAACGACAGTCGCTTTTACGGATATCCTTGTCATGGATGAATACTCATATTATTACTATGGGACCACTTCTTACACGGAATTTGACGGCGAGGGACAGCTTACCAGCGCGGTCAATTATGTGACCAATGATGTGGACCGGACGATCTATCAGACGACAGGACATGGGGAAAGCAGTCTGTCAGCCACGATCACGGATCTGATGGAGAAGAGCAGCTACACTCTGTCAGAGGTAAATCTGCTGATGACGACTTCCATACCGGAGGACTGTGATCTGCTGTTCATGTATGCCCCCATGTCGGACCTGTCTCAGGATGAGGCGCAGATGCTTGCGGATTACCTGGGCGCCGGAGGAAAGTTCATGGTCCTGCTGGGGGATACCAGCCTTGCAGAGCTTGAGAATCTGTCAGGGGTCCTCAGCACATATGGGATAACACCGGCAGAGGGATACATCGCGGATCCTTCGAGATGCTATCAGAACAATCCTTACTATATATTCCCGGAGCTCACCGTGTCGGGAGATCTGGCGGAGGGTATCTCATCCCAGATGGTGCTTCTGACGAATACCCATGGGATGACTCAGGCTGATCCGGAGCGGGATACGATCACTGTGACTCCGTTTATGTCGTCCTCGGAGCAGTCTTACGCGGTGACGGAGGAGGCCCAGGAGCAGGGCTCTTATGTGCTGGGCGCGGTGGCGACAGAGACAGTCAGCGCGGCAGATGATTCAGAAGGCGGCGCATCAGACAGCAGCACAGAGGAGACTGACACATCAGACAGCGGCACAGAGACGGCCGACACCTCAGACAGCGGCACAGAGGACGCTGACGCTTCAGACACTGGAGAAGAGCTGGAAAGCCGTCTGACTGTCATCTCAGCAGCAAGCCTGATCGATCCGGCCATCACAGACACCTTTACCCAGCTGGAGAATACGCAGGTGTTCATGAATGCGGTCAGCGCCAATTTCGAGGGCGTGCAGAATCTTTCCATCGAGGCGAAAAGTCTGAACGTGGAATATAATACGGTACAGCACGGCGGACTGTTCAGCCTGCTGATGATATTTGGCATTCCGGCAGTGATCCTGATCGGCGGATTCGCTGTATGGTTCAGGAGGAGAAAAGTATGATGAAGAAAAAGAGAGGGCTTTTTATCCTGGCAGGCGCCCTTGTGGCGCTGCTGGCGGTCTATTTCGGACTGCAGGCATGGAATAAGAGCCAGGAAGAAAAGGAACAGGCGGAGAATGAAGCGGCGGTCGTACATGTGACAGAAACAGACCCGGAGAATATCGTTTCCATGAGTTTTGACGTTGGGAACGGAGAAATGGGATTTGTAAAGGAGGATGGAATCTGGTATTGCGCATCGGACAGAGATTTTCCGCTGGCCCAGAGCTACCCTGAGGATATGGCGGCAGCCCTGGGAGGCATCACTGCGGACCGGGAGCTGGAAGACGGCGACTCCATGGCTGATTACGGACTGGAGGAACCGGTTTATACGCTGAGTTATACAGACGCGGACGGAAGCGCCACGGAGCTGTATTTGGGAAACATGACCGGAGATTATTACTATGTAACTGTGGGCGACGCAGGAAAGGTCTATACAGTGGTGTCCACGTTGATCGATTCCCTGAACTATACGCTTGAGGATATGGCGCAGCTGGATGAATATCCCAGCATTGGCAGCGGCAATCTCGTGAAAGAAGTGATCACTCACAATGGGGTGACGGTCACTTATGACAGCGGGAATGAGGACCAGACAGAAGACGTTGCAGCAGTGGCGGGCGGACTCGGCGCGGTGACGCTCTCAGAAGCGGCGGACTATTCCGTGGCGGATGAAGACCTGGCGGGATTCGGGCTTGATGAAGCCGCCCGCATCACTGTGAAAGCCACCTATACTGAGGACGAAGAAGAAAAAGTGCTGACACTGTATATCGGAAACGAGAACGGAGACGGCAGCCGGTATGTGATGATAAACGATTCGCGTATCGTGTATCTGATCTCAGATGAGATCTGTGATAATATCCTGAATAAATAATTTTATTGAAATTTAATTGACTTTACCCGGAAAACAGAGGAAAATATATCCCAAACTCGAATTTTAAAAGGATGGATCGATCATGAAAGAAAAACTTATACGATTTATGCAGGGAAGATACGGAATTGACCAGCTCTCCAAATTCCTGCTGCTCTCAGGTCTTGTCGCTGTGGTCGCGTCCTCGGTGTTTGTGAACAATATCGTGGGGCTGATCTTTTACATACTGGGATGGGCGCTGGTCATCTTCTGTTATTTCCGGGCGTTTTCCAGAAATGTGCAGAAACGTTATGCTGAGAATCAGGTATTTCTCACAAAGACATACCGCGTCCGCAGCTTCTTCCACAGGCAGAAGAACATATGGCAGCAGCGCAGAGTCTATCATATCTATACCTGTCCGTCATGTAAGCAGAAGATCCGCATTCCGAGAGGAAAGGGCAGGATCGAGGTGCGCTGCCCGAAATGCGGCGCCACGTTTATCAAAAAGAGCTGAAATACAGCGGGTGCGTCCGGGAGTTAAAAAAATCTCTCCCGGGCACACCCGCTGTAATCTTATGTGCTCTTATAAATCTCTAAGCTCAGAACCGGAAATCACGTCTGTTATCCTGCTGAATCAGCTGGAGGTTCTCAAGGACAACTGCCCTCGCCTTTTCATTCGGCACGTTCAGTACTTCTCTATCGATCAGTTTATCCCCGATTGCCTTTGTCTCAGGGGACGCGTAATCCATCAGATATTCTTTTAATGTCATCAGGGCGTTGGGATGGCAGCAGTTCTGGATCTGCCCGCTCTTGCACAGGGACATGAAACGGTCTCCGGTGCGTCCTTCGCGGTAACATGCAGTACAGAAGCTGGGGATATAGTCCATCTCCATGAGCCAGCGCACCACTTCGTCGAGGGTACGGTTGTCGCTGACGTCGAACTGCTCGGATTTTTGATCTTCCGGCTCCGGCTCATAGTAGCCTCCCACGCTCGTTCTCGAGCCGCCGCTGATCTGGGAGACACCCAGGTGCAGGACGCGCTCTCGTGTCTTCTGGTTTTCTCTTGTGGAGATGATCATGCCTGTGTACGGAACGGAGATGCGAATGCAGGCAACGATCTTGGCAAATGTATCATCGTCAATCCCATTGTCAAAGTCATCCGGGTTGATGTCATCCGCATGTTTCAGCCTGGGCACGCTGATCGTGTGCGGGCCCACGCCGAAGGCGGCCTCCAGGTGCTCCGCA
Source organism: Candidatus Mediterraneibacter intestinipullorum (assembly GCA_019118665.1). GTDB lineage: Bacteria > Bacillota > Clostridia > Lachnospirales > Lachnospiraceae > Mediterraneibacter > Mediterraneibacter intestinipullorum. Next base: position 71,546 of record DWYM01000045.1, read on the forward strand.
TGCATGAGCAGCCCCGCGAATTCGTAACGGTATTTGTCCAGTCCAAAAAGCACGCCTAAGCCCACATCGTCAACGCCGCCCTCCATGGCGCGGTCCATTGCCTCGGTGTGATAGTTATAGTCATGCTTCGGCCCGGTGGGATGGAGCTGGAGATAGCTCTCCTTGTGGTACGTTTCCTGGAACAGGATGTATGTGCCGATCCCCGCCTCCTTTAAAAGGCGGTAGTTGTCAACGGTGGTTGCCGCGATATTGATATTCACGCGGCGTATGGCACCGTTTTTATGCTTGATGCTGTAAATGGTCTCGATGGATTTCAGGTAGTAGTCCATTGTGTTGCGGACCGGATCCTCACCGGCTTCCAGGGCGAGACGCTTGTGTCCCATATCCTGGAGCGCGATGACTTCCCGGCGGATCTCCTCCTGGGAGAGCTGCTTTCTGGGGATGTGCTTGTTCTTTGCGTGGTATGGGCAGTAAGTACAGCCGTTGATACAGTAGTTGGACAGGTAGAGCGGCGCGAACATGACGATACGGTTTCCGTAGAAATCTTTTTTGATCTGTTCCGCCAGCTTATAGATTTCCTGGTTCTTCTCCTCGACCGGACAGGCGAGGAGCACGGAAGCTTCCCTGTGGGTGAGGCCTTTGCGTTTTTTAGCCTTTTCGATGATAGAGTCAATGAGTTCTATGTTCTCCTTGTTCTCGTCCGCGTAAGCCAGTGTGTCCAGGATTTCTTCGTGGTTGATAAAATCATCCGCGCATTTTGAATTTACATCGTACATTGTATGTATTCCTCCTTTTCTGTGTTTGATCGGCAGATAATATGCATAGTATGCTATCTGTTCAGTGAATCTCCCCTTGCCACGGTGACGTGATATCCGATCGACTCCATCCGTGCCTTCAGGTCCCTCAGGCTTTCCGCCGCTTCACTTCCTGTACAGAGCTTGTTGTCATACAACAGATATTTCTCTCTGAACTGGGCGGGAGAGAGGTTCGGCATCACCACGTTTGCGCCGGCAAGTATGCCCTGTTCCCTTCCGTTCGGAATGATGGAGCCCAGCGCTGTCGTGGATGGCAGCAGGGCTTTCGGGAGCAGGAGACGGATCAGCCCCAGCATGAAAAGCGTCAGTTCCGGGGTTCCGGCTTTTCTGTCCGCGAAAGGCGTGTCGTGATGGGGGATAAAGGGACCGATCCCCACCATCTGGGGATTCAGTTCTGTCAAAAACAGCATGTCATCGGCAAGGTTTTCTGGTGTCTGGAAGGGCGAGCCCACCATGAAACCGGTGCCCACCTGGTAGCCCAGGTCCTTTAAGTCCCACAGGCATTTCCGCCGGTGCTCTGCGCTCAGAGCAGGAGGGTGGAGCATGCCGTAGTGCCTGCTGTCATAGGTCTCGTGTCGGAGTAGGTAGCGGTCTGCACCTGCTTCCCGCAGGATGCGGTAACTCTCCCGGGAGCGCTCACCCGCAGAGAGTGTGATGGCACAGTCCGGCCATCCGGAACGGATAGAGGCCACGATGTCCGCCAGCCGCTCATCTGTGTACCATCCGTCCTCGCCGCCCTGGAGCACAAAAGTGCGGAAGCCCAGCTCATACCCCTGGGCGCAGCAGTTAAGGATGTCTTCTTTGGACAGCCGGTAACGGTCCGCGTTGTGATTGCCTTTTCTGATGCCGCAGTAGTAGCAGTCGTTTTTACAGTAGTTGGTAAACTCGATGAGCCCCCGGATGTACACATCATGCCCATAATGGCGGATGCGGATTTCCTGTGAACGCTCCAGAAGATATCCGGCAGTACTGGGGGTCCTGTTCCGGATAAGCTCTGTCCACTCCTCCCGGGTCAGGGAGCGGTCTCGTTCCAGTTTGTCAATAAGCTTTGTACTCATATGTTTTTCCCATAAATCGTCTTCGTGCTGATTCCGGGCAGCATCCCCAGTTTGCCCGAAAGTGCGCTGATGACGTTATTTGGCGCATCCAGAGCCACGCTGATGACGTGGATGCCTTTTTCCCGGTAGGGAATCCCCATCCTGCCGATCACATATTCTCCGTACTGGCTCAACAGATGGTTCAGCTCATCCACAGAATCTCTGGATTCCAGAATGATGCCGATCAGTGCGATCCTGTTTTCCATAGGCAGTCCTCCTAAAACTGAAATCAATAAAAAAAGCGCCTCACAGGCGCAGTCCTATCAAAACAAAAGGGAGAGATCCCCTTTCATCTGTACAGTATTTGCGCCTTGCTGCTCAGGGAGCCCGCTGCGGCGGACAGCCTTTGCAGTCAGAACGAATGTCTGTTGAAAGTATAACATGCCGGGGGAAAATATACAATCAAATGTTTTAAAACGCTTATGACAATGCGCCCTTACGGATGCATTGCCTCATGTTCTTTTTTAATCTCGGCAAAACAGTCCGGAGCGGTCCACTCGCTGTTCGTGGGCGTGAGGATCGCCTTGTAGGGAAAGGGACCCGCTCCGCATTTTCTCAAAGCGGCGAGCGCCTGGTTGAGCCGGTTGTCGTCAAGGAAGCAGAAGACGAGCATGGAGTCTGGCAATTCCGGGCCGTCGTATGTGCCATCAGCGGGGGTCATGTCTTTCATGCCTGCAAGGACGCCGAGAGGCTGGTTATAGTTTTCATGCGAAATCCTTTTCAGGCGGACCCGCAGAGGGAACAGCGCCATCTCGAGCTTCAAGAGTTTGTCCTTTTCCGGGAGATTAAATAGTAAGATCGTTTCTTTCATATCATAAATTCTCCTGATCCGTATTTGTATCCCGCAAAGACGCCTCGCAGGGGCAATCCCCATTTTCGGGCAGACAGCGCGGCTGATACTAACTCCTATTGTAGTGCAGAAAGGCGGAAAAGGGAAGGGCTTATGACACAAAAATAAAACCGGACCGGGAAAATGAAACACAGGAGACAGACACGAGCCGGGAAAAAAATCATAAGATGAAAGTGAAAGATACTGTCGTTGGGGGAGAAAAATATGAGGCTCTGTGAATTGAGGGACAAGGAAGTTATCAATATCTGCAGCGGCAGACGGCTGGGGTGCATTGTGGACGTGGAGATCAATGCCTGCAGCGGAGAGGTAGAGGCAGTCATTATTCCCGGGCCGGGAAAGATCTGCGGTTTCCTCGGCACGGACTGCGAGTATGTGATACCTTTTGCCTGCATCCGCAAGATCGGACCGGACATCGTGATCGTTGAGATTCAGGAAGAAAAGTTTTTGCAAAAATTTTAACGATTGTGTATAATGAATGCAGACAGAAGAACAAGACTGATGCGAATGCAGGGAAAGGCGGAAAAAATATATGAGATGTCCCTATTGCGGCAACCCGGATACCCGAGTCATAGATTCCAGACCAGCGGAGGATAAGAGCTCTATCCGCAGGCGGCGTTCATGTGATGAATGCGGGAGAAGATTTACGACCTATGAAAAAGTGGAGACCATCCCGCTCATCGTGATAAAAAAGGATAACAACCGAGAGCAGTATGAACGGTCCAAGATCGAGCACGGCGTATTGAGCGCGTGTTATAAGCGTCCTGTACCTGCGGAAGCGATCCAGAAGACCATAGACGCCATTGAACTGGAGATATTCAACCGTGAGGAGAAAGAGATACCGAGCAGCGTCATCGGAGAGATCGTCATGGAGAAACTGAAAGGGCTCGATCCGGTGGCATACGTCAGATTTGCGTCTGTTTACAGAGAATTTAAAGATGCGAATACATTTATGGACGAGCTTAAGAAATTTCTGCAGTAAAGAGGACACACCGTGATATCTTTGCGCGGATGCAGTTGTAGAAAGAGACGAAATCAGCTATTCTTTTATGCAGTCAGAGCTGATTTCGTTTTTTGTATTCAGGAGCTTCCTGTATAATTCAAATATAGGGAATCCCATGAAAGGTGGTTGAGAAAAAAGGATACCTCAGAGTAAAATAAGATTTGCTGACTTTGCGGGTTAGTAAAAATCTTATTAAACAGAGAGGTATCT
>DWYM01000046.1 GCA_019118665.1 Candidatus Mediterraneibacter intestinipullorum
CCAAAAAAAGAAATTCAACTGGCTAAAAAACGCAGGGATGATTATATAGAAAGGAGTCAAAGTCTATGAAAACCTTAAATCAATTTTTGGACCAACAGATGGAGAATCCCGAATTCAAGAAAGAATATGAGAAACTTCAGCCGGAAATGGACATTATAAGAGCGATTGTGGATGCAAGAGTTTCTCAGAATCTGACACAAAAAGAACTTGCAAAGAGAACCGGTATCAATCAGGCAGACATTAGTAAATTGGAGAACGGAACAAGAAATCCATCCTTACGTTTGCTGCAACGTCTGGCAGATGGTATGGATATGATCTTGAAAATTGAGTTTATTCCAAAATCAAAGATATAAAACATCATATCTCACTGCGGGCTTTCGTCCCATGAAAAAAAGGAAGGAAACTTTATCTGCAAGCAAGCTTACACAAAGTCTCCTTCCTTTTTCGCGCGGCTCAATGCCGCCGCACACTATTCCATAAAATTCATGGGATCTACGGGGGTGCCGTCTTTGAGGACCTGGAAGTATAGATTCGGCCCTTCTATGCTGTAATACTTTGTCGGTTCATTCAGATTGCCGATCATTTCTCCGGCATTGACATAGTCTCCGACAGCGACAGGCACATCCGTCAACTGTCCGTAGACTGCCGTGTATCCGTTCCCCATATCAAGGCTGACCGTTGTTCCTGTCTGCGCTGTTTCTTCAATGTTGGTCACGATCCCGGCCGCGGAAGCATTGATCGTTTCCCCGACTTCTCCGCTGATGATCATTGCCGGATTATACTTATACTGCTCCAGCGTCTGGAAAAATACCGTCTGATCCATACTGTACCCCATGATAACCGCTCCGCTGGCAGGCCATGTGAGAACACTGTCCTCAGAAAACCACACGCCCGATGTATCTGCTCCCGATGTTTCCGCTCCGTCGGCGGAACTTTCACCGGTCCCATCCTGCTGCGCTCCCTGCGTATCTTCCGCACTCAGACCTTCACTGTCCGTATCATCTGTGTCGTCCGCCTCCGGAAGCGTAATATCATCCGCTGTTGTTTCTTTTGTTTCATCTTTTGTAAGCTGTTCTGCCTGTTCCTGGGCTTTCGCCATCTGCTCGTCAATGTCTTTCTGATAGTTGTTGAACGTATATGCCCCTACCAGTGCTATGACCGCAACAAAACAGATCACGACGCCAACCGCAGCGCCCCTTCCTTTTAAGAAGGAGGGTCTTTCATTTTTGTTCATTATCATCACCTCTGGCTATATTTTTGCCAGAAAGCGGGTGTATTATTCTGTACTTCCGAAAAGATATCACAGAAACAGATAGCTTTTGCGGATTCAGAAGAGTTCCGTCTCCTGAAGATCTTTTCGCAGCTCTGTTCCTTCAAAAAAGAAGGAAAGGATCTCCTCATATGTCTTTCCTTCTTCGTCCATTTTTCCTGCAGTCCACAGACTCATTCCCATTCCGTGTCCGTTTCCGGTAGTCGTGATCTTCATCTCATCCCCCGCCCCATCCTTTCCTGCCTGGACTTCACTGAAAGAAAAGGCGCTGGAGGGAAGGGACAGGGCGTCCCTGAACTGATCTCCTGTACATATGGTATCTCCTATGCGGAGCTGGCTGACATAGCCCGCCGAATCATACGCCTTGATCTCAAAATCAGCAAATGAATAGCCTTTCCCTGCCTGCTCGCTGTCCGCGGCAGCAACGAGAAAATCACGGCACAATTCCTGGATCTCGTCATAAGAAAAGGTAAATACCCGGATCTCGCCGTCCGCATCCTTGTCATATGGGCATTCTCTGACTGCAATATAGGGATATTCATCCGTTCCCAGCACCTCCGCCGCGCTTCTTGTCTTCCCACAGCTTGACTGATGAAACGGCGTCCATGCATACCCCTCGCCGTACATGAGGACTGTATCATCTGTCTGCTCGACTGCGCGGATATATTTTTTATAATTTGCCTCAGCTTCCTCCGGTTTCCACTGCTTCTGCATTTCTTCCCGGGACAGATAATCCATGGTGAGAATCTTGTCCTCCGAGTTCTCCAGCTCACGATATATCTGAGTCCTGATGATCACTGCCTGCGCCTTTATCGCCTCCTCCCCATAGTCCACCGGTATCTCCTTTGCAAGGATTCCTGCAAGGTACTCTGTCCAGCCGATCTCAGCGATCCCGTCCGCCTGCTCTGTATCCGGGACTTTTACTTTTACATAGAAAGAACTGCTGCCGGCTCCTGCCGTGACGTCAGCTCCGTTTACGAATACAGACACTATATAGGGAAGCAGTATAATGATCACAAGAAAAGCGGCAGCAGACTTAAGTTTCTGCTCTACGATATATCGCTCCATAAAAAACAGCCCTCCATATTTTATTATATGAAGAGCTGTCCTTTCGCATTCCTTTCCATGATGTGTGCTGCCAGCCAGAAAGCCCGCAGACGATCGGAAAAAAACCGCTATCAGTTATTCTGTTTTCTGAGGCTCATCTCTTTTTTCCTCGTCAGCCTCTGTCTGATCTGCCTCATCTTCCGGCTGAATCGGCTGAACCGTCTGCTCCGGCACATCACCGCCATGCAGCGGATCTGATTTTCCCGGCGGTTCAGGGCTGCCCGGATGGACTGGTGGCTCCGGACTGTCTGGATGCACCGACGGCTCAGGGCTGCCCGGATGGACCGGCGGGATCAGCGCAGGCGGCGGAGTCTGTTTCGGCCCCATACCCGGATTAAAATCCCTGTTCCTCATCGCAAAGAAACAAAACGCCTCATAGAGGGGAACCGCTATCGTCAGAACAGCATGGACAATCGCCATGTTCCCTGTGGTAAACCTCTCCAGGATCTGTTTATTGATCAATACCTTAAGGGCTATCTGCGCCGCAGTGAGTGCGATCGTCGCAGCGAGCATGAGGGTATACAGCATCACAGCGAACACCACCACTATGCCCACTCCGCTGCTCCCCCTTACTCCAGCGGCAGCGCCAAACCCTGCTACAAACAGGATCAGGACCAGGAACACTCCACCCAGAACGCTTGAAATGATCGGGATGAGCAGATTCCAGATTCCCGGATTCTTGATCTTCTTGTTTTTCAGTGTGATCTCTCCTGCAAGCTCACCCTGGAAATAGCCTCTTGCATAGGGGATGAACGCCAGCCATGGGTACGCTTTTCCCAGCCGTTTTCCGATCGTATACAGCCCGATGGAATGAAAAATGTAGCTGACCAGCGCAAAGATAACGACCAGTGTCAGAACGATGAGATAGATCGCCAGGAGCGCCTCCAATACGGCCTCTCCTCCGTTCCTCACCGGATAGTTATATTGATAATTATAGCGATAACCATAATCCATTTATAATACCTCCGTTCTTTTGCAAATCTGTCTTCCCCGCCTCTGTACTTCCTCTTCCCGTTTCCTCTGATACTATTTTACGATGCTATTCTTCCTGTCCGGATGGAACCTCGACTTTCTCCAGATGCCAGATGTCTTTTACATATTCTTCGATCGTTCTGTCAGAAGAGAATTTACCGCTGCACGCGGTCTGCATCATTGCCATGCGGGACCATCTCTGCTGGTCTCTGTACGCCTCTTCCACCTTCTTCTGAGCGTCTGCATAGGAGCGGAAATCCTTCAGGATGAAGTACATATCCGGCTTATCCGTGCTCTGTGTATTGAGCAGCGAGTTGTACAGATTCTTATACATATTGTGGTCGCCGTGCGAATATGTGCCGTCCATGAGCTGATCCACAACACGTTTCAGCTCCCAGTCGTTAAAGTAGATATCCTGCGGATTGTAGCCGCCGTTGTTCTCGTAATTGATGACCTCCTCAGAGCTCAGGCCGAAGATGAACGCGTTTTCCGCGCCGACCTCCTGGACGATCTCCACGTTCGCTCCGTCCATCGTTCCGAGAGTCGGAGCGCCGTTCAGCATGAACTTCATGTTGCCTGTGCCGGAAGCCTCCTTGGAAGCTGTGGAGATCTGCTCGCTGACGTCCGCCGCCGCGAAAATGATCTCAGCGTTAGATACACGGTAATCCTCGATGAACACTACTTTCAGCTTGCCATTGATGCTGCGGTCATTATTTACCACATCAGCAACGGAGTTGATCAGCTTGATCGTCTCTTTTGCCCGCAGATAGCCTGCCGCGGCCTTTGCGCCAAAGATAAATGTCCGGGGATAGAAGGACATCTCCGGATGCTCCTTGATCTGATTGTACAGGTACATGATATGCAGGATGTTCAGGAACTGGCGCTTGTACTCATGGAGACGTTTTACCTGCACATCGAAGATGGATCTCGGATCAACGTCGATCCCATTGTGCTCCTTGATATATTTCGCCAGCCGCACTTTATTCTGGTGCTTGATCTGCATAAACTCACGTCTCGCGTTTTCATCATTTATATAGGGCTTTAAGTTTCCGATCCTGGACAGATCCGTGATCCAGCCGTCGCCGATCTTGTCTGTGATCCAGTCTGCGAGCAGCGGATTACCGTGCGCGAGAAAACGTCTCTGGGTGATGCCGTTTGTCTTGTTGTTGAATTTCTCCGGCATCATCTCATAGAAGTCCCTGAGCTCCTGTTTCTCCAGTATTTCCGTGTGCAGCTTTGCCACGCCGTTTACAGAGAATCCCGCGATGATCGCCATGTTCGCCATGCGCACCTGTCCGTCCATGAGGATGGCCATCTTCTTTATCTTCTCCTCATTTCCCGGATACATCTCGCGCACCTGGATGAGGAAGCGGCGGTCAATCTCCTGCACGATCTGATAGATGCGGGGCAGAAGGCGGGAGAACAGGTCAATGGGCCATTTTTCCAGCGCTTCCGCCATGATCGTATGGTTTGTGTAAGCGCACGTCTTTGTGGTGACTTCCCACGCCTCTTCCCAGTTCAGGCCTTCCTGGTCAATGAGCAGACGCATCAGTTCCGGAACCGCGACTGTGGGATGTGTGTCATTCATCTGGATGACCACCTTCTCGTGCAGCTTCCGGATATCGCTGTGTTTCTTCTTATACTTGGCGATCAGCGCCTGAAGGCTGGCAGAGATGAAGAAATACTGCTGTTTCAGGCGGAGTTCTTTTCCTGAGTAATGATTGTCATTGGGATAGAGGACATCAACGATCAGTCTTGCCAGGTTCTCCTGCTCAACCGCCTTGTGATAGTTTCCTCTGTCAAACTCATCCAGCTTGAAGTCTGTGATCGCCTTCGCGTCCCACACTCGGAGTGTGTTTACCACATGGTTGCCATAGCCTACGATCGGCATGTCGTAAGGGATGGCAAGGACAGACTCATAGTTCTCCTGGATAAAATTGTCTTTTCCTGTGACCGGATCTTTTTCAAAACGGATGTTTCCGCCGAAGCGCACTTCCTTCGCATACTCCTCCCTGCGGAGCTCAAAGGGATTGCCTTCCTTCAGCCAGTCGTCCGGCACTTCTTTCTGATAGCCGTCCACAATCTTCTGCTTAAACATGCCGTAACGGTAGCGGATACCGCACCCATATGCCGGATAGTTCAGAGTCGCGAGGGAATCAAGGAAACATGCCGCGAGCCTTCCGAGACCGCCGTTTCCGAGCGCCGCGTCCGGCTCCTGGTCCTCGATCACGTTCAGGTCAATGCCCATCTCCTCCAGCGCCTCTTTCACTTCCTTGTACGCTGTCATATTGATCAGGTTGTTCCCCAGGGCACGGCCCATGAGGAACTCCATGGACATATAGTACACAGTCTTTGCATCCGCAGCGTCATATGCTTTCTGCGTGGCGAACCAGTCGTCAAAAATGACATCCTTGACCGCGTAGGACACGGCCTGAAAAATCTGCTGAGGGGTTGCCTCCTCAATGGTTTTCCTGTACAGCGTCTTGATATTTTCTTTTACTGTCTGTTTAAATGCCTCTTTTTCTAATCTTTTGCTGAACATTTCTTTATTTTCCTTCCTTTTCCACGCCCATTGAGACCGCTTCGCCATTGATCTTCCACTCCTTTATGAAGCCTGCCGGCTCTGCCTTTACCACTTCGTCAGCGAGCACTTCGCCGCTGATCTCTGCCGCGTGTTTCTCAAAGACCGCCTCTGCTTTCTCTGTTCCGTTGTATGTCACGCGGATCCGGTCCATGACCTCAAAGTCTGCTTCTTTTCTCATCGTCTGGATCTTGCTGATGATCTCGCGGACAAAGCCTTCCTCAAGAAGCTCCGGCGTCAGGTTCGTATCGAGGACGACGGTGATGCCATTGTCATTCTCAGACACATAGCCTTCCATCTGCGCGGTGTCGATCAGCAGGTCTTCTTTGAAGAGAGTGATCTCCTGACCGCTCACATCCAGTTTCAGGGCGCCTGTCTCATTGACCTCGTCCATGGCTGCATTTCCGTCCACGGCGTCAAGGGCTGCTTTGATGCCACCTAACATTTTACCATATTTTGGTCCGACTGTCTTTAACTGCGGTTTAAATGTATATGAAGTAAAATCTCGTACATCATCGGTAAATTTAATATTCTTCACATTCAGTTCATCAGCCACGATCTCCTGATAGAACTCCGGAAGGTCGAAGCCTGCCTTGACGAACATCTGCCCGACAGGCTGACGGTTCTTGATATTGGACGCATTTCTGCAGGCGCGTCCCATCACCACCAGCTTCAGGACATGGTCCATGTTCTCTTCCAGCTCTTTATCGATCTGGTCCTCATGGATCTCCGGGAAGAGGCACAAATGGATGCTCTCCGGCGCGTCCTTGTCAATGCTGCACACAAGATTCCGGTAGATCTCTTCTGTCATGAATGGGATCATGGGAGCTGCCGCCTTGGACACTGTGACAAGAGCTGTATACAATGTCATGTATGCATTGACCTTATCCTGCTCCATGCCTTTTGCCCAGAAACGCTCGCGGCTCCTCCGCACATACCAGTTGCTCATATCGTCCACAAACTCCTGGAGCGCTCTCGCCGCCTCGGGGATACGGTAGTTTCCGAGATTGTCGTCCACTTCTTTTACCATGGTGTTCATCTTGGAGAGCAGCCACTTATCCATCACGGACAGTTTATCATATTCCAGTGTATATTTTGTGGCGTCAAAGTTGTCAATATTCGCATAGAGCACAAAGAACGCATATGTGTTCCACAATGTGCCCATGAACTTCCTCTGTCCCTCAATAACTGCTTTGCCATGGAACCTGTTCGGCAGCCACGGCGCGCTGTTGACATAGAAATACCAGCGGATCGCATCCGCGCCGTATGTCTCAAGAGCCTCAAAGGGATCGACTGCATTTCCCTTGGACTTGCTCATCTTCTGGCCGTTCTCATCCTGCACATGTCCGAGGACGATCACATTTTTATACGGAGCCTTGTTGAAGATCAGCGTGGAGATCGCCAGCAGGGAGTAGAACCATCCTCTCGTCTGGTCCACTGCCTCGGAAATGAAGTCCGCGGGGAACTGCTCTTCAAACAGATCTTTGTTCTCAAAGGGATAGTGATGCTGCGCAAACGGCATGGATCCGCTGTCAAACCAGCAGTCGATCACTTCCGGTACACGGTGCATCTCTTTTCCGCACTCCGGGCACTTGATCGTCACCGCGTCGATATACGGACGGTGCAGTTCAATGTCATCCGGGCAGTTATCGGACATCTTCTTCAGCTCCTCGATGCTGCCGATGGAGTGCATGTGCCCGCACTCGCACTCCCAGATGTTCAGCGGAGTTCCCCAGTAACGGTTGCGGCTGATACCCCAGTCCTGGACATTCTCGATCCAGTCGCCGAACCGGCCTTTGCCGATGCTCTCCGGGATCCAGTTGATCGTGTTGTTGTTCGCGATCAGGTCGTCTCTTACCGCGGTCATTTTGATAAACCAGGACTCACGCGCATAGTAAATGAGCGGGGTGTCGCATCTCCAGCAATGGGGATAGCTGTGCTCAAACTTTGGCGCGTCATAGAGCAGGCCTCTGGAATCCAAATCCTTCAGCACCTCCGGATCTGCTTTCTTCACAAACAGTCCCGCAAACGGCGTGGACTCCGCCATATTTCCTTTTTCATCTACAAGCTGAACAAACGGAAGATCATATTTTCTTCCTACATTTGCGTCATCTTCACCAAACGCCGGGGCAATGTGCACGACTCCGGTACCGTCTGTCAGTGTGACATAGGTATCGCATGTCACATAAAATGCTTTTTTATTCTGCTTTGCGGCAGCGTCCGCTGCACACTGGTAGAGCGGCTCATATTCTTTGCCCTCTAATTCTGTTCCTTTGTAAGTCTCCAGCACCTCATATGCCGGCTTCCCTTCTTCGCCCATTTTCCCCAGTACGGTGTCCAGCAGAGCGCACGCCATGTAATAGGTACAGCCGTCCGCCGCCTTCACTTTCGCATAGTCTTCCTCCGGGTTCACGCAGAGCGCCAGGTTGGACGGCAGCGTCCATGGCGTTGTTGTCCATGCCAGGATGTATGCATCCTCGCCTTTGACTTTGAACCTTACGACTGCCGAACGCTCTTTGACGTCCTTGTATCCCTGCGCTACTTCCTGCGAGGAAAGAGGCGTCCCGCAGCGCGGGCAGTAGGGAACGATCTTGAAGCCCTTGTACAGCAGGTCTTTCTCCCAGATCTGCTTTAACGCCCACCACTCGGACTCGATAAATGTATTGTGGTAGGTGACATAAGGATGTTCCATATCAGCCCAGAAACCGACTGTGGCGGAGAAATCCTCCCACATGCCCTTGTATTTCCAGACGCTTTCCTTACATTTGTCAATGAACGGCTCAAGACCGTATTCTTCGATCTGTTCTTTCCCATCCAGACCGAGAGCCTTCTCCACTTCCAGCTCCACCGGGAGTCCATGGGTGTCCCAGCCCGCCTTTCTCGGCACCATATAGCCTTTCATAGTGCGGTATCTCGGGATCATGTCCTTGATGACGCGGGTCAGGACATGGCCGATGTGCGGTTTTCCGTTTGCTGTCGGAGGTCCGTCATAAAAAATGTAATCCGGACAGCCCTTTCTTTCTTCAATACTTTTCTCGAAGATGTGATTGTCATCCCAAAATTTTTCAACTTCTTTTTCTCTGCCGACAAAATTCATGTCGGTGGGAACTTTCTTATACATACTGATTTTCCTTTCTGTGATGGCCTTTGCGCATCTATGTGCTGATGGCGGGCCCGCTCTCGCTCGGGACGGAACGAAGCTTTGAATCAAAACGTAGGACAACGGATAAAAAAGGCTTTCGTCCGTAAAAGGACGAAAGCCTGCTGTTCTCTCGTTTTAACCACCTGTTACAACATACTTGGAGCCTTTTGATTTAAATGCTCCGTATATGGCGTCCCTTAACGTGGGACAAGCGTCAGATCTTACTCCGGCGGCATGGGCATACTGTTCCTTCTGCCACTGTCTCCGCCAAAACGCGGCTGCCTCTCGTTTCAGATGCTGCGGCTCGGGAGTAATATTCGAAAACCTGCTACTTGCACCGGGCTTGCACCATCCCCGGCTCGCTGCGGCGTTCGGAAGGTCTCTACTGTCTCCGTCAGTGCCTTTGCTCTGTGAATTTATATACATGGCTATTATACGCGTGTCGGCGAGGAAACGTCAAGAGGATTTCTCTGAAATTCTATCTATCTTATTTTTCGTTTTCAGACTTCAGATATAGTCAGGCACCTGTCTGCTCGTCGGCTCGTCCCGAACTCCGGAAAGCTCATCAAAAAACAGGACCTTCAGCTTTTTACTCTGCCCTTGTCCGCAGTCTGAATACAGCAGTCACGCTCATGCCGTCCTCCAGCCTTTTTGCAAAAACCTCACCGTCCATCCTGTTCATAAGTTTCCGGCAGATATACAGCCCCAGCCCGCTGCCGTACTTGTTCTTCACATTTGACCCCGGTACCCCGGTAAAAGCTGGTGAAGATATGGACAAGTTCATCGGGTTTTAGGGGGACGCCTGTATTGCTCACAGTCACAAGCCTTAAGTCCTCCTCTGAGCGAACGGCGATGGTGATCTTTTTGCCATCTCCGTACTTTATGGCATTTTCCATGATATTCTGAATGACCTCCACCGCCCTGTCCATATCCCCTTTGAGCAGGCAGTCTCTATATCCGCCCACCTCAAAATCTGTTCCCATCAGGCGGAGTTTTTCGGCATAATAGCTTTTGATGTCTCTCATAAGATCGGAAAGATAAAACTCACTGTTCTCCACGCTGAGATTTAAAAAGTCCTCGCTGCCGGCTTTTATGATATCCCTGAGATACGCGTCGATCTGGTCTGCGTTGCTGTTGATCTTACGAGCAATCTCGTCTTTCTTTTTCTCATCATCTTTGTACAGGTTCTTTGTGAGCGCCTTTGAATAGAGTTTGATCGCGCTGAGCGGCGTCTTGATGTCATGAGCAAGGGACAAGTAGGGGCGCAAAACCACCAAAACGAACACTTTTCAAAACCGAAGAAAGGAGGAGTCTGGTATGGCGGTATTCCGCATTGAGAAAACCCGCGACTACACGGTGATGTCCAACCACCACCTGCGGGACAAGTCGCTCTCGCTGAAAGCGAAGGGCCTTCTCTCCCTCATGCTCTCCCTGCCGGAGGAGTGGGACTATACCACCAAGGGGCTGGCCCGGATCTGCAAGGATGGCGTTGACAGTATCTGCGCCGGGGTGCGGGAGCTGGAGGAACACGGGTATGTGATTCGCCAGCGGGTCCGCAACCCTAACGGCCAGCTCGGCGCCATCGAGTACACTATCCTGGAGCAGCCCCGCCCACCATAGGCAGCTACTACACCTCCCTGGTGAGCCATGACCTGTACGGCGGCGGAAGAGACGTAGTCCCGCTATCATAAAGGCGGTTCCAAAGAGGAATCTCCTTTGGCCAGATAGCACGGCCCAAGCTGGAGACCGGCAAAAGGTGAAAACAATTCTTTTACCTGCGGCCGGGATGGACCAAAACGTTCCATCCTCGTTACAAGATACCGCCGAGCATCGTCCATGGGAGCTCTAAAACAGGGCCCCCTGCCGTAAAAAGAGTACCAAGCTATGGCGTCTTCTTGAATGTGCCTGATGATCCAGGAGCAGGCATTGGGGTTCTCCCACTTCGTTGAGATTTATTGAAGCGAGGGGGATTTTGCTTCCATTCCTCAGTTCTTGCCGCAGAAGCGTATAAAATATTCAAGCAACTAACCAAGGCAAGAAAGTGGCGGCTTTTTCAAGGGGTGCCCGATTTTCCCATGTGGACCCTCTCCTCCGGTTTGAGGGGCGCAAAATGGCTGTTTTCCACATTTCCATAGTACAAAATCGCAGAATGGCATCAACGGTGCATTGCTTTTTCATGCGGGATAAGATATACTGAATACATATCAGTTAGTTATTGCTAACCTTTTGATTTGCTTACAAGTGAAAGGGGGATGTATATGAACTGGACGCGCACCATCTTGGATGGGTTCACCATGGCGGCCTATTTTAACCTGTTCGCCGCGGCGGTGGCGCTGTATAATCCCCGGCTGATGTCTCCCTGCTATCCGCCCGCCATCATCAAGGCGGCGGAAGAACCGCCGACAAAGGATGAAAACCGTTTTTACTGGCTTTGGATCTGCTTTGGGGAATTGCTGCCCCTCCTTCTTTATGGTGCGGTCAGCACTGCGGAGGGTGGGACAACAGGATTCTGGCGTCTGGCCCTGATGGGGTATATCCAGTGGATGATCGTCAATTTCTGTGACCTGCTTTTTCTGGACCTTTGGCTGATACAGAAAAAAGCAAAACGCCGTTTTGTCATCCCAGGAACCGAAGGGCACCCCGGCTATGAG
>DWYM01000047.1 GCA_019118665.1 Candidatus Mediterraneibacter intestinipullorum
AAAGACTAACTATTAAAAGTCAAGTCTAAAATGGAGATTTTATGAATGAATTGCAGAAATGTATTTCAGATATAGTTGTACCTTGAAAATCGCATGACAAACAGAGCATCGTATACCGGTGCTCAAATATAGGATGATTTAACAGAAAAAGTTATGATGCTTTCCTGTATGGCTTGCCGGATTTTTCCATTGCATAGATCAATCGCACAAGTTTCTTTGTAGCATGAGTAATGGCAACGTTGTAGTGTTTCCCTTCAGAAATCTTCTTCTGAAGATATGCACCGAATGTTTCATCCCAGTGGCAGACATACTTAGCGGCATTGATGAGAGCAAAACGCAAATAACGTGAGCCCCGCTTTTCCATGTGGGAATAAGAGGATTCAAACTGCCCGGATTGATAGGTGGATGGAGAAGCTCCAGCGTACGCCAGGATCTTATCCGGTGAATCAAAGCGGGAAAAATCCCCGATTTCAGCCAGGATCATGGCACCCATGCGGTAACCGATCCCGGGAATGGTCAGGATTGGAGAAGAGATTTGATCCATGATCCGTTTGATCTCGGATTCAATCTCTGAGATTTCGGAATTCAGTTCGCCGATCAGACGGAGTGTGTGTTTTAATTCCAGAGATTTGGCGGGCATCTCGGAGCCGATGGAGACTTTGGCAGCATCTCGTATTTCGCCCGCTTTATCCCAACGGTAACGGCCTTTAGAGGCGCTTTCCAACAGCTTCGTCAGGTGCGTCAGATGGCAGGAAGCAATCTTTCCGGCAGAAGGAAGTTCAGAAAGCAGGGCGTACACAGAAGTCATATGAAGTGACGGAACAAGTTTTTCCAATTCTGGGAAGAGGATGGTAACAAGCCTGGAGACAGACTGCTTGAGCTGTGCGCGTTCCTGAACCTTATCAAAACGGTAACGAGTGAGTGACTTTAACTCCTCGTTGTGGTAAGATGTGTCTGAGTAGGACTTCAAGTTCACGTCAGAGATGAGCATCATAGCAATGGTGCGGGCATCAACTTTATCCGTTTTCGTCTTTCTAAGGCTGAGACTTTTTCTGTAAAGATTTGTGTGGAGCGGATTGATGACGAAGGTGGGTAGACCTTTGTCAATGAGATAACCGGGCAGGTTGTAAGAGTAGTGTCCGGTGGCTTCCAGTCCTACTTTTATATTGGACACATCTGAGGAAGTGGATTGGATCTTGGAAAAAAGATCGTCAAATCCATCCCGGTTATTCTGAATGGTAAAAACCTGAAAGAGGATTTCACCATCTGAGTTAGTGATAAAGCAGTCATGCTTATCCTTAGCGACATCAATTCCAACGTAGATCATAAGAAAACTCCTTAGCAATAGATTTAGATACTGTTTGGGACCACAGAGCTCTCTGTGCTTGTAACCTCGTTCTAAATCAACCGTCATGCGGTATCTAACTGATTAACAACTATACAAAGAGGCTGTGGTTGGAGCCTTTCTATAACCATCAAGTGGTAGGAGAACGAAACCAATCCACAGTATCTCCAAACAGTATAGCATACAGACCTTGGAGAGGGTCTATAAACACTACTACTTTATAATACGAGGAGAATGACACATGCGGAGAAAACGATTTACTGCGCTGGTCTTTGCAGCAGCTGTCTTTTGTATGACAGCGATGTCGGGATGCGCCCAGGGGCAGGAAGACAAAGAAGCAGAAAAGGAGATCACCGTTGCCATTAACAGCGAGACAGGGACCCTGGACCCGGCGAGGTCCATTGCCCTGACTTATCTGGCCTATTCCGTCAGCGCTTTGGACGAGTTGCTCACATTTGACGAGAATGGGGAGATCGAATACCGGGCGGCAGAATCTTATGAGGTGAATGAGGACTCTACTCTCTGGACCTTTCATCTGCGGGAGGATGCGCTCTGGTCAGACGGAACGCCGGTGACTGCGGCGGATTTTCTGAACACCATCCGGCGCGCCCTGGATCCGGCGTCAGGAAGCGGATATGCAGTGTACCTCTTCCCGATCGAGAATGCGGAAGCAGTCTACAATGGGGAAGTGCCCATGGACAGACTGGGAGTGGAGACTCCGGACGACCATACGCTGACCTTCCGATTGAAAGAGCCCTGCGTCTATTTTCTGGACCTCCTCCGCCTGCCGGTGTATACGCCGTCCTGTGAAAAATACGCGGATTCCGCGGACAGCGGATGGGACAAGGACCCACAGACCAGCCTGTCCAACGGCCCCTTCACACTGGAAGAATATGTACCGGATCAGTATTTTGTCCTAAAGAAAAATGAAGCATACTGGAATAAGGACGCCGTGAAGCTGGACCGGATCACATACCGGTTCTTTGACGATACCCAGGCCATGGCAGCAGCTTATGAGACAGGGGAAGTGGATGTGGCGACCGCTCTCCCTTCGACGGTAATGGAACTCTATGCTGGAAGAGACGATCTGATGGTCACGGACCAGATCGCCACCAGGTACATTTATTTTAACCTGAATGTGGAGCCTTTCGATGATGTGAGGGTAAGGGAGGCGTTCAACCTTGCCATTGACCGGGAGGAGCTGTGCCGGATCGTGGGGGCGGATACAGAGCCGACTTATAACCTGGTGGCAAAATACATGACAGATAAAAATACAGGGGAACGCTTTGTGGACGGCGCGGACCGGCTCTTTGAGGAAAATGTGGAACGTGCGAGGGAACTTCTTGCCGAAGCGGGATATCCCAACGGGGCGGGCTTCCCGGCGATCACATACAAGTACCCGACTCTTGAGATGGATTCTGATACTGCTCAGGTCATCAAGGAACAGTTAAAAAAGAACCTGAACATTGATATTGACTTAAAGGCGCAGGAGCTTCAGGCAAATTACAGCAGCCGCTATGCAGGGGACTTTGACCTGTGCAGGATGAACTGGACCGCTGATTTTGCGGATCCCTATACTTACCTGTCCATGCTCCTGTCCAACAGTACATACAACTGCAGCGGCATACAGGACGCGGAGTATGACGCGATCGTGGAAGCGTCCGACCGGGAGCAGGACCCGCAAGTGAGGGCTGAACTGCTCCACCAGGCAGAACAGCGCGCAGTGGGAGAACAGTTTTATATCATCCCCCTGTACGCCATGAAGAGCGTGAACCTGGTCAGCCCTGACATCACAGGGATCCGGCAGATCCCGGCAAGCGGAGCGCTGGAATACCGGTATGCGGAGAGGATGTGAGCAGTCATGATGGAGCTTGTCACAGGCGGGAGCGGGAGTGGGAAGTCCGCTTACGCGGAACAGACACTGTGGGGCATTTTTCGTTCTGGATCCGGGAGAAGCAGAGCGGGAGACAGAAAAGAGGAGAGAGGAGAAAAAGAACCGCTGTTGTATTACATTGCCACAATGCCGCGGCGGGACAGGGAGACAGAGAAGAAGATCGAGAGACACCGCGCCATGCGGGCAGGGAAAGGATTCCATACACTTGAGTGGTATACAGATCTTGAGTGCAGGCTGAAAAGCGCGGACTGTCCTCCCATGGAGGGTGCGGGGGTTCTGGTGGAGTGTCTGTCAAATCTGACCGCAAATGAGATGTACATGGAGAACGGAGCGGGGGAAAGGACGACAGAAGCGGTAGTCCGGGGAATGATCGAACTGAAAAGCCGGTGCGCCCACCTTGTGGTGGTGACAAACGATGTGTTCGCCGAATCCTCGGAGGACACGGCTGAGATGAAACAGTACAAAGAAAATCTGGGAAAGATCAACCGCGCATTGGCAGAGCTGGCAGACCGGGTGACAGAGGTGGTGTACGGTATGCCGCGCAGGGTGAAGTCCGGTCCCCATGCTTCGTCAGAGATCAGCCCCAAAGGGCAGCCGGGGACAGCAGAAAGACAGCAGAAGACAAAAAGGAGTGACAGGCGGAACATGAAGCTTATAACAGGAGGGGCGTTCCAGGGAAAGCTTGCCTATGCCAAAAATCTGTATCCCGGGATCACATGGACGGATGGAAAATGCTGCGGGCTGGATGAAATCCGGAAATGCGGCGCAGTGTACGATTTTCATGTATTTGTGAAAAGATGGCTGGAAGAAGGGAGAAGCCGGGAAGACCTGACAGGTGTGATCTTAGAAGAGAATCAGGATGTCATCATCGTGTGCGATGAGATCGGCTGCGGCCTTGTGCCCATGGATGCTTTTGAGCGGAAATACCGGGAGGATACAGGCAGGATCATGACTGCGCTCGCAGAGAGCGCGGAGAGGGTGGACCGCGTTGTTTGCGGGATCGGTGAAAGACTCCGGTAAGCAGATGACAGGGAAGAGATTTTTACAGGAAAGAAGGAGAGACAGAGAATGAATACAGAGCTGGAGCAGGTGCTTCCTGCCGAGATTGAGAGAAGAAGTTTTGAGATCATAACAGAAGAGCTGGGAGAGAAAAAGCTCGTCCCCGGGACAGAGCCCATTGTAAAACGCTGTATCCATACGAGCGCGGATTTTGATTATGCGGATAATCTTGTCTTTTCTGATGGAGTGGTGGAGCGGGCTGTGCGGGCGATCCGAAGCGGCGCTTCCATCGTGACGGATACTCAGATGGCAAAGGCGGGGATCAACAAAAAGAAGCTGGCAGAGTACGGCGGACAGGTGTACTGCTTCATGTCGGACGAAGACGTGGCAGAGGCTGCCGCAAGAAACGGCACGACAAGGGCCTCTGCCAGCATGGACAAGGCTGCGGAGCTCTGCCGGGCGTCCGGAGAAGATCCGGGAGTCGGGCCGGGACTGCTCTTTGCCGTCGGCAATGCCCCGACAGCCCTCGTGCGTCTGTATGAACTGATACAGGAAGGAAGGCTTCGTCCGGAACTGGTCGTTGCGGTGCCTGTCGGGTTCGTCAATGTGGTCCAGTCCAAGGAACTGATACTCGGACTGAAAGACACGCCTTCCATCGTGGCCAGAGGAAGAAAAGGCGGCAGCAACATTGCGGCATGTATCTGCAATGCCCTTTTGTATATGATGAGATAGAGGGGGAGAGGAGAATGGAAAAGCCATATTTTCCTGTGTTTATCGATATGGCGGATAAGACAGTGCTGATCGTGGGGGCAGGGAAGATCGCCCTTCGCCGGGTAAGGACGCTGCTTCGCTTCGGCGCCCGAATCCGGGTGGTCGCGCCGGATTTCTGCCGGGAACTGGGAGAAATGGAAGAAAGCGGAAAGATCTGTGCCGAGCGCAGGGTATATCTGCCGGGCGATATACAGGGCGCGGCACTGGTGATCGCCGCCACAGACAGCCGGGAAGTGAACCGGCAGATCCGGGAAGATTGCAGGGGGAGAGGAATCCCGGTCAATGTGGCAGACGACCGGGCGCTCTGTGACTTCTATTTCCCATCAGTGGTAATGACGGACGACGCGGCGATCGGGATCAGCTCCGGGGGAGACGCCCCGGGAAGGACAAAAGAAATCCGCGGGAAGATAGAGAGGGCGCTGGGCGCTAGCGGATGGTATGAAAATTAAAAAATAAAATGAGAGCCAGACATCTTGAGGAGGCAGTTCTTCCATCTGTTCTCAACGAGGTCTGGCTCCGCTTCTGTTTATAAGCGCGTTCAGGATATCCTTCCTTTGTCTGGATCGCGTGAAGAGCTGATATTCCGGTTCATGGATATCTTCCAGATAATGCGCGTCTGAACTGCAGATCACATTGCACGTTTCAAAATAGGGATGGTCTTTTCTGATCCGGTGGAGATTCGTGAAATCATGAAATTCCGCACATGTAAATGTGCTCCCGGGCGGAACGAATCCGAGATTGGAGAGGAGGCTGGTAGAGGATTTGTCCACATGCGCCGGATAAGCGATGCCCCCATAAGACCTCACAAGGGAAAAGACCTCGTCAAAAGAGATAGAAGTCGCATTGATGAGGAGATATTCCTTTGTGCCGATGACTTCGTCTTTCTCGTTCATGATCTGCTGCTTCCCGAAGATGTCCTCCCGGTTGGGGACAGGCATGAGCCGGCCGTAGACCACGGCGTCAAAAGCGAGCGCGTCCTCAAGGGAAGCAAACAGGCAGATGACGTGGACTTCTTCTTCCGTGGTCAGCTCCATGCCCGGGATTACGGTGACACCGTAGTTTTCGCCGTGATAAACGGCGGCAGGGCAGTTTGCGCACGAGTTGTGGTCAGTCAGCGCGATCACATCCAGTCCGCTGACCGCTGCCATGCCCACAAGGTTCGCAGGAGTCATGTCATCATCCCCGCATGGGGAAAGGCAGGAATGAATGTGCAGATCATAATAAAGAGGGATCATGACAGTCCTGCCTGATAGATCTTAAGCGCGATATCGAAGGCCGGCTGTTCAGTGGAGAGTACGGCGATCCCTTCCTCAGCGGCTTTTAAAAGAGTGTCTTCGTCAAGAGCGACTCCTTCCGCGAGCACGATACAGGCAGTATCCGTGAGGGATGCCACAGCCAGGGTGTTTCTGTTCCCCATTACAGTCACCCATACTCCGTCAGATGGGGCTTTGCCCATGGCAATGCTGAGAAGATCGCAGCAGAATATCCGGGAGATCTCCCTCTCCGGGTTTCCCTGCGACAGGACCCGGCATTCCGGGAGAACAAGTATATCCTTCAGTTTCATTCCTCTTTTGGAGCCTCCTTTCTGGCATGCCCCGGAGCACCGAATGATGCCAGTTCTTCTGTCAGTGTCCGGATATAGGAATCAAGAAGCACGGAACTGTCTTCCGGCATGCTTCCGTCTGTTTTTTTCTTTGAGGCAAGATCCTTGATCTTGTGGGTCAGATCAGCAATGTTTGCCCGGAGAACGTAGATACAGTCATTGGGAGTGGCGTCTCCGCGGACGATATCTTCAGCAAGCGTCTGGCAGGTGGGCGCGCCGCAGGAACCGCAGTCCAGACCCGGAAATCTTGCGGTCAGCTCCTCTACGTCGCTCATCATCTTCAGACTTTCCTTGAATGTATTGCCCAGGCGGAACACCGGCTCATATTCCACGTTGTCTGCCCAGTAAAGATTTCCCGCGTCAGGATTATCAGACAGATGATTTTTTGAAACCGGCTGATATTTGACAAGCCTCTTTGTCTTCGTGGTGGCGATATAGGCGTTTTCCACGGTGAGCGTGCCGCCCACACAGCCTCCGTTGCAGGCGCTCAGTTCCACAAAGGTAAGTCCGTGGAGCTTCTCATCCTCCAGTTCCTCCAGTACGCGCAGGATATTCACGATGCCGTCCGCGGCCAGATGATTTTCTGTCAGCAGCCCGGCAACCTCGCCGCCTGCGTTGCTCCATCCGATACCGATCCGCCCGGAATTGGAAAGGGGGATGAGCTGGCTTTCATCCTGTTTCATGTGGGGCAGAAGGAGCGGGTACACATCCTTGATCGCTACCACATTGTCAATGTTGCTCTTCTCGATCCCGAGAGGAGCCTTTGCGTAAGATACTTTTGACGGACATGGAGAGATGAATATGATCCCGATGTCCTCCGGCTTCAGTCCGGTTTTTTTCATAGCTCTTGCCCTCGCGATCTCAGCCGCGACTTCCACCGGAGCTTTGATGGGCAGCAGGCGGGAGATCAGGGAGGGGAATTTCACGCGGATCAGACGGATGACAGAGGGACAGGCCGAGCTGATAAACGGAGCTTCGTCCATATGCTCTTTTATATATTCCCTGGACGCTTCGGAGACAAGCTCCGCGGCGGCGCTCACCTCGTACACATCGTCAAAGCCCAGTTTGAGAAGGGCGTTAAGCACGATGTCCACATTCGTCAGGTTATTGTACTGTGCGTAGAGTGACGGAGCGGGAAGCGCTACTGTGTATTTGAAATTATTGATCACGGAGAGCGGGTCATAAACGGCGATCTTCGCGTGATGGGGGCAGTAGCGGATGCATCTGCCGCAGTCGATGCAGAACTTGTCTATGATATGCGCTTTTCCGTTATGTACCCGGATGGCCTGAGTTGGACAATGCTTGATACAGTTGATGCAGCCCTGACAGGCTGGTTCCTTCAGGCGGACCGAACGCATGAATTTATCTTTATCCAAGTGACAGACTCCTTTCATTATTACCCTGTATTTACAGATGAACCTTCATTGTGATCGTTGTACCCTTTCCAAGCTCGGTGTCAATGCGCATTTCATCTGTAAATCTCTTCATGTTGGGAAGCCCCATACCGGCGCCGAATCCAAGAGAACGGACTTCTTCGCGGGCAGTGGAGTACCCCTCCTGCATTGCTTTGGAAATATCCGGGATGCCGGGACCTTTATCCGCCAGCACCATGGTGATGTCATTATCGGACACAGAGACTGTGATCTCGCCGCCGTCCGCGTGGATGACCATATTGATCTCGCCTTCGTACATGGCGATAGCGACTTTGCGGATGGCATCGCTGCCCACACCCAGCATCTTGAGTTTGTTTTTTACGGAACTGCTGGCTTCTCCCGCCCGGGTAAAATCATTTCCATCGATCGTGTAAGTAAATGTAAGCTGCTCGCTCATCTAAGCACCTCCCCGAAGTCCGTTTTCATAGAGGATGCCGCAGGCGGTAAACATGTAATGCTCCGTGGCGAGAACAGCTATGCTTTTACTGCGGGCAAGGGCGAGCATGTTATCATCCGGCATCTTCCCCCGCACAAAAATGATACACACAATATCCAGCATCTCAGCAGTACGCACCACCTGGGGATTGCACAGACCGGTGATGAGGACGGAACATTTGCTGCCATATGCGAGCACATCGCTCATCATATCGGCAGAGAAAACAAACTGAACGTCCAGATCCGCAAGTTCTTCCCCATACAGAAACTGTGCGTTAAGAGCTCTCTGCATTTCTCTGATTGTCATAAATTCCTCCTGAATATCATAATTTTTTTAGACACTCTCTGGCGGCAAAGCCGCTGTATTATATACAGCCAGTATAGCATTTGCATAATCAAAAAGCAATAAATTGCTTTTTTGTAGGATTTTTATCAGGATCATGACAAACTATCAGAAAATGAACCTGTCTTCCGCATGTACGGCCTGCCGGAAGAGATGTCAGGAAAAACAGTATGCCATAGCGTCTGTCTATTGTCACGAATGTAAAAGACTGGAAACTTACAGAAGAGATTCCGGTCTTTTTATATAATAGAAGAGAATACGCTGAAAAAAGATATTGTGAATATATACAAAAAGTTCATAATAAAATAAGTGGTATTTTGTAATATCTTGTGATATTATATAGCTAATGAGCAAAAAACATCTGAAATGGAGGTTGAAGAATGGCAGCTAAGAAAGGAACAGTTCCATTTTCCGGGACAAAAGAACAGGAAGAGGCACTTATGAAAATGATCCGTGAGCTCAAGGATGAAAAAGGTGCCCTTATGCCGATCCTGCAGAAGGCACAGGATATATACGGTTATCTTCCGATTGAAGTTCAGAAGATGATCTCGGATGAGACAGGGATTCCGATGGAGAAGATTTACGGTGTGACGACATTTTACTCGCAGTTCACCCTGAATCCGAAAGGAAGATATCAGATATCCGTCTGTCTTGGCACGGCGTGTTATGTGAAAGGCTCCGGGGATATCTACAATGCCCTTATGGAAAAACTGGGCATCGTTGGCGGAGAGTGCACGCCGGATGGGAAATTTTCGCTGGATGCGTGCCGCTGTGTCGGCGCATGCGGGCTTGCTCCGGTCATGATGATCAACGACGAGGTCTATGGGCGGCTCACCGTGGATGATCTGGACGGTATCCTGGCAAAATACGAGTAAGCCATGATGCCGGAGATATCTCTGAATATATTAGATGTTGCGGAAAATTCCGTGCGGGCGGAAGCTTCATTTGTGGAGATCACAGTTTCTGTCCAGCCCGGGAAAGATACGCTGACCGTTGTGATAAAGGATGATGGCTGCGGGATGACGCCGGAGCAGGTGTCGCAAGTGCAGGATCCTTTTTTTACGACGAGGACTACGAGGAAGGTAGGGCTGGGAGTCCCCTTTTTCAAACAGGCAGCGGAGAGCACGGATGGCAGCTTCCGGATCGATTCAGAAAAAGGAAAAGGAACCACGGTAAAAGCGGTGTTTACCCTGTCCCATATTGACAGGATGCCGCTGGGGGATATCAGTTCCACTGTCCATACTCTGATCGTGTTCAACGAACACATTGATTTCAGATATACATATGAATATGCGGACAGGAGCTTTACGCTGGATACCCGGGAGATGAGGGAAATGCTCGGAGAGGAGATCTCTTTTTCCGAACCGGAGGTATCCGCATTCATAAAAGAGTATCTGGAGGCCAACAAAGCTGAGACAGACGGAGGGGCGGATGTATGACGCCGGTGTCACGGTGATCTGAAGGAAAGCAGATCGTCAGTCCCCGGGGGGCTA
>DWYM01000048.1 GCA_019118665.1 Candidatus Mediterraneibacter intestinipullorum
AACTGTTTTTTGAAAAACAACAGTCCGTATCTTAAGAGGGCAGACCCCCTCTTAAAAAAGTGACATTCTCTCAAGCAAAACTTAATATTAAAAAGTGACATTTTCAAAAGTTATTGACAATTTTAGTTGTACTCTATACGAAGTCTGAAATGTTCTGTATTGTCTTTTATCCCCTATCTCTGCACTCGTCCCGATCCGTCACCCCCGGCAAGCTTCAGCACTTCTTCAACTGACACAAGATTGTAATCCCCTTCGATGGAGTGTTTCAGACAGGACGCGGCAACTGCAAATTCAATCGCCTTCCGGGGTTCATAGCCGTTAAGCAGAGCGCAGATCAGACCTCCGCCAAAGCTGTCGCCTCCGCCTACCCGGTCCACGATATGTATCTTATGCTTTTTGCTGAAAAATGCGTCCGTACGGTCAAAGAGCATGGCGGACCAATTGTTGTCATTTGCGGAAAGTGACTCTCTGAGGGTGATGGCTACTTTAGAGAACCCGAACCTTTCTGTCAGCTGTCGGGCAACGTTCACATAGCCCTGATGGTTCACCTCGCCTTTTGTCACATCAGTGCCCGCTGATTTTATCCCGAATACATCAAAAGCATCCTCCTCATTGGCAATGCACACATCCACATATTTGCACAGTTCGCCCATGATTCTGCCTGCCTTTTCTTTGGACCACAGTTTGTTTCTGTAATTCAGGTCACAGGAAACGGTGACGCCGGCTGCGCGCGCCGCTTTGCAGGCATCCAGACAGATGGCGGCCACATTATCGCCAAGAGCAGGAGTGATCCCTGTGAAATGGAACCAGTCAGCCCCATCAAAGATTTCCTTCCAGTTGAAATCATCCTGGGATGCCGTTGCAATGGAAGAACCAGCGCGGTCATAAATGACCTTGGAGGGGCGCTGGGAGGCACCTTTTTCCAGAAAATAGATACCGATCCTGTCACCGCCCCGAGTGATGCGGGAAGTGTCAACGCCATATTTCCTGAGAGAATTTACAGCCGCCTGTCCGATTTCATGAGCCGGGAGGCGTGTGACAAAGCTGGCGTCAAATCCATAGTTGGCAAGAGAGACCGCAACATTTGCCTCTCCGCCGCCGTATGTGGCTCCGAAAGTGTCCGCCTGGACAAAGCGGCTGTATCCTTCAGGAGCAAGCCTCAACATAATCTCACCAAAAGTAACGATTCTTTTTGCCATTTTATTTCCCCCGACTTTCTTTTACGATGTTTACTGCTTCTTTTACAAGTTCCCGGATTTCGTCAAATTTTCCGTCTCTGATCAGATCGCCCTTTACCATCCAGCTTCCGCCGCAGGCGAGGATACGGTCATATGCAAGGTAGTCCCGGACATTTTTGGGATTGATACCGCCTGTGGGCATGAACTTTATCCCTGCGTAGGGCGCTGCGATGGCTTTGATATAGGCAAGTCCGCCTGCCTGCTCAGCAGGGAAAAACTTTACCACATCCAGGCCATTCTCGATCGCCTGTTCCACATCGCTTGGGTTTGCACAGCCCGGCGTTATGACGATGTTCCGCTCTGTGCAGTATTTGACAATGCGGGGATTCAAGCCGGGGCTTACGATAAATTTCGCCCCGGCGTCCACAGCGCTGTCTACCTGCTCTGTGGTAAGGACAGTCCCGGCGCCGATGAGCATATGGGGAAATTTCTCCGACATGATGCGGATGGACTGGGCGGCGGCAGGGGTGCGGAAGGTCACCTCCGCACAGGGGAGTCCTCCGCTGCACAGCGCTTCCGCCAGCGGTTCTGCGTCTTTCGGATCATCCAGGACAACGACCGGTACTATGCCGGTGTTTTCAATCTGCGTTAATATTTCGTTCATCTTCACCTCTCCTTTTGTTTCGTAATATGGAACTGTATTCTGTAATATGGAATATCTGCTTTTAAGTATACAATGGAAACAGAAAATGTCAAGCGTTAAAAAATGTCTTGCTCATGGCAAATTCAAAATAGCGAGCGCTTGTAAGGGAAAGGAAGCTGTGGTAGAATACATTCCATAATATGAAACTGGAGGCTGGATCATGGAAAACAAAAATCCCATACAGGTGGCGGACCGGCTGTTCGGCGCTCTGGAACTGCTTGCCGAGCACGGAGACATGGGGCTGGTAGAAGTAAGCGAGATGCTGGGGCTTAACAAGAGCACCGCCCACAGAGTCTTAAACTCCCTGATCTACATGGGGTACGCGAAGCAGAATAAAGAAAATGGGCGGTATGAGCCTACATTAAAGACCGTTGCCACGGCGAACAAGATAATGGGAAGGATTGACGTGATCCAGACCGTAAGACTGTATCTGCGCAGGCTGATGGAAATGTCTGTAGAGACCGTCCATTTCGTCAGGCTGGAGGGGTGCGAAGCAGTTTATATAGACAAAGTAGAAGCTCCCGGCAACGGCATCCAGATGGTATCGAGGATCGGCAGCAGGCTGCCCCTTTACTGTTCAGGTGTTGGAAAGGCTATGCTTGCCCGGATGGGAGATCAGGAAGTCAGAGAGATATGGGAGCACAGTGACGTCCGCGCTCTGACGGAGCACACGATCACTGACTACGAGCGGTTTCAGGAGGAAATCCATGAGATACGCCGGAGAGACTATGCGCTGGACAACGAAGAAAATGAGGTCGGCGTCCGGTGCATTGCCACAGCGTTTGAGACCCCTGCGGGGGATGGAAGGTATGCTTTCAGCATCTCCGCTCCGGCGGGACGGATGAGCGAGGAGAGAATCCGCGAACTGGCAGGATATATTTTGAAAATAAAGGCTGAATTAATGAAAGAGTGGCAGCTTTAGCAGCCACTCTTTCTCAGTATGACACGATCAGAACTGTGCCTGTGTATGGGCAGACAGCACGCTTTTCTGATACTGCTTAGGTGAAAGTCCGTACGCCCGCTTGAACATTCTGATAAAATAGTTGATATCATTATACCCGCACGCCGCGGCAATGGTAGCCATGGGTGATGAGGATGAATTGATGAGTGTGATCGCGCGGCGCATCCTGACCGTATGAATATAATCTGTCAGGGTGCTGCCGGTTTCTTTTTTAAACAATGCCGAAAGGTATGTCTTCGTCATATTAAATTTCTCTGCGAACACATTCAGGCTCAGATCTTCCATATAGCAAAAATCAATATAGGATACAATCTCCCGAATGACAGGAGAGTAGCCCTTCATCGCATGATTTTTTACTAAAAGGCAGTATTTGTGGATCATTTTGCTGCAAAGCGCCGGGAACTCTTTCAAGGAGAGTGTGTTGTTGATGGAGATGGCAAACTTAGTTGACAGACTGTCGATGTACAGAGGGTGGACCCCGCCCGCCTGCACTGCCTTCCGGCACAGGGTATTTAAAATGATCGTGAAATTCTGCTGGTTGCGGATCATGTTCTTTGTCCTTGGCTGGATATAATAGCTGGTGAATTTCTGGTGATAATTGTGCGCCTGTTCATAATTTCCGGCAGAGATCGCGCTCATCAGCTTGCTTTCAATATCATAGCGCTCCTCAATGCTGGAGGAGGCAACCTGGGGATAGATCATGAGCTGGTCTGCCTGAAAGTCCAGACTGCCGAATGGATTGTCCTGGAGCGGGAAAAAGGAAATAGAATATTCCTGCTCAAACAGCCCTGACGCCAGATTCAGTACAATGCCCAGCAGGTTGTCTGCCTTCTGGATGAGGGGCACGGAGTTATAAAAGGTGGAAAAATCAATAAAAAGGCGGTCCGGTATCTTGTTTTTCCGCATGATCTCATGGATGCTGTCATACTCCATCCGGTAATCCGAAAAAGGACCGATGGCAGTGATGCGCAGGTCATCACAGCCGAGAAATTCCTCCGGTATATCCACGAAAATGTAGTGGAGGCTGAACTCATCTATATAGTGGATCAATGTGCCGGGCACAAAGTGAGGCGTCAGAAAATCATAGGTTTTACTGTAATCAAAATTCTCAAACAAGTGTTTTCTGAATCCATTGTCCGTCTCCGAAAAATTAGAGCCGTCCTTTTTCAGGACAGTCACATTCACATTTGTCGCTGTAAGCGTCTTTTGGAATATATCCAGTCTGTTCAATCCCATTTCTTTTATCCTTTCTGCAAAGAGCCGGTACACAAACAGCCATTGACGGTGTACACGGCAGCGTCCCGCGTTCTGTGCAGTGACGCGGCAAATCCAGTTAGCACAATATATCTTCAAAATAGCACAAATTTTATTGTTTAAAAATAATATCATAATATCATGCGATTTTCAACACAAATTATTATAGAAAGTTAGAAGAAAACAGTTTATCGTTAGCCCAGACAGAAAGGATGTGATATTATGAGCAGTCCTCTTGAAGGGTATGCCAGGAAGAAAGATTATCTGGTCTGCATTGACTCTGACGGATGCGCCATTGACTCTATGGATATCAAGCATATCCGATGCTTTGGTCCGTGTATGGTCGATGAATGGAATCTTAAGCCATACAGATCAGAGCTGCTGAAACGATGGAATGAGATCAACCTCTATTCCCTGACAAGGGGAATCAACCGGTTTAAAGGGCTGGCGGTGATATTAAAGGAGATTCACGAGAAGATCGCGCCGGTCCGGGATCTGGATTCCCTGCTGAGCTGGGTGGAGGAGACGGACGAGCTTTCCAATGCTGCCATTTTTCGGGCGGCAGAGGAGAGGGACAGCGAGTGTCTCAGGAAAGCCCTGCGCTGGTCCGAGGCGGTGAACTGCAGCATCCGTGAGCTTCCCCCTGAGGCGATCAGGCCTTTTCCCGGGGTAAAAGAAGCCATCAGGACACTGCACGAAACCTGTGACATTGCAGTGGTATCCTCCGCAAATCCAGAGGCAGTGGCAGAAGAGTGGAGCAGGTTTGGGCTGCTGGAGTACACGGACGCAGTCCTGGCTCAAAACGCAGGGACAAAGACAAACTGCATCAAGGCGCTGCTGGAGTCCGGGTACGACAGGGACAAGGTACTGATGATCGGGGATGCGCTGGGCGACATGGAAGCAGCGGACAGAAACGACGTGCTGTATTATCCCATTCTTGCCAGACATGAGAAAGAGAGCTGGGAAGGAATCCTGGAAGGGGTGGAACATCTTAAGAGTGGGACGTATGAGGGGGAATATCAGCAAAAATTAAAGACAAGGTTTATCGAAAACCTGTCATAGAAAGAAGAAAAGGAGAAAATACTATGGTCAACCTGAAAGAAAAACCGTACTACCTCAATGACGAGCAGATACAGTGGGTGGAGGACACTATCGCCTCCATGTCGGCCGAGGAAAAGATCGGACAGCTGTTCGTAAATATGGTAGCCAACGAAGAGGAGAGAAAACCGGAAAACATCAAAAAAGTGCTGGATACATACCATCCGGGGGCGATCCGCTACCACAACGCGCCCAAAGAAGAACTATGGGACATG
Source organism: Candidatus Mediterraneibacter intestinipullorum (assembly GCA_019118665.1). Taxonomy (GTDB): domain Bacteria; phylum Bacillota; class Clostridia; order Lachnospirales; family Lachnospiraceae; genus Mediterraneibacter; species Mediterraneibacter intestinipullorum. The sequence goes on from DWYM01000048.1 coordinate 5,410, forward strand.
GCGGACTGTCTGCAGAAAACATCAAAAGTCCCGCTCCTGATCGCCTCCAACTGCGAGGCAGGAGGAAACGGCGGGATGCAGGGAGGCACTGCCCTGGCAAACGGAGCTGCCATGGCTGCCATGGATTCAGAGGAAATGGTCCGTAAGATGGCGGAAATATCTGCGAGAGAAGCTGCGGCGGTAGGCTGCAACTGGAACTTTGCACCCATTGTTGACCTGACATACAACTGGAGGAACACGATCGTACAGCTCCGGGCGTTCAATGATGAGCCGGATGATGTCATCCGTTACTCAAAAGCATTCTTTAAAGGGATGCGGACACAGAATATTGCCACCTGCATGAAACATTTCCCCGGAGACGGCACAGAGGAGAACGACCAGCACCTGATCATGGGAATCAACGAATACGACTGTGAGAAATGGGATGCTACCTTCGGTAAAGTGTATAAAGCGCTGATCGATGATGGAGTCATGACGATCATGGCTGGGCATATCGCGCTTCCCGAGTATTCAAGGAAATTAAGATCCGGGATCAAAGATGAGGACATCCTCCCGGCAACGCTGGCACCGGAACTGATCACAGATCTTTTAAAAGGACAGCTTGGGTTTAACGGATTGGTCGTAACAGATGCATCCCATATGATCGGGATGTTCGGCGCTACCATCCCAAGATGCGAACAGGTTCCCCGGGCGATCGCGGCAGGCTGTGACATGTATCTTTTCTTTAATGACAGGGAAGAGGACTTCGGCTACATGATGGATGGGTATAAAAACGGGATCATCACGGAAGAACGTTTAAATGACGCGCTGCACAGGATACTGGGTGTAAAAGCAGCGCTGAATCTTCACACGCTCCAAAAAGAGCAGAGGCTGATGCAGCCAAAAGAGAATCTCAGCGTTGTGGGATGCGAGGATCATCACAAAGCAGCCGCCGAGATGGCAGACCAGTATGTGACCCTTGTAAAAGACCGCCTTAATTATCTGCCTATGACGCCGGAGAAGTATAAGAAGATCAAACTGGTCTACATCGGTTCCGAGGCAGTTGTGATCGCGGGAACAAAGTTCAAGTCCAATGACGAAAACATCATCAGGGACATTGTTTCCCAGCTTGAGGCTGCAGGCTTTGAAGTGGACGCAGAGACCGAGAACAAAAAAGGGAAAATGGAAGAATTTAAAAAGAAATATGACTGTGTGCTGCTGGTGCTGAACGTTCAGGGCTTTGCCCAGTTTAATACCATGCGGGTGAAATGGGACGAGCCCACAAAGCAGCCCTGGTATATGTCAGAACTTCCCACCTTTGTCGTTTCGCTCAGCTACACAAACAACCTGATCGACGTTCCCATGGCAAGGTGCTATATCAATGCGTACATGGATCATCATGAGGCATTTGAAGCAGTCCTCCGTAAAATGATGGGCAAGAGTGAATTCAAGGGCAGATACAATGAAAACGTCTTCTGTGGGAGATGGGAGACAAGGTTTTAAAATACGGTTTACGGATGAGGAAAAAGGAGGTATTGTAAATGGGACAAGAGAATACAAAAGTTAAACCTTTTGGATGGGCAGATAAGCTCGGGTATATGTTCGGTGATTTCGGAAATGATTTTACTTTCATCCTGTCATCCAGCTTTATGCTGAAGTTTTATACGGATGTGATGGGTATTGACGGAGTCGTAGTAGGTATCCTGATGATGATATCCAGGTTTGTGGACGCGGTCACGGATGTGACGATGGGGCAGATCGTGGACCGGTCGAAACCTACGAAGGACGGAAAATTCAAACCATGGATCAAGCGGATGTGCGGTCCGGTGGCGATCGCGTCATTTCTGATCTACCAGTCCGGCTTTGCTGACATGGCATACGGATTTAAGGTGGTATGGATGGTCGTTACATATCTTCTGTGGGGCTCCATTTTCTATACGGCGATCAACATTCCGTATGGTTCAATGGCGTCAGCAGTGTCAGCAGACCCGGACCACAGGACACAGCTGTCGACGTGGCGTTCTATCGGCGCAACGCTGGCAGGGCTTGCTATCGGAGTGGGAACCCCCATGGTGGCATATGTAGTGGTAGACGGCAACACAGTAATGTCCGGAAGCCGCATGACAACGATCGCCGGAGTGTTCAGCGTCTGCGCCATCATCTGCTATGTACTCTGCTTTAAGTTAGTAAAGGAGAGGGTTCCGGTGCCGGCTAATACAAATAAGCTTCAGGTAGGGCACCTTGTAAAAAGCCTTGTGACGAACCGGTCCCTGATCGGAATTATCGTTGCGGCAATCCTCCTGCTTCTTGCCATGCTCGGGATGCAGGGAATCGCTGCATATGTGTTCCCTAACTTTTACGGTTCGGCTGCGGCGCAGTCAGTTTCGTCCATGGCAGGCAGCATCGGCGTTCTTTTGATCTGTGCGCCGCTTGCGTCAAAGCTTTCCGCAAAATTCGGAAAGAAGGAAGTGTCTGCCGTTGCCTGCTTTGCGGGGGCAGTAGTCTATGTGATCTGCTTCATCCTGCAGCCGGAAAATCCATATGTCTATGTGGCTTTCTATGCGCTGGCTTACATCTGCCTGGGATTTTTCAACACAGTGATATGGGCAATGATCACAGATGTTATTGATGACGCGGAAGTAAAAAACGGAGTGCGCGAGGACGGTACGATCTATTCCGTATACTCTTTTGCCCGCAAGATCGGGCAGGCGCTCTCATCCGGTCTTGTGGGAGGTCTGGTAAGCATGGTAGGCTACACACAGGCAACTGCCTTTGATCCGGATGTTACCCTTAACATTTTCCGCATATCCTGCATTGTCCCGGCAGTGGGGCTTGCAGCAGTGGCGCTGGCGCTGGCAGTGCTCTATCCTCTTGGAAGGAACAAGGTAAGGGCAAATGTAGCCGAGCTCCAGAAGAGAAGAGAAAACGCGTAAAATTATTTTAAGAGAGTGATTGGCTAAAACTATAATTATGAAAAGAGAGGAAAATGCATTATGTTGTATCCGATTTTGACACCTTCAAGACTTTTAACAGATTTAAGCGGAGTGTGGGATTTTAAACTGGATGACGGAAACGGGTTTAAAGAAGAATGGTACAAGGCGCCCCTGGAGGCGCCCATGACCATGCCGGTCCCGGCTTCCTACAACGACCTGAAGGAAGGAGTGGACTTCCGCGATCATTACGGATGGGTATTCTACCAGAGAAGCATCTCCATGCCCGCATTCGTAAAAGACCAACGAATTGTACTCCGATGTGCGGCGGTCACTCACGAGGCAAAAATCTATCTGAATGGCAGCCTGATCTGCCAGCATAAAGGAGGCTTCCTTCCTTTTGAAGTGGAGATCACTGACAAACTGGAGGACGGAAAGGACAATCTGCTCACCATAGCGGTCAACAATGTGATCGACTACACTACGCTTCCGGTCGGCGGGAAATCAGATATGCTGGGAGGAATGACCGGCTTTGGCGCAGGGGCAGACACAGGAAAACCGAAAAACAATCCGAATTTTGACTTTTTTAACTACTGCGGAGTCACAAGACCGGTAAAGATCTATACAACGCCAAAGGACTATATCGCGGACATTTCCCTTGTGCCGGAAGTGAACGGCACGACCGCGCGTCTGACTTATCAGGTGGAGACTGTGGGACAGGGCGCGTGCAAAGTGGAGGTGTTTGACAGAGATGGGAATCTTGCGGCGCAGGCAGAGGGAGAACAAGGCGTGCTGGAAATCAGGGATGTACGCCTGTGGCAGCCGCTCAACGCATATCTCTATGATGTAAAGGTCACGTTTGGAAGTGACGTGTACACTCTGCCCTACGGTGTCAGGACAGTCCGGGTAGAGGGAATGAAATTCCTGATCAATGAAAAACCGTTCTATTTCAAAGGCTACGGCAGGCATGAGGACACATTCCCAAATGGAAGGGGCATGAATCTTCCCATGAATACAAAGGATATGTCGCTGATGAAGTGGCAGGGGGCAAACAGCTTCCGCACAAGCCATTACCCATACAGCGAGGAGATGATGCGGCTCTGCGACGAAGAAGGCTTTGTAGTCATCGATGAGACGACAGCGGTAGGCATCAACCTTAAATTCGGCGGAGGGGCGAACTTTAACGGCCAGAAGATCGGCACATATGATAAAGAGCACGGAGTGCAGACCCAGGAGCACCACAAGGACGTCATAAGAGAACTGATCGCCAGGGATAAGAACCATGCCTGCGTCGTTATGTGGAGCATTGCCAATGAGCCGGATTCTGCCGGAGAGGGCGCGTATGAATATTTTGCCCCCCTTTATGAACTGGCGAGGGAGTTGGATCCCCAGAAGCGCCCCTGTACACTGGTGAGCGTGCAGATGGCGACCACGCCCCAGACAGACTGTTCCTCAAAGCTCAGTGACGTGATCTGCCTGAACCGTTACTATGGCTGGTACTTCGGGGGACCCGACCTGGAAGGTCCGGAGAAGGCGCTGCGCGCGGAGCTGGATCAGTGGAGAGAGATCGGAAAACCTGTGATCTTCACAGAATACGGCGCGGACACTGTCATGGGGATGCATGACACCACGCCAGTCATGTACACGGAAGAATATCAGCTGGATTATTACAAAATGAACAACAAAGTGTTCGATGACTATGATTTCGTGATCGGAGAGCAGGTCTGGAACTTTGCGGACTTTGCCACAAGCCAGAGCCTTCTCAGGATCCAGGGCAACAAAAAGGGGATTTTTACAAGGGACAGAAAGCCAAAGCTTGCCGCCCACTATTTCAGGGACAGGTGGCATAGTATACCGGATTTCGAATATAAGAAGTGAAGGAGAAGATACAGACATATGGAAATGACTTTAAGATGGTACGGAAGCAAATTTGACACAGTGACGCTCCAGCAGATACGCCAGATACCGGGCGTGACAGGCGTGATCACAACGCTGTATGACACTGCCCCGGGCGAGGTGTGGAGCAGAGAGCGGATTCGGGCCATGAAAGCAGAGGTAGAAGAAGCCGGGCTCCATGTAGCCGGGATCGAGAGCGTGAACGTTCATGACGCCATCAAGACAGGGGCGCCGGAAAGGGATCAGTATATCGACAACTACATTCAGACACTGGAAAATCTCGGCGAGGAGGACATTCATCTTGTGTGTTACAATTTCATGCCGGTCTTTGACTGGACGAGGACAGAGCTGGCGCGGGTGCGTCCGGATGGCTCCACAGTCCTTGCCTACACCCAGGAAGCTGTAGACGC
>DWYM01000049.1 GCA_019118665.1 Candidatus Mediterraneibacter intestinipullorum
TTATTAATTTCTTATACATCCCTTTATTGAACGATAGAATCCAATAAGTATATAATAAAGTCTTTTCCGTAAATAATCAATAGATTTTTCTTATTTTTCTGATATTTTTGCGCTATTTATATAACCGTTCACCCCACTGTTTAAAGACCGCGCCCTGGCATCAGGCAGCGGGGACAAAACGAATGGACTCTGAGTCCGGATCATAGTTTTCAAGATGCAGTGTACCCGCCGTATCCGGATACAGTTCTGCCAGTTTGTCAAGGATCGGCTGGACCTGCTCCAGCTTCTCTTCATAACCTCCGCTTCCGAGGAGGACTTCTACAATTCCAAAATACACCTGGACAGTCCCGCCCGAACAGGACATGCGGTCAGGGGTAAGACTGTATTTTTTCAGATTTTTTGAAACTTCAACGATTTTTTCAAAAATACTATCATCTTCAACAGGCAGCTTCTTTCCCATCTCTACCTTTGCCGTGTCAAAGTTGAGTCCCTCAATATAGGGGGTTCCTTCGATCAGCTTCTTTGACCTTAACACTGCGGTTCCCATCGCGTCAAAATACAGGTATGCGCCGTCGTAATCCACATACCCTGCCATCTCTTTTTCCTCAACCTTTACTCTGACTGTCCACGGATTCTTCAGAGAGATCGTGAACCTGTCCACCCCCGATGGGAGATCTGCGTCCGTAAGATTGTATTTTGCAAGAATATATAATGTATTTACAGACAGTCTGTCATTCTGTATCCATGTAGTGATCGTGGCGTCTCCATAATAGGAATTCCCCTCCACCTCAAAGGAGCGCGTCTGAAACAGGAGAACAGCCACGCCCGCCAGCCCGGCGAGCCCCAGGATGACAGAGACCAGGATCAGCCATACCCTTCTCTTTTTGTGCTTTTTCTTCTTCACCCAAATGCCTCCTTCTGCTCGTTCCGTTCAGCCGCGCCATTCGCAAAACCGCACTCCGTGCTCACTGCGGCTGCGCCGCTGTTTTGCTCATGATCGGGCGCTCACCCCATGGGTATTCCGGGAGCGGAAAATTCATGCGAGCATGATTCCTTCTCCCGGAATACCCATGGCTGAACTGTTATTTCATTCTACCAGACTTGATACGCTTAACACAAGCCCCATTTCCATGAGAAGGAACATAACGGACGTCCCTCCGTAACTGATGAAAGGAAGCGTGATCCCTGTGTTTGGGATGGAGTTGGTCACGACTGCTATGTTCAGGATCACCTGGATCATCATGTGCGCCAGCGCGCCCGAAGCGATCAGAGCTCCCAGCAGATCCGTCGTTTTTGTGGCGATCACAAAGAGCCGCCATATAAGGATTAGGAACAGGACTATGATGATCCCCGCTCCCACAAGCCCCAGCTCCTCACAGATAATGGAAAATATCATATCATTCTGCGCCTCGGGAAGAAAGCCCAGCTTCTGTACACTGTTCCCCAGACCCCTGCCGAAGAGCCCGCCGCTCCCGATCGCATAAAGCCCCTGGAGCGTCTGATAGCCTTTCTCATATTTTTCCGGGTGCTGCCAGATCGCGATCCGCTCCAGCCGATAGCTCTCCATGGCCAGGAACACTGCCATAAATGCGACCCCCACACTTCCCATCCATATGAACTGAGAGTATTTCGGACTTGCCACAAAGATAATGACCACAGCGATCCCCAGGATGATGATCGCAGTGCTTAAGTTGCTCGCCCCCACCAGTCCTGCCACAGGAAGGACCGGCAGCATCATGAGCACGAGCGTCCTGAACTTGTGCATCTTGCGGACATTCCTGCTCACAAGCCATGCCAGGAAGAGGATGACCGCCACTTTCGCGAACTCTGAAGGCTGAAAAGAAACCGGGCCCAAAGACAGCCATCTTTTGGACCCGTTATATTCATCGCCAAAGAGCATTACCGCCACAGAGAGCGCGATTGCCATAAGATACCCCGGAATTGCCAGGGGAAGCCACTTATGATAGTCGATCCGCGCAATGATCACCATCCCAAGCAGCCCGAGAAGGGTGGCGAATCCCTGTTTTTTCAGATAATACAGAGGATCATGGAATTTCACCCTGCCATTGTAAGCGCTGGTGCTGTAAAGCACCGCAAGCCCGATCACCACAAGGATCAGGATCACTGCCAGCAGCGTCTCGTCATACCGTCTCTTCCTTTTGGAACGTTCCAATAAACTCCACTCCCTACAACCGTTTTACAAGCTCTTTGAATTTATCTCCGCGTTCTTCGTAATTTTTAAACATTCCCCAGCTTGCGCATGCGGGCGAGAGGAGCACCGCATCTCCAGGCTGCGCACATTCCACACATTTGTCGAAGGCTTCCTCAAAAGTATCCGCCATCACGATATCTTTAAAGCCGAGTTTCTCTGCTGCCCCGGCGATCTTTTCCCGGGTAGCCCCGATCAGGACCAGCTTTTTCACCTTTCCGTCAAACGCCCGGATCCATTCATCATAGGAAGATTCCTTATCATACCCTCCGCCGATCAGTACTGTCGGGCGGCTCATGGCCCGGATTCCCCGGATCGCCGCGTCCGGATTTGTGCCTTTGGAATCATTATAAAAAACGACCCCATTTTTCTCAGCCACAAACTCGATCCGATGTTCCACGCCCGCGAATCCTTTTAATGTCCCGCGTATAATGTCCATCGGCGTGCCGTAGGCGTACGCCATCGCCACTGCCGCCATTGCGTTTTCATAGTTGTGCGTCCCCAGGATCTGCAGCTCATTCACATCACAGACCGGGATCGTCTCATTTACAGCGCACACGATGGTGGTCCCATCCAGGTACACACCTCTATTAAGTTTACGCCGGCTGCTGAAATATAGAACATCAGCGGACACTTTTTCTCCGAATCCCCTCAGGACTTCATCCTCATAATTAAGCACGCAGACATCGTCCTTTGTCTGGTTCTTTGCGATCCTCTCCTTTGCCGCAATGTATGCCTCCATCGTATGATGGCGGTTCAGATGATCGGGCGTGATATTCAGGATCGCGCTGACCTTCGGGCGGAATGTATGTATTGTCTCCAGCTGGAAACTGCTCATCTCCGCCACGATCACGGAATCATCCTCTGTCTCAGGCACGATGCTTGTATAGGGATTTCCGATATTGCCCACTACAAATGTGCTCTCTTTCCAGTTTGCCATGATCTGGCCAAGCAGCGCGGTTGTCGTTGTCTTTCCATTCGTCCCTGTAATGGCGAGGACATCGCCTTTTCCGAGAGCATATGCCAACTCGATCTCCCCCCAGACAGGAATCCCTGCCGCTCTCATCTTGTCCACCACCGGAAGGTCTGTGGGGACGCCGGGGCTCATCACTGTCAGGGAAAGCTGTTCAAGAAGTTCTTCCGGAAATCTGCCAAGGACAACCTGAAGCCGAACAGCTTCTGACGCGGTTCCTGAAGCAGCTTCCGATACGGTTCCTGACACAGCTTTTTCTCCATCCGGCAGCTTATCTGTTATCTTTTTCATAATCTTGTCTGCCCTCAGGTCCTCGTTCCCATCGTACAGGATCACCTGCGCTCCTTCTCTCAGCAAAAGGCGGGCCGCCGCCTCGCCGCTGATACCCGAACCAAATACGAGTACTTTTTTCCCTTTCATTTCCATTGCACTATACCCCCATTAACGCGATCAGGCAGAGGAGCGCCGTGATGATGGAAAACACGGCCACAACTCTTGTCTCCGACCATCCGCACAGCTCAAAGTGATGATGGATCGGCGCCATCTTGAATATCCGCTTCCCGCCGGTCTTCTTAAAATAGGTAACCTGGATCATAACAGAAGCCACTTCTACCAGATAGATAAATCCCACGATGATAATGAACAGGGGCATCTGGAGCATGTAAGCTGTACCTGCCACAAATCCTCCAAGGGCAAGAGAACCGGTATCCCCCATAAACACGCTCGCCGGATATACATTAAAGAGCAGGAAGCCGAGCAGAGCCCCCACCACAGCACAGGTGACCGGTTCGATACCGCTCTTTGTCCCGATGGCGACCACTGTAAAAAATGTAGCGACAAGGACAGTCACGCTGGAGGCCAGGCCATCCAGGCCATCCGTGAAATTGGTGCCGTTGACCGTCCCGATCACAGCCACAAACAGGACGGGGACCGCCACCCAGCCAAGATCCAGATAGTACCCTCCTGAAAAAGGCACCATCATGGTCAGGGGAATTTTCGCCACCTTCACCAGATAAAACGCAAATATCGCTGTGACAACGATCTGGAGCGCCATTTTCTGCGCGGGCATCAATCCGTCGGAACGCTTCAGGACCACCTTCAAATAGTCATCCAGGAACCCGATCAGACCGAACGCAACCGTCAGGAACAGAATGGGAATGATCCTCGGATAGTCCTTTACATAGAACAGGGAAGTCACGATCACTGAGACAAGGATAATGATACCGCCCATGGTCGGCGTGCCTGCTTTCTTTAAATGGGACTGCACGCCTTCCACCCTCTCTGTCTGTTTCATCTTCAGTTTCCGCAAAAAAGGAATGACCACCGGCCCCAGCACAAGGCTTATGGCAAACGATATCAGCACCGGTATCACTACATGACTACTCATAAATCCACCTCTTCATCTCTTTCGTTTCTCAACCTGTTTAGTATAAACCATGACTTACTTTTTTTCAATCCCGAGATAGGGAAGCACATTATCATAAATGCTCTTAAGCACAGGGGCCGCGATCGTCCCTCCGTAGTAGACTCCCTGGGGGTCATGGATGATGACCATGCCGAGTATCTGGGGATCATCCGCCGGTGCGAATCCCAGGAAAGACGAGATATATTTATTGGCGCTTCTCGGGAGCGTCTGGGAGGTCGCGGTCTTGCCGCCGATGGAATACCCCTCCAGATAAGCATTTTTCCCCGATCCTTCCGAAACAACACTCTCCAGGAGCATCTGCATGGTCTCGGACGTTTCTTTGGATACGATGCCGGATTCCACCTTGTACTCAAATTCCTTGACCACATTCCCCCCATCGTCCAGGATCGCCGTCCCAACGTGTGGCGTCACTCTGTTTCCTCCGTTCACGATAGAGCTGACCGTTACCGCCATCTGGATCGGAGTGACCTGAAAAGACTGTCCGAACGTCATGGTCGCCAGCTCCACAGTCCCGATATCTTCTTTCTTGTGCATGATCGTCCCTGCCTCCCCCGGCAGGTCGATGTTCGTCAGCTTCATCAGCCCGAATTTTTCAAAGTAATCATAAAACCGGTCCGCCCCAAGCCGCAGTCCGATATCCATAAAAACCGGATTGCAGGAATTCTGTATCCCCTGCACAAACGTCTCCTGCCCATGCCCTCCGACTTTATGGCACCGGATCTTGCGGTCCTCCACGATCCGGTATCCGGGGCAGAAAAAGGTGTCGTCAAGAGACACCACTCCTTCTTCCAGACAGGCAGAAGAAGTGATGATCTTAAACACGGACCCCGGCTCATATGTATCATTGATGCAGCGATTTCTCCACATCTGGTTGAGCGCGTCCTGCAGTTCCTCATCTGTAAGAGCTGAGCCATCCACCCCGGTATTCAGCTCGTACGGCTCATTCAGGTTAAATTCCGGAACATTCACCATGGCGTAGATCTCTCCGTTCTGAGGATTCATCAAAAGGATGGATACTGCCTCCGCCTGTTTTTCCTCCATCACCTTCATTGCCGCCTGCTCACAGTATGCCTGGATATTGTAGTCCAGGCTGACCTGGAGCGTCTCCCCTGCCACAGGCTCGATCCGGTCTTCCGCCACCCCTTCCAGCTCCACGCCTCTGGCGTCAGTCACAGTGAGGATGGTACCGTTTGTCCCTTTTAAATACTCTTCATATTTTACTTCCAGACCGATGATCCCCTGATTGTCTCCCCCGGTGAAGCCAAGGACCCGCGAGGCAAGCTCGTCATAAGGATAATAACGTTTATAATCCTCATCCACCTTTACGCCCGCCAGGTCGTAACCGCGGATCCGGTCACCTGTCTCTTTATCCACATTTGTCTTGATCTTCTCCATGGAAGACACTTTCTCTACCTTTTTTCTCACCTCAGACTCATCCAGCTCAAGCTCCCGGCACAGCAAGGAAATGACCTCTCCCGGCTCTTCCACCTGGCTGTGGATGACCGAGATCGTACACACCGTACGGTTGGTCGCCAGCACTACACCGTTGCGGTCCACGATCTCCCCGCGGGCCGCCTTGATCTCCCGCTCCCTCTCGTGCAGGTCCTGAGCCAGTTCCTGATAATACTCCGCGTCAAACACCATCAAATAGATCAGCCTTCCTATCAGAGCCGCGAGAATCAGGGCCGCGCATAGAAAGACGATCATGATCTTCTTTTTGTTATAAGTCTTATTCTTCATATAATAAAAACCATGCAAAAGATGTTGTTACAGCTTATTACATCTTCTGCATGGTTATTCCCTTTTCTGCCGCCGCGCAGCTTCCCGCGTCACTCCGGCGCTTCGCCAGACGCCCAGTCATCCAGATCCGGACTGTAATTTTCATCTATATATGAGCCGTCCGGATTATTATAAGTGTCTTCATAATTTTCATCGTAATCCGTATACTCTGTATCCCCAAAATTCTGCCCCTCTGTCTGGACGCTCTCTCCGCTTTCGGCAATGGTCGTAATCCCCAGATATGGGAACGCCTCTTCCATGATCTTCTTGCTTAAACCCAGGATAAGAGAGCTGTCGCCTGCGGAATCGTTCCGCGCCTCGTCAATCACCACATAGATCAGCACTTCCGGGTTCTCCCGCGGCGCGTAACCGATATAGGAAAGCAGGTATTTATTGTTTCCCCTTGGCAGCTTCTCCGCGGTCCCGGTCTTAGCACCGATGTCATAGCCTTCCACCTGAGCCCGCTGTCCTGTCCCATAATCCATCGTTGCCTTCAGATATGTTTTCAGCATCTTTGACGTCTCCGATGACACTGTTTTCCGAAGGAGCACCGGGTCTTTTGTCTCAATGACATTGCCGTTCTCATCCTGGATCTGTTTCACAACGTGGGGTTCATAATAATATCCCCCATTAATAAGAGAAGCAAAGGCAGACGCCATCTGTGTCATGGTCACGTTGAAATTCTGTCCGAACGAGTTGCTGGCAAGGTCCACGTCTGTCATACTGTCTGCCGTGTACAAAAGACCTGCCGTGTATGCTTCTCCAGGAAGATCGATCCCGGTGTATTCACCAAATCCAAAGATATGCTGGTATCTGGTAAAATTATCTACTCCGATGACAGACGCCATATCCATCAGCGCCACGTTACAGGAATTGGCGATCGCATCCTGTATCGTCTCTGTTCCATGACCGGCCCGGTAGTGGCATCCGATATCCCAGCCCATGACATTCTTGGAACCGCCGCAGTAATAGGTCTCATCCCCGGTAAGGGTGCCGGTCTCAAGCCCTGCCGCCACGGTAAACGGCTTTGCCACGGAACCGGGCTCATAAGAGTCGCTGACACAGAAATTGCGCCAGAGATCATTCAATGTCGCCGCTTCTTTCTCATCGTCCGACATTTCATTCCACTCCTGCTCCTTGCCCTGCTGGCTGTAGATCCCGGCAACCTCCTGCATCTTCGCCTCCCAGGCTTCAGCCGAATAGATCTGGGACCAGTTTCTCGGTTCGTTCAGGTCAAAGTTCGGATAGGATGCTTCCGCCAGGATCTCTCCTGTATTCGGGTTCATGATAATGACCGCGGTATTCTTGCTTCCAAGCTCGCCGTCGCCCGCGCGTTCCTGGTTAAACTCCAGGATCGCCTTCTCCACGATATTCTGGAGAGTCACGTCAATGGTAGACACAACCGTATTTCCGTTCTTAGCCGGTTTTACCGTCCGCTCCACCGAGGACTCGCTGTCAAAGTAGCCATACTCCCTGCCGTCCGTGCCGTTGAGCACGTCATTGTACGCATTCTCAACACCGATCGCCCCCAGGTTTCCCGCATAGGTGAAGCCGATCACATCGCTCGCCATGCTTCCGTATGGATAAGTCCTCGTATAGTCGTCTTCCAGCCAGATACCCATTACATTGGGATAATTCTCATCGTCTTCATCGATCTCTTTGAATTTCTGCGCTGTATTGTAGTCGATCCCCCGGGCGAGTATCTTATAACGGCTGTCCGGATCCTCCTCCACCAGCTGGTCTACAACACTTCCTTCAATCCCGAAACATTCTTTGAGGACTTCTTTGGTGGGCTCGATGTATTCATCCTTATCCGTCATCATATTAACATCCAGGATCACGTTGTACACACGTTCGCTGGTCGCGATCTTCGTGCCGTTGCGGTCCACGATATCCCCGCGTTTAAAAGCGATCACGCGGCTGTCATAGTTCTGCTGGTCCAGGACGGTCCTGGTATAGCCGCTTCCTTTTGTAACATTGATGTATGTGATCCTCCCTATAAGAACAACAAAAGCCAGTATCACTGCCATAAATAGCATTACCAGCTTCCGTTGCATCCTGAGCGGGAATTTTTTCGTTAAAAATTCAAATCTGCTCTTCTTTCTTTTTCTTCCTGCCATATCATACTATCCTTAATTTGATGCGTCGCTCGACTTGGCGAGCACCCCGCTCTTTGGAATGTCACTGTACTGCTTTACATATTCACCGGACGGACTGTCATACTCCACCACCGTCCCCTGGGCAGCATATACCATTCCCATTTCATTCATCGCGCGGTCCCTCACTGTCTCCAGATTCACAGAATCCGCTGCTGAATTGTAAGCCGTATTGTTCGCCTCTGTCATATCCGCAAGCTGCTCCTGCATCGCTGTCACATGCTCGGAGCGGCCCACAACCTCCGACTGAAGGCTTAAATACAGCATGCACACCAGTACCGCGCAAACTGCTGCCGCGGCAAGAAAAACCGCATAAGCAGGATTAATGCTCATCGCCCGGTGTCTGTTCTTTGCCACCTGGCTGCTCATCTGCTTCGGCTGCCGCGGGCGCGCTACCGGCGCTTTCTTCGGAAGAGGTTCCGCCTGACGTACCGCATTGCCGTACACATAAAACTGACCATAGCTGTTTCTCCTAAGGTCCGCTGTTCTCCGATTATATGTACCGTATTTTGCTGCCATGCCGAATGCCCCTTTTCCTGTCTTCTCTTCCGGGCTCTCCCCTTCCCGGAGGAAAATAAATATTTTAAACTACTCCCTGTTACCTCCGTTCAAATATCCTCAGTTTTGCGCTTTTTGAACGGCTGTTGGACTCCAGCTCCTCCTCTGATGGAAGGATCGGTTTCCTTGTGACTACTCTTCCCTTTGATGTCTTCCCACAAACACATACCGGAAAGTCGCTTGGACAGGTACATGGATTTTCGTTTTTACGAAATGCGCTCTTCACGATCCTGTCCTCCAGTGAATGAAATGTAATGATGCAGATCCGTCCCCCCGGATTCAACATGTCGATCATGTCATCCAGCGAATCTTTCAGCACGTCCAGTTCATGGTTCAGTTCGATCCTTATCGCCTGGAACGTCCGCTTGGACGGATGTCCCGAAGTCTTACGGACTTTCATCGGTATGGCGTGCCGTATGATCTCATTCAGCTGTCCTGTTGTCTCGATCGGCCCTTTTACGCGTTCTGCGACGATATGTTTTGCGATATTTTTTGCAAATCTGTCTTCCCCATAGTCGCGGATAACCCGGTAAAGTTCCGTCTCGCTGTATTCGTTGACAATATCTTTTGCCATCGCCTTCTGCCTCTGGTCCATCCTCATGTCGAGCGGTGCGTCCGCCCGGTATGAGAACCCCCTCTCAGCAGTGTCAAGCTGGTAAGACGACACTCCCAGATCCAGGACGATCCCATCCACCTTGTCAACGCCGATATTTTGGAGCTGCGGCTTCATATCACGGTAATTGCTCCGTATTATCGTGACCTTCTCCCCGAAGCCTGCCAGACGCTCTCCCGCCGCCTTAATGGCGTCTGCGTCCTGGTCTATTCCTACAAATCTCCCCTTGTCACCTAACCGGCTGCATACTTCAAAGGCATGTCCGCATCCGCCCAGCGTGGCGTCCACATAGATGCCGTCCGGTCTGACATTTAGCCCGTCCACTGTTTCGTGGAGCAGGACAGATACATGTTTGAACGCCATGGTCTCCTCCTTATCAGATCCTGATTCCTATGGACTCCATGCGCTCTGCTATGGCATCCAGGTCTTCTTCGCTCACCTGGCTGCGCTCTTCCCAAAGCGCCTTGTCCCAGATCTCAACCCTGTCCTGGACTCCTACCAGGACAACGTCTTTCTCCAGATGCGCCGCTTTGCGGAGTGACGGTGGGACAAGAACTCTCCCCTGCTTGTCGAAACTGCCCTCCGAAGCACTTCCAAAGAAATAACGCTTAAAGATTCTGGCATCCTTATTCATTCGTGGTAAGGTCTCTAGCTCGGCGACGAAATTATTCCATTCTTCCTGAGAGTACACAAAGAGGCAGCCCTCCAGCCCATTACATATGACAAAGCTGTCGCCCAGATCGTCCCGGAGCTTTGCCGGGATGATAAGTCGTCCCTTTTCATCAATGCTATGGTTAAACTCTCCTAATAACATCTGGAATCCTTTCTCTTAATGTGAGCCTCCACATCGCTCCCCACTTTGTACCACTAGCCACCACTCTTTACCACTTGACTCCATTCTAAACCACCACTCTCCCTTTTTCAACCCCTTTTTTTGATTTTTTTGTGTTTCTCCGATGCCTGAAAAACAGCTGGAATCCTCGTTTTCAGGGCAAAAAAAGAACATGTAGGGCATGGATCAGTTCCACTACCCTACATGTTGTGTTTTTCCTCTTTCAGAGTATTATATTGAATTTTTTATATTCCGGTCAATATTATCATTCTCTCCCAAATCTCACCACTTTATTCGGCCTATTCCGCCTCTGTTTCCGACTGCGCGGCAAGGTCGTTCAGATAATTGGAGATCGAATCATAATTCACTTCAGCCACCACTCTGTCTTTTCCCGACTCATACATGTCATAAGCTGAATATCCCAGCCACCCGATCAGAGCGAGCGCCACAAGTGTAAGGATCCCTTTGCGGACAAAGCTCATCATTTTCTGCTTCCGCATGATCTGTTTTCTGTTCGCTTTCTCCTTTTTATAACGATCCACTTTTTCCTGGCTCATATCTCACATGCTCCTTTCCTCATTTATGCCGTTGTTCTCACGGCATATGGTACACCCTGGGGTACCCGCATACTGACAGTTTATCATACTCTTCCTCAGAGCACAACAATTATTCCGCCGTCATTGGCGTACATTGTGCTGATCCCTGCCGTATCCACGATAAAACTGTCTTTGACACGCATTTTATCAAGCAGCATCCGCTGTACTTCTCTGGCGCGTTCCGGACAATTACAATGAGCGATGGCAAGCACTTTATCCTTAGTCTGCTTTCCATCACGCACGATCTGTTCTGCCATTTTGACCAGAGCGCGCTTGATGCCCCTGGCCTGACCAAGCTGACAGATCGTTCCCTCGGGGGTGGATCCCATGACCGGCTTGATGTTGAGGGCGCTTACCACAAAAGATTTGATACCGGTGAGCCTTCCGTTTTTGCGGAGCGTGTCAAGGTTCTCCAGAACAAAATAGGTGTTCTGCCCGCTGATATAACCCTCCACAGTGCTGACCGTATCTTCAAATGAAAGCCCCTGCTCTTCACACTCCTGTATCTTACATGCGATCAGAGTCTCTCCCACAGATGCCGAACGAGAGTTGAACACATAGATCTGCTTTTCATCCTGGCCATGTTCTTCCATCCAGAGCTTCCGGGCAAGCTGCGCGCTGTTGCAGGAGCCGCTCAGTTCAGATGAAAGCGTCACCACATAGACCCTCTGTTCACTTCCGTTGTAAAGTTCCATATATTTTTCAGGAGACGGACAGGACGACTTCGGGCATTCCGGACTGGCCGCCACGCGCCTGAGAAAATCCGCCTGGTCAAACGTGTCGTCGTCCACCACCATGTCCCCATCCACCTGCATGCTGAGGGGAGCGCTCACATATATTCCGCTTTCCTTCATTTTATAAGTCAGTTCCCCGCAACTGTCTACTATTATCTTGTAATCCATAATATCTCCTTCCGAACCGTAAAGTATATTTTATGCTTCTATTATATGTGGTTTTAAATACTATATTAAAATATACCATACATTTCCTTGGAAGGAAAGACCTTAATGTGAAAATCTTGTATGCTTATTCACCGTCAAGCCTGATTTTGCGCGAGATCCCAAGGGCGATCCCCATCTCCGCCATAAGGAACAGGATCGCGGTCCCCCCATAGCTGATAAAGGGAAGGGTGATACCTGTTGTCGGAAGCAGCCCTGTGACCACGGCAATATTCAGGATCACCTGAAGCGCGATGTGGGCAAAGATCCCTGTCGCGATAAGCGAGCCATACAAGTCGGGCGCATTCTTCGCAATAAACATCAGCCGGTACAGCAGCAGGCCGAAAAGCACAAGGATCAAGATTGCGCCGAACACTCCCAGCTCCTCGCAGATAACAACCAGGATCATATCGTTTTGCGCCTCCGGGATCACGCCCAGCTTCTGGGTGCTGTTGCCCAGTCCCTTTCCAAAGAAACCGCCGCTGCCGATGGCATACAGTCCCTGCATGACCTGATAACTTCCTGTATCCATCGTTGCCTCCGGGTTCAGCCATGAGATGATCCTCTGAAGCCGGAAATTATCGCTGTTGGCAACAGTCACAGACAGAACGGCAATCCCGATGGCCGCTGCTGCCGCCCCAATCCCTATGATCGCCAGGAAAGGCTTTGTCTTCGGATGGATCACGAAGATCAGGATACAGGTGATCGCCATAACGATGATGGCGGTACTGAGATTGTCCGTGAGAAACAAAACGCCCCCCGATGCAACCGCGCCCAGCACCAGTACCCGGATGATCCCCTCCATTGTATATGCCTTTCTGCCAAGGCGGCATAATTCATAGGAAATAAAGAGGATGACCGCGATCTTCGTGATCTCCGCCGGCTGGATAGTCAGTACCTCACCCACTCCGATCCATCTGCGCGCTCCATTAATGGTCACTCCGAGAGGCGTCTGTACAAGCGCCATGAGGATCATGGCGACCACATAGATCTCCAGAGCAAAGGCGCCGTAAAAATGGTAATCGATCTTCGATACAATGAACATGCCAACGACACCTGCGGCGCCGATCAGCGCCTGCTTTGAAAAATAAAACATATCATTTCCAAAATCCACCTGCGCTTCGTACGCGCTGGTACTGTACAGCATGACCAGTCCGAAGCACATCAGGAATACAATGACCATCAGCAGGTCATAATCACAATACTGATCTTTTTCCGCTGTTTTGCTCCTGATCCTGGCGATCACCGCAGTCAGCCCGGTCCGCTTCTGCGTTTTTGCCCTCGGCGCCGCATTGCGAGACGAACGCTCCTGCCTCCCGGCACGGCTGTCAGGAAGGGGCTTCGGTGTGCGCAGCACCTGCCGCCTCCGGTCGATCACTCTCTGGTATTCCTCGTATCCGGAACGTATGCTCACCGGACGCATGGGCCTTGTGTCAGAGAACTGACTGTCCCTGCGACGGCTTTTCTCGGTTTTCAGGGGCTGTGTATCCCCCAGGCTGCTCCCTCCTTTTTTTTTACTCTGCTTTTTCTGTCCACGCTGTCTGATCGGTCTGACAGTCCTGCTTCTCATATCATCACCTGCCCTGTATTCATGGATGCTTGTGCCGTGACTTGATATCCGGCACAGCCCTTTGTCCGCCTATCGTGTATTCATATCCGGATGCACCGGTTTCCCATGTTCAAAGAACCTGTCATACCAAACGAGAAAGATATACACTGCCCAGAGCTTGCGGCTGTCATCCGTCTTCTCGTTCGTATTCTTTTCTTCCCTGTGGTCATCCAGCATTTTCATGAGCATGTCTGTATTAAAGAACTTCTTTGCCGCGCTTGTGGCGAACATGGCCTTGACTCTGTTGTAATATTTCTCTTCCCTCAGCCATACCCGGATCGGAATGGGAAAGCCCAGCTTCTTTTTCTCTGCCGTCTTGCTCCGTATGTTCCTCTCTGCTGCCGCGCGGAGCGCCACCTTTGTCCTGGGAGGCCTCACCTTATAGGCAAGGGGCAGCGTCTCTGCCAGCTCCAGTACCTTCTTATCAAGGAAGGGCACTCTCACTTCCAGTGAATTGGCCATGCCCATTTTATCTCCCTTCATAAGGATATCATGGACCAGCCAGAGATGCATGTCAACATACTGCATCTTCGTGACCGGATCTTTGTCAGCCACTCTCTCGTACAACGGCCGGGTCACATCCTGGATCCCCGGCTTGCAGCCTTTCTTTAATATTTTATTTGCTTCCCGCTCTGTAAAGATATTTGTCGCGTTGGCATAATACCGCTCTTCCAGCGTCTTGCCGTGACGCATGAGAAAGCCCCTCCCTTTCATGCCCCGGGGCAGGCAGTATTCCGCGAATCTGCCGAGAAAACGGCGTATGGGAAAGGGAATCCTGTTAAAAGCCGTATGCTCCAGAGGCTCACAGTAAATATTGTATCCGCCGAAAAGCTCGTCCGATCCCTCGCCCGAGAGCACGACCTTCACTTTCTTCGCCGCTTCTTCACTCAGGAAATACAGCGCAATCGCAGCCGGATCTGCCACAGGCTCATCCATATAATACTGGATATCCGAGAGCTTATCCCAGTATTCATCCGGCGTGATGACTTTGGCGTCATTCTGCATATTGATGCTTGCAGCAAACTCTTTCGCATCCCGGATCTCACTGTACTGTCCTTCGTCAAATCCCACTGTAAACGTGCGGTCCACCTGTCCGAGCCAGGTCAGGTAACTGGAATCCACTCCGCTGGAAAGATAGGACGCCACTTCCACATCGCTGATCTTATGCTTTTCCACCGACTCCTTCATGACCGCTTCCACATCATCCACGACCTCATCAAAAGATTTGGTGCAGTCCCCGGTGAAATTCGGTTCAAAGTACCGTGTGATCTCCATTTTCCCATTTTCATA